>JBEKLU010000060.1:0-39105 GCA_050010035.1 Roseiarcus sp.
TTCATGGAGATCGTGACCTCCTCGGCGCCGTCGGTCGGCCATTGCAACACCATGGGCACCGCCTCGACGATGAACGCGCTCGCCGAGGCGCTCGGCATGAGCCTGCCCGGCTGCGCCGCCATCCCCGCGCCGCATCGCGAACGCGGCCAGATCGCCTACGATACGGGCCGCCGCATCGTCGAGATGGTGCGCGAGGATCTGAAGCCTTCGGACATCCTCACCCGCTCGGCCTTCGAGAACGCGATCGTCGTCAACAGCGCGATCGGCGGCTCGACCAACGCGCCGATCCACGTCAACGCCATCGCCCGCCATATTGGCGTCGAGCTGAGCATCGACGATTGGGAGAAGATCGGGCATCGCGTGCCCCTGCTGGTCAACATGCAGCCGGCCGGCAAGTATCTGGGCGAGGAGTTCCACCGCGCCGGCGGGGCGCCCGCCGTCGTCAACGAGCTGATGAAAGCCAAGCTCATCCACGAGGGCGCGCTGACCGTCAACGGCAAGACGATCGGCGAGAATTGCAAGGGGCGCGCCTCCGACGATCCGGACGTCATCTTCCCGATCGAGGCGCCGATGAAGCCGGACGCCGGCTTCATCGTGCTGCGCGGCAACCTGTTCGACGACGCGATCATGAAGACCAGCGTGATCGACGCGGAGTTCCACCAGCGCTACCTCTCCGATCCGAGCGATCCGGAGGCCTTCGAAGGCCGCGCGATCGTGTTCGACGGGCCGGAGGACTATCACCACCGCATCGAGGACCCCACGCTCGCGATCGACGAGCATTGCATGCTGTTCATCCGCGGCACGGGGCCGATCGGCTATCCCGGCGGCGCGGAAGTGGTGAACATGCAGCCGCCGGCTGCGCTGCTCAAGAAGGGCGTCAACGCCCTGCCCTGCATCGGCGACGGCCGGCAGTCCGGCACCTCGGGCTCGCCCTCGATCCTCAACGCTTCACCCGAGGCGGCGGCCGGCGGCGGCCTCGCGCTGCTGCGCACCGGCGACCGCGTCCGCATCGACCTCAAGAAGCGCGCCGCGAACATCCTCATTTCCGACGAGGAGCTCGCGAAGCGCCGGGCGGCGCTCGAGAAGCACGGCTACGCCTACCCGAAGAGCCAGACGCCGTGGCAGCAGATTCAGCGCGAAATGGTCGCCCAGTTCGACGAGGGCATGGTGCTGAAGCCGGCGGTGAAATACCAGCGCCTGGCGCAAACGATGGGCGTGCCCAGGGACAATCATTGACGGGGGGCGCGACCGGCGCGCGGGAGTCGGCCGGGATCGCGAAGGCGAAGAGGTCTCCCAACTTCGTCCGGTCGCGGCGTCTTGCAGGTTTCTTATCGCGCGTCGAAGGTCCGAGCGGCGAATCTCGGGAGGCTTCTTGTCGACCGAGACAATCGAGCTATAATGGCTCTTAAGGTCCCGCAGCCATCGAGCCCCTTCCATGAAATCCATGTCGTCAAAGGAAATCAAGGATCGCTACGGCGCCTTCGCGGAAGCTGCGCGCCGCGAGCCCGTCGTCCACACCTCGCATGGCCGCCCAACGCTGGTCACGATTTCCATCGATCGGGCGCGGAGCCTGCCGGGCCTGCGCGAAGAGCTGGCGGCGCCGGCCGACGCCGATCGGCGCGAGCGCCTCGCTCGCTTGCTCGAACTGGGCGGCGTCGGCGTCGGCCTCGTCGGCGAGCAGACGCCCGCGCGTTTGGCGGAGCGCAGCCGGGCCTTCCGCGGCGATGAGTGACGCCTACCGCCACGCTTCTCGGCTTTATCTCGATTCGAACGCGCTGATCTATTTCGTCGAACGCGCCGACGCGAGCCAAGCCAAGATCGGCGACGCCATCGCCTGGGCGGTGAGGGCAGGCGCGCCCATCGTCATTAGCGAAGTCGGCGTCGCGGAGTGCCTCTATGGCGCCTACAAATTGCAAAGTGCGGCGCTGGAGGCGCGCTACGTCGAGATTTTCGACGAGATCGCGCTTTTCGAAATTGCGCCGGTCGACGGCGAGCGCCTCAGGGCCGCGGCGAAGCTCGGCGCGCAAAAAGGCTTGAAGCTCGTGGACGCGCTGCATTTTCTTGCCGCGCTGGAAAACCAGTGCGATGTTTTCATCACCAACGACGCGCGCTTTCGATCCAGTCACGGGGTGGAAGTGGTTCAAGTGGAGCGATTGTAGGCCCGTTTTCCATTCCGCCGACGCTGTTCGCGAACAAAGGACGACTCGAAAACAATGCCTCCTTCCCTCCAACCCGTCGGCCCGCTGGTCAACCCCCGCCCCGCCAAGCGTCCCGAACGCGCGACCTTGCGCGGGCGCGCGGTCACGCTGGTTCCGCTCGACGCGGACAAGCACGCCGACGCGCTCTTCCGCGGCGCCAACGGCGGCGACAGGGATCGCCTGTGGACCTACCTGCCGGACGGCCCTTTCGCCGACGCGGCCGCCTTCAAGGCCAGCATCGCGGCCAAGGCGCAATCGGCCGATCCGCTGTTTTTCGCCGTCCTCGACAACGCCTCGGGCTTGGCCGTCGGCTACCAGACCCTGATGCGCGTCGACGCGACGAATCGCGTGATCGAAATCGGCAATATTCTCTATACGCCGGCGATGCAGCGCACGATCGGCGCCACCGAGGCGCAATATCTCTTCGCGGCTTACGTCTTCGACGACCTCGGCTATCGCCGCTACGAGTGGAAGTGCAACGACCTCAACGCGCCCTCGAAGCGCGCGGCGCTGCGCCTCGGCTTCGCCTTCGAAGGGGTGTTCCGCCAGCACATGATCGTCAAGGGGCGCAACCGCGACACCGCGTGGTTCTCGATGCTCGATTCGGAATGGCCGTCGCGGCGCGCGGCGTTCGAACGCTGGCTCGCGCCGGAGAATTTCGACGCGGCGGGACGCCAGAAGATCGCCTTGGCGAGCCTCAACGGGGCTCCGGCAGCGTAATCAACGATTTCAGAAGTGTTGAAACGCTGGATTGGCCGAGCGCGGGCGCGCGGGAGCTGCGGCGATCTCCCACGGCTTCGTAGAGAACGCGACGCCGCAAGAAACATCGAACGAAGAAGCATCGTCGACCGGCTGAATCCCTTTCGTCAACGCCGCATTTATCCTGCAAACCGAGCGGTCACCTTTCATTAAGGTCAATTTTTAGGGTTAAGTCGGCATTAAGGTGTTCATGGCATTTTTCCCTTCGATGCAGTTGCGCGCGAGCCTCGAGCGCGCGTCGAACGAAGGGATTTCGTCATGGCCAAGTTCAAGGCCCTCCTACTCGCCGGCGGCGCGTTTTTCGCCCTGGCCCGCGCGGCCGTCGCCGCCGATCTCCTGCCGCCCGCCCCCGCGATCGAACCGCCGCCCCCGGCGGCCGAATTCAGCGGCTGGTATCTGCGCGGCGACGTCGGGCTCGGCATCAACGCCAATGCGCCGAACCTCTTCAACTCGCCCGACCCGATCGCGACCGCGGCCCCCGGCTACTACCTCGGCACGCCGACCGAAGCCTTCTACAATTCGACGATTTCCGCGGCGATGAATTTCGATCTCGGCGTCGGATACCAGTTCAACAACTGGCTTCGCTTCGACGTGACGGGCGAGTATCGTGGCGGATCGCACTTCCAGTCGCTCTACGTGCTCAACGACGCGGCGAACATCAACACAAGTAACCCGACCCAAATAGCTGACTTCTATCGAGGGAACATTTCTTCGTGGGTCGGCTTGGTCAACGGCTATGTCGATCTGGGGACGTGGTGGGGCATGACGCCCTACATCGGCGCCGGCGTCGGCTTGGCCAGCAACACCCTTTCCGGCATGACCGATCAGGGCATAGTCTCCTACACAGTGACCGGACCACTCGTCACTGCCGGACCGAGCGGCGGCTATTTCAGCGACGGCTCCAAGACCAACTTCGCCTGGGCGCTGATGACCGGCCTCGATTTCGACGTGACGCAGAACCTGAAGCTGGAGCTCGGCTATCGCTATCTCGATCTCGGCAAATACACTTCGGGCGCCTCGCACTGCTTGGGCACCTGCGGCGGCGGAGTGGCCAACTACGTCTTGTCTAAGAACGATCTCGCCTACAACGACTTCCGCATCGGCCTGCGCTGGATGATCGGCGAGGAGCCGGTCTACGCCGCGCCCCAAGCGCCGCTGGTGACCAAGTATTGATCGATCCCGCCTCGGGCGAAAACGATCGAGCGGCGTCGGCCAGGCCGGCGCCGCTTCGTTTTGGGCGCGCCGCCGCGATGCGGCCGACCCGCCTCAATAGGGCAAGCCGACGTAATTCTCAGCGAGCGCCGTCTGCGCGGCGCGCGAACTGAGGACATAGCCGAGCTCGGCGCGGCCGAGCTTGTCCTGGAAGGCGTCGAGCGCGCCGAAATTGTGCAGCATCGTCGTCATCCACCAGGAGAACCGCTGCGCCTTCCAGATGCGGGCCAGCGCGCGCTCGGGATAGGCGTCCAGTTCGCTCGCCGAGCCCGTGCGGTAGAAGGCGAGGATCGCCTGCGAGAGGTAGTAGACGTCGCTCGCCGCCAGATTGAGCCCCTTGGCGCCGGTCGGCGGCACGATGTGGGCGGCGTCGCCCGCCAGAAACAGCCGGCCCCAGCGCATCGTCTCGCAGACGAAGCTGCGCATCGGCGTCAGGCTCTTTTCGATCAACGGGCCGGTCTTCAGCGTTTCGCCCCTGGGGTCGCCGATCCGCAGCGCGATTTCCGACCAGATGCGGTCGGCCGACCACGCCTCGAGGTCCTCGGTGGGCGAAACCTGGAGATAGTGGCGCGAGCGGACGCGCGAGCGCATCGAGCACAGCGCGAAACCGCGATCGTGCCGGGCGTAGATCAGTTCCTCGGCCGGCGGCGGCGCGTCGGCCATGACGCCGAGCCAGGCGAAAGGATAGACCCGCTCGTAAGCGCGCATTCGATCGTCTGGGATGCTGGCGCGGCAGACGCCGTGAAAGCCGTCGCAGCCCGCAACGAAGTCGGCCTCGATCTCGGCGCGCTCGCCCTGGTGAAGAAAACGCACGCGCGGCCGCTTCGAGTGGATGTCGTGGAGGACGACGTCGAGCGCCTCGTAAATCGTGCGCCCGCCGGCGGCGGCGCGGCGTTCGCCGAGATCCTTGGTCGCCTCGGTCTGCCCGTAGACGGTCACGCTGGCGCCGGTCAGCTCGCGAAAGTCGATGCGCCGGCGCGCCCCGTCGACGGCGATCTCGATGCCTTCGTGGATCAGCGCCTCGCGCTCCAGCCGTTCGGCCGCGCCGGCGCGCCGCATCATCTCGACCGTTCCCGTTTCGAGCACGCCGGCGCGAATGCGCCCCTCGACATGGGCGCGATCGCGCCGTTCGAGGACGATCGACTCGATTCCCTCACGCCGGAGAACCTCGGCCAGCAGCAGTCCCGCAGGGCCGGCGCCGACGATCGCGACTTGCGTGCGCTCAACCATTTCGAGTCCCGATCATAGGTCGAAGAAGACGGTCTCGTCTTCGCCCTGCATATGGATGTCGAAGCGATAGAGGGCGCTGGGCTCGGCTTCGTCGCGCCGGGCGATGAGCGTATTTCGGCGCTCCGGGGGAACCGTCGCGAGCGTCCGATCGGCGGCGTTGGCGGCTGGCTCGTCGGAGAAATAGAGCCGGGTGTAGACGTGGCTGAGCAGGCCGCGCATGAAGACCACGAGCGTGACGAACGGCGCGCAGCCCGCCGCCGCGCCCGGCTTGATCGTGTCGAAGACGAAGCGGCCTTCGGCGTCCGTTCCCGTTCCCTGCCGGCCGAAGCCGCAAAAGCCCGGCGCGCCATAGCGGCCGGCCGAATCGGCCTGCCAGATTTCGATCATCGCGTCGGGGATCGGCGCGCCCGCGCCGTCGAGCACGCGGCCGACGATGCGGATGCGGCCCGCCGCGCCCTCGCTCGCCAGCGTCCCGTCGGCGATCTGGCTGTTGGGGTAATGGTATTGTTGCGCGGTGAGCCCATAGGCGAAATAGGGGCCGACCGTCTGCGACGGCGTTTGCTTGCTCATCGGGCGCGTCCCTCGAACGGCGTTTCGCTGCGGCCGCGCAGCACGATGTCGAAGACGTAGCCGAGGCAGAATTCCGGCTCGGTGACGTCGAGCGAAAAGCGCGAGATCAGGCGCTCGCGCGCGCCCTCGGGCGCGCTCAGATAGATCGGATCGAGCGCCAGCAGCGGATCGCCGGGAAAATACATCTGGGTCACCAGCCGCGAGGCGATCGTATTGCCGAACAGCGAGAAGTGGATGTGGTTGGGCCGCCAGGCGTTGAAATGATTGCGCCAGGGATAGGCGCCGGGCTTGATCGTGGTGAACTTGTAGACGCCGTCGTCGTCGCTGACGCAGCGGCCGGCGCCGAGAAAGTTCGGATCGAGCGGCGCGGCGTGCTGGTCGACCTTGTGGACGTAGCGGCCGGCCGCGTTGGCTTGCCAGATTTCGATCAGCGTGTTGCGCACCGGGCGCCCGTCCTCGTCGAGGACGCGCCCGGTCACCACGATGCGCTCGCCGAGCGCCTCGCCGTTGCGCCGCCCGTTCTGCGTCAGATCGTGATCGAGCGGGCCGACGCTCTCGTGGCCGAAGAGCGGCCCGGTCGTTTCCGCCAGGCCGTGGGCGAGCGGGATCAGCGGCTTCGTCGGCGCGCGCAGCGCGGTCGAGGCGTAGGGGGGGTGGAGCAGCGGCGGATGCGCGCTCCAGTCGCGTTGCGAAACGGGCGCGTTGATCATGGGTGCTCCTCCATCGCCTCGAACGTCTTCTTCACGGTGTGAAAGGCGCGGTTGGCCGCGGGAACGCCGGCGTAGACGGCGACGTGCAGCAGCGCCTCCGCGACGTCGCCCTGCGTCGCCCCGGTGTTGCGCGTCGCGCGCGCGTGCATCGCCACTTCGCCCTCGTGGCCGAGCGCCGCGAGCAGCGCGATGGTGATCATCGAGCGCTCGCGCAGCGTGAGGCCGGGCCGCGACCACACCGAGCCCCAGGCGCCCTCGGCGATGAAGCGCTGGAAGTCGGCGTCGAGGGCGGTCTTGTTGCGCTCGGCGGCGTCGACATGGCCGTCGCCGAGGACCCGCCGGCGCACCGCCATGCCGCGCGCGAAAAGGCTCTCGTCGCACGCATAGATTTCATCGACGAAGCGGACGATATGGTCGGCGAGGGCTTCCGGCGCTTCGACGCAGAGCATATGCCCGGCGCCGACGATCGTCGCGAATCGCGCGCCGGCAATCATCGCGCTCAGCGCGCGCACGCTCTCGGGCGGCGTCGCGCGATCGCGCTCCCCCGCCAAGCACAGCGTCGGCGCCGCCACGGCGCGCGCCGCGTCCTCGAGGTCGGCCTCGCGCAGCGCGGCGCACGTCGCGGCGTAGCCGTCCGCCGGGGTCCGCGCCAGCATGTTGCGGCAGAGCGCCACCGCGGGGCCGTTTTCGCTATAGGCGGCGGGCGAGAACCAGAGCTGCAGCACGGCTTCGGCGATCGCGCCGACGCCGCCTCTTTCGATCGCGGCGATGCCGGAGTCCCACGATTCGGCCGTGCCGACGCGCGGCGCCGTGCAACACAGAACGAGGCCGGCCGCGAGGTCGGGACGCTTGCGCGCGAGGCCGAGGGCGATCATGCCGCCGACCGAAAGGCCGCAGATCGCCGCGCGCGCGATTCCAAAGCTCGCCAGCGCCGCTTCGAGATCGGCGACGTGATCGCTCAAGCGGATCGGCGTCGCGCCGAGATCGGAGAGGCCCTGGCCGCGCAGATCATAGCGCAGCGCGCCGAGGCGCGCCCGGGCGAGCGCGGCGACGACGTCGTCCCAAATCCGCAAGTCCGCGCCGAGCGGATTGACGAAGACGACCGTCGGCCGATCGCGAAGCAGATTCGCCTCGACGTGCAACGTCGCCTCTCCGCTCCTGACAAAACGCATGCTTGGCCGCTCCCGCTCGCCCGACCCCGGGCTTGGCGTCCGCGGAGAATCGCATATGAAAACAGATATGGAAAATGATATTGGCTTATCGTTCGATACCGAAATTGGTATGAACAAGATCGAACGAAGGCTGCGGCGTGCACGCGACTCGGCGACAGGGCGGCTACTCCCCCCGGCCCCTCACCCAACCTCTCCCCGCAAGCGGGGAGAGGGGCGCGCGGCGCCTTGTCTTCCCCTCTCCCCGTTTACGGGGAGAGGCAGGGGCTTGGAGGATTGGCCGCAAGCGGCGCGGATGGGTGAATCCGCTAGCCGAGGACGGAAAGGGCCGCCATGATCGACGGACGGATGAAGCTTCGCCACGTCGCGTGTTTTCTCGAGGTCGCGGCGCGCGCCGGGTTCGGCCGCGCCGCGCAAGGCCTGCATCTGACCCAGCCCGCGGTGTCGCGGGCGATCCGCGAACTCGAGGAGATTCTCGGCGCGCCGCTGTTCGAGCGCGGGCGCGGCGGCGCGGTTCTCACCGCGCAAGGCGAGGCCTTTCGCGCCCACGCCGGCGCCGCCTACGCCGAGCTCGGCCGTGGCGTCGACACGGTCGCCAACGCCCGCGGCGGCGGCTTCGTCCTCGCCGTCGGCGTCCTGCCGACGGTCGCCGCGCGGGTCATGCCGCACGCGGTGCTGCGCGCCAAACAGGATGGCCTGACCGCCACCGTGCGCATCGAGGCCGGGCCCAACGAATGGCTGCTCGACCGATTGAAGCAGGGCCGGCTCGATCTGATGGTCGGCCGGCTCGCCGAGCCGCAGGCGATGATCGGTCTTTCCTTCGAGCATCTCTACTCCGAGGAGATCGTCGCGGTGGCGAGGCCGGGCCATCCGGCCGCCGACGGGCGGCCGGTGCGCCTGGCCGACCTCGCGCGGCGGACGATGCTGATCCCGACCGCCGGATCGATCATTCGCCCCGAGGTCGACCGTCTCTTTCTCTCCGAGGGGCTGGCCAAGCCCGAAGACGTCGTGGAGACCGTCGCCCATCCCTTCGCGCGCGCCTACGTGCGCGCCAGCGACGCGGTGTGGATCATTTCCTTCGGCGTCGTCGCCGAGGATTTGCGCGAGGGGGCGCTGATTCGCCTGCCGCTGACCACGCCGGTCGCGGGCGGGCCGGTCGGCCTGACCGTGCGCGCCGGCCCGCCGCCCTCGCCGGCGGCGCAGATGCTGGCGCGCGCGGTGCGGATGACGGCGCTCGCGCTCGATTGACCGCGCCGCGCATTGCCATCGCCCGCCGGCCGACGTAAGTGCGCGTTCCAAACCTTCAAGCGCCGACTCGCCCTTCCCTGCGGCGCGTCCGATGAGGGGCGCTCGAGGCGGAGTCGCGATGTCAGAGAATCCCGCGTGGTGGTGGGCCAGACCCTGGAGGGCAGCCTGGGGCAGTCCCGTCGCGCTGTTGTCGCTGACGGCGTTGATCTGGGCCGCCAATGCGCTCGCCAGCCGCATGGCGGTCGGCCAGATCGCGCCGATGACGCTGACCTGCGGGCGCTGGGCGGTGGCGCTCGGACCGATCGCCTGGGCCGCGCGCGGGACGCTGCGGCGGGACATCGAGGTCATGCGCGGACGCTGGCTGTTCGTCGCCTTGATGGGCACGCTCGGCTTCACCGGCTTCAATGCGCTGTTCTACGTCGCCGGGCACCGCACCGGCGCGCTCAACCTGTCGATCATCCAGGGCTCCATTCCCGCCTTCGTGCTGATCGGCGCGCGGTTCGCTCTGGGCGAGAAGGTGCGCGCGCTGCAGGCGCTCGGCGCGTTCGCCACCATGCTCGGGGTCGTGGCGATCGCCTCGCAGGGCGATGCGTCGAGGCTCGCCGGGCTCGCCTTCAACAGCGGCGATCTCATGGTGCTGATCGCCTGCTTCCTCTACGCCGGCTACACCCTCGGACTGCGCGATCGGCCGCGCGTTTCCGGCCTCGGCCTTCTCGCCGGCATGGCGTTGGCCGCTCTCGTCAGCTCGGTCCCGCTCTTGGCGTGGGAGATCGCCGCCGGCGACTTCGTCTGGCCGACGGGCGAGGGGCTGCTGCTGCTGCTGTTCACGGCGCTCGGACCCGCTTTCGTGTCGCAAGTCTTTTACATGCGCGGCGTTGAATTGATCGGGCCGGGCCGCGCCGGGGTGTTCGTCAATCTGGTGCCGGCGTTCGGCGCGTTGATGGCGGTCGTCTTGCTCGGCGAACCGTTCGCCGCGTATCATGTCGTGGCGCTGGTCCTCGTCGTCGGCGGGATCGCCGTCGCTCAGCGCGGACCGTCGCGGCGGTAGCGCGCCGGCGAGAGGCGAGCGCGGGAAACGACCCGCGAGAAGGAACATCGGTCATGGGCCATTGGATAAAACTGAAAGCGAGCGACGGCTTCGAGTTGGGCGCCTGGCGCGCCGAGCCCCAAGGCGCCCCGCGCGGCGGCGTCGTCGTCGTGCAGGAGATCTTCGGCGTCAACGCCCATATCCGCTCCGTCGCCGAGGGCTACGCCGCCGACGGCTACCTCGCGATCGCGCCGGCCATATTCGACCGCGGCGAAAGAGACGCCGATTTCCCCTACGGCCCCGACGGCCTCGCGCGCGGCCGCGCGGTCGTCGAAAAGATTGCGCGCGAGGCGACGCTGCTCGACATCGGCGCCGCGATCGAGGCGGCCAAGAGCGCCGGCAAGGTCGGCGTCGTCGGGTATTGCCTGGGCGGCACCTTCGCATGGCTGGCGGCGGCGCAAGCGCCGGGCCTGTCGGCGGCCGTCGGCTATTACGGCGGCGGCATCGCCGGGCTCAAGGACCTGAAGCCGCGCGTCCCCACGATGCTGCATTTCGGCGAAAAGGACGAACACATTCCCGTAGCCGGCGTGCGCGAGGTCGCGGCCGCGCATCCCGACGTGCCGATCTACTTCTATCCGGCAGGCCACGCGTTCAACCGCGACGTCGGTCCCGGCTACGACGCGCCGAGCGCCGCCCTCGCTAAGTCACGCACGCTGGAGTTCTTCGCCGAGCATCTGGGGTAGAGGCGCCGCGCCCCCTTCCCCCCTTGCGGGGGAAGGTGTCGCCCGCAGGGGCGACGGATGAGGGGGATCGCGCGGAGCGCGATGGCTGCGCGAAGCGCCGCTCACTTTCCGAACGCCGTAGGAACCGGCGCTTCGCATGGCTCGCGAGTTTCGGCGACCAAGCGCCTTAAATGCTCGAAGCCGTCGCGCCATAGCCCGTCGAAAGACGGGCGTCTTTCGACGCCCTATGGCGCGACCCCCCTCATCCGGCCGCGCTTCGCGCGTCCCCCTTCCCCCGCAAAGGGGGGAAAGGGGGATCCCGCCTTTACTTGACCAGCCGCGGCCCGCCGGCGCCCGGCGTCTCGTTTTCCTGCACGACGCCGAGGCGGCGCGCGACTTCCGTGTAGGCCTCGATCATGCCGCCGAGATCCTTGCGGAAGCGGTCCTTGTCCATCTTGTCGTTCGTCTTGACGTCCCACAGCCGGCACGAATCGGGGCTGATCTCGTCGGCGACGACGATGCGCATGTTGTCGCCTTCCCACAGGCGGCCGCATTCGATCTTGAAGTCGACCAGGCGGATGCCGACGCCGAGGAACAGCCCGGTCAAGAAGTCGTTGACGCGAATGGCGAGAGCCATGATGTCGTCGATTTCCTGTGGGCTCGCCCAGCCGAACGCGGTGATGTGCTCCTCGGAGACCATGGGATCGTTGAGCGCGTCGTTCTTGTAATAGAATTCGATGATCGAACGCGGCAGTTGCGTGCCTTCCTCGATGCCCAGGCGCGTCGCCAGCGAGCCGGCCGCGACGTTGCGGACCACGACCTCGAGCGGAATGATCTCGACCTCGCGGATCAGTTGCTCGCGCATGTTGATGCGGCGCATGAAATGCGTGGGGACGCCGATCTCATTGAGCCGCTGGAACAGATATTCGGAGATGCGGTTGTTCAGAACGCCTTTGCCTTCAATGACTTCGTGCTTCTTGGCGTTGAAGGCGGTGGCGTCGTCCTTGAAGTGCTGGATCAAGGTGCCGGGCTCGGGGCCCTCGTAGAGGACCTTGGCTTTGCCTTCGTAGATGCGTCGGCGGCGGTTCATGCGGTGCAACCGTGGCTTGAGGAAATCCATTGAATCGGCCTTTTCTGACAGCTATCTCGCCGTTCGCGCAACCGCGTATGGCGAGGATATGGGGTTTCGGGCCGCGTGAGCCAAGTGTGATACCCCTCATCCGGACCGGGGGCCAGCCCCAAGGCAACTTATCCGATCGCCGCCCCCGGCACAAACGACCGTCCCGAGCGGGGCGCCCCCTTACCAAAGGCTGAGGGACTCGCTCGCCGCACCTGCTGTATCAATAGTGCATCGGCTCGAATCTCGCCTGAATTCAGCCGGCGTTCGCCGTGGTTACACGCGGCGCGCAAGAATCGGGTCCGCGGTTCTTGCGGATCGACCAAAATGGGAGGGATACATGGCTGCAGCCAGCCTCGAAGCCATTGAGAACAACACCAAGTACAAACACCTCGTCGCCGTGCGCGCGAAACTGGGGGTGACGCTCTCGATATTGGTGTGCATCATCTATTTCGGGTTCATCCTGCTCGTCGCCTTCGCGCCGGGGTTCCTGGGGGCCTCGTTGACGGGCGGCGTCACCACGGTCGGCATCCCCGTGGGAATCCTGGTGATCGTCGCCGCCTTCCTGTTGACCGGCTACTACGTGAATCGCGCCAACGGAACCTACGACACCCTGACCAAAGAGATCATCGAGGAGACGTCCAAGTGAACCGCAAGCTTCTTCACGCGCTGACGCTCGGCGTCGGCCTCTCGCCCGGATTCGCCTTCGCCCAGGCCGCCGCCCCGGCCCCGGCGGCGTCCTCGGTCAGCCCCTCCGCCGTGGCGATGTTCATCTTCTTCGTGCTCATCACGCTGGGCATCACCTACTGGGCCGCCAAACGCACCAAGACCGCGTCGCATTTCTACGCGGCGGGCGGCGGCGTCACCGGCCTGCAGAACGGCCTCGCCATCGCCGGCGACTACATGTCGGCGGCGTCCTTCCTCGGCATTTCCGCTTTCGTCTACGCCTGGGGCTATGATGGGCTGATCTATTCGGTGGGCTGGCTGGTCGGCTGGCCGATCGTCACGTTCCTGATCGCCGAGCCGCTGCGCAATCTCGGCCGGTTCACCTTCGCCGACGTCTGCTCGTTCCGCTTCGAGCAGACGCCGATCCGCATTCTGGCGGCGTGCGGCACGCTCGTCACGGTGGCCTTCTATCTGGTCGCGCAGATGGTCGGCGCCGGCGCCTTGATCAAAATTCTGTTCGGCCTCGAGTATTGGCACGCGGTCGTGATCGTCGGCTGCCTGATGATCCTCTACGTCACCTTCGGCGGCATGATCGCGACGACGTGGGTGCAGATCATCAAGGCCGGCCTGCTGCTCGGCGGCGCGACCCTGATGGCGTTCCTGGTGCTCCTCGCGTTCAACTTCAACCCGGGCGCGCTGTTCGCCAAGGCGGTCTCGGTGCATCCGCTCGGGGGCGCGATCATGGGCCCGATCTTCAAGCCGGGCGCGCCGGTGTCGACGCCGCTCTCCGCGATCTCGACCGGCCTCGCGCTGATGTTCGGAACCTGCGGACTGCCGCACATCCTGATGCGCTTCTTCACCGTCCCCAACGCCAAGGAGGCGCGCAAGTCGGTGTTCTTCGCCACCGGTTTCATCGGGTACTTCTACATCCTGACGTTCATCATCGGCTTCGGCGCGATCGTGTTCGTCTCGACCAACCCCGATTTCATCGACCAGGCGAAGGTCGCGGCCGGCGCGAGCGTCATCACCGCGACCCGGGGCTTCCCGAACATGGCGGCCCCGCTGCTCGCCAAGGCGGTCGGCGGCGACGTGCTCTTCGGCTTCATCTCGGCGGTCGCCTTCGCGACGATCCTCGCGGTGGTCTCGGGGCTCACGCTGGCCGGCGCTTCGGCGATCAGCCACGACCTCTACGCCAACGTGATCGCTCGCGGCCGCTCGACCGAGGCCGACGAGATTCGCGTCTCGAAGATCGCGACGGTCTGCCTGGGCATTTTCGCGATGGTCATCGGCGTCCTCGCCGAGAGGATCAACGTCGCCTTCGCCGTCGGCCTCGCCTTCGCGATCGCGTCGTCGTGCAACTTCCCGGTGCTGGTCATGAGTATGTTCTGGAAGAACATGACGACGCGGGGCGCCGTGGTCGGCGGCTTCCTCGGCCTGATCACCGCCATGCTCGGCGTCATCCTGTCGCCGGCGGTGTGGGAAGGCATCTTCGGCAACCCGAAGGGCTCGGCGCTGGTGACGATCGACAACCCCACGATCGTCTCGATGACGCTGGCCTTCGTCGCCATCTATGTCGTCTCGAAGCTGGACACCAGCGCGCGCGCCGCGACCGATCGCAGCGGCTTCGCGATGCAGTTCGTGCGCTCGCAGACCGGCGTCGGCGCGGAGGGCGCCTCCGCTCACTGACGGCGTAGATCGCAAGATAAAGAGGGCGTCCCGCTTCGCCGCGGGGCGCCCTTTTCTTTTCACGACGCGCCGCCGCCTCGAAATTATGGCGCGCCCTTGCCCGCCCGCATTTCGACCAGCCGCCCGGCCTCGATCACCGCGATGTCGCTCGCCAGCCGCTCGACCTCGCTGACGCGGTGGCTGACGAAGATGATGGGGATGGCGAAAGCGTCGCGCAGCGTCTCGATCAACTGCAAGATGTCGTGCCGGCGCGCGTCGTCGATCGCGTTCAGCGGCTCGTCCATCAGCAGCACGCGCGGATTGCTGAGCAGCGCGCGGCCGATCGCGACGCGCTGTTTCTCGCCGCCCGACAGGCGCGCCGGCCTGCGTCCCAGCAGCGGCTCCAGGCCGAGCAGCGCGACGACATCGGCGACGGCGACGAGGCTCGGCCCGCGCGAGGCGAAGCGCGCGCCGTAGGTCAGGTTGTGGGCGACGCTGAGGTGCGGGAAGAGGCGCGGCTCCTGGAAGATATAGCCGATGCGGCGCAGGCGCGCCGGCGCGTCGATCCCCCGCGCGGTGTCGAGGAACACCGTCTCGTCGACCGCGACGCGGCCGCGGCGCGGCCGCCTGAGCCCGGCGATGACGTCGAGCAGCGTCGTCTTGCCGGCGCCCGAGGGGCCGCACAGCGCCAGCACGCGGCCGCTGGCGCGGATGTCCGCCGCGATGGAAAAATCGCCCTGCGCGTGCTCGATCGCGATTTCGATCATCCGCCCGCGTCCCGTTTGGCGACGCGCGCGGCGAGCGCCTCGGAGACGAACAGCGCGAGAAAAGCAATCGCCAGCGCGATTCCCGTCAGCCGCCACGTCGTCGCGGCGCCGTCGGGGTCCTGCGTCGCGCTGTAGATCGCGGTGGCGATCGTCTGGGTCTGACCGGGGATGTTGGCGACGAAGGTGATCGTCGCGCCGAATTCGCCGATCGCCTTGGCGAAGCCGAGGATGAGCCCGGCGATGATCCCCGGCGTCGCGAGCGGCACGGTCACGGTGGCGAAAATGTACCAGGGCGGCGCGCCGAGCGTTTGCGCCGCCTGTTCGAGGCGCACGTCGACCGCCTCGATCGACAGCCGGATCGCGCGCACCATCAGGGGAAAGCCCATCACCGCCGCCGCGAGCGCCGCACCGGTCCAGCGGAACGACAGCGTCAGCCCGCAACAGGCCTCCAGGGCGCGCCCGAAGATTCCCTGCCGTCCGAAGCCGATCAGCAGCAGCCAGCCGGTGACCACGGGAGGCAGCACCAGCGGCAGATGCGCCAGCGCGTTGACGAGCGACTTGCCGGGAAATCGCCGCCGCGCCAGCAGCCAGGCGAGACCGACGGCGACCGGCAGGCTCGACAGCGCGCCGACCGTAGCGACCTTGAGCGAAAGGAATATCGCCGTCCATTCCACGGGCGAAAAGATCAGCGCCCCGCTCCAAGCCGCTCCGTTCGACACGTTCGAGGCTCGCTCCGGTTGAGACCTGCGCCGCCGTCGCCGAGACGACAGGCCTATATCGCGACATATATAGCGCGCGCGCCGCGCCCGCGGCAAACCGGCGCGGCGCGGCGCGCGCCCGGCCATCCGTTTGGGCGACCGAGAAAAGCAATCAGCTCAAGTTGATCTACGCATATAGTCGAATTTTGGACGAGGGGCGGCTTCGATAAAGTAACGGAGCTTAACGCAACCATAACGCGACCGTCGCGATGGTGTTCGGCCGGGAGGAGGGAGACTGCACGAAATTCGCCGATCCGGCGCCGTTGGGGCCGACCGGCTTCGTCTCGACCGCTGAACGCCCAGCATGGCGAACAGGGCGGGCGCGCCCCTCGCGCCAGCCGGCGGCGCTTTCGGCGCTTGCGGGGAATTCGGGCGCCCTTTCGCCGTCTCGGCGCATTTGTTCACGCGCGAGCCGCTTGGGTTGGTCGACGGCGGTGCGGATCGCCTTCCTCTTGCTCGGCGGGGTCGCGACGCCCGGTCGGCGTTTGCCTTGTCGCGGCCGTCTGCTTGAATGCCCGGCGAGCGCGGCGTATAGGCGGCGACCGCCAAGGGCGTCCGAAGCGAGAAAGGTGAGAGGCGAGGTCCGCCGAGGTCCGGTTTTCGTCCCCACGATGGGCGAGTTTTCGCCGGCGGCGGAGGTTCGGCGCCCGCCCCCACGCGACCGCCGAGCGCCACGCGATCAACGCGCGGCGACAAAACATGGTCCCGCGGATTGTTCGCGCGGGCAGGGAGAGAGTTTCGATGTCCGAGAAGATCTACGATGTTCCCGCCGCCTGGCAGAAGCGCGCCTTCGCCGACGAAGCCAAGTATCTGGAAATGTATGCGCGCTCGATCGCGGACCCGAACGGTTTCTGGGCCGAGGAGGCCAAGCGCATCGACTGGATCCGGCCGTTCACCAAGGTCAAGAACTCCTCCTTCGATCCGCACCACGTCTCGATCAAGTGGTTCGAGGACGGCACGCTCAACGTCGCCTACAATTGCCTGGATCGGCACCTGGCCAAGCGCGGCGATCAGGTCGCCATCCTGTGGGAAGGCGACGATCCGAAAGACGACAAGAAGATCACCTACCGCGAGTTGCACGCGCAGGTCTGCCGCTTCGCCAACGTGCTCAAGGCGCGCGGCGTCAAGAGGGGCGACCGCGTCACCATCTACCTGCCGATGATTCCGGAAGCAGCCGTCTCCATGCTCGCCTGCGCGCGCATCGGCGCCGTGCATTCCGTGGTGTTCGGCGGCTTCTCGCCCGACTCGCTGGCCGGCCGCATCGAGGACTGCAAGTCGTCGATCATCGTCACCGCCGACGAGGGCGTGCGCGGCGGCCGCAAGATTCCGCTGAAAGCCAACGCCGACGCCGCGGCCGACAAGGCCGGCGGCGTCGCCACCATGATCGTCGTGCGCCGCACCGGCGAAAAGGTGAACATGACGGCCGGGCGCGACGTCTATTACGACGAGATCGCCAGGATGGTCTCGACCGACTGCCCCTGCGAGGAGATGAACGCGGAAGACCCGCTGTTCATCCTCTACACCTCCGGCTCGACCGGCAAGCCGAAAGGCGTGGTGCACACCACCGGCGGCTATCTCGTCTACACCGCGATCACCCACCAGTACGTGTTCGACTATCACGACGGCGACGTCTACTGGTGCACCGCCGACGTCGGCTGGGTCACCGGCCACAGCTACATCGTCTACGGCCCGCTCGCCAACGGCGCCATCAGCATGATTTTCGAGGGCGTGCCGAACTACCCCACGACGTCGCGCTTCTGGCAAGTGTGCGACAAGCACGGCGTCAACATCATCTACACCGCCCCGACCGCGATTCGCGCGCTGATGCAGGGCGGCAACGAACCGGTCAAGAGGACGTCGCGCAAGTCGCTGCGCCTGCTCGGCACCGTCGGCGAGCCGATCAATCCGGAAGCCTGGGAGTGGTACTACCACGTGGTCGGCGAGGACCGCTGCCCGATCGTCGACACCTGGTGGCAAACCGAAACCGGCGGCATCCTCATCACCCCGCTGCCGGGCGCCACCAAGCTCAAGCCCGGCTCGGCGACGGTGCCGTTCTTCGGCGTCATCCCGCAGATCGTCGATCCCGAGGGCAACGAGCTGCAAGGCCCCTGTTCTGGCAACCTGTGCGTCGCCGATTCGTGGCCGGGACAGACGCGCACGATCTACGGCGACCACGAGCGCTTCGTGCAGACCTACTTCTCCACCTACATCGGCCGATACTTCACCGGCGACGGCTGCCGCCGCGACGCCGACGGCTACTACTGGATCACCGGCCGCGTCGACGACGTGATCAACGTCGCCGGGCACCGGATCGGCACGGCGGAAGTGGAAAGCGCGCTGGTCGCCCATCCCAAGGTGTCGGAAGCCGCCGTCGTCGGCTATCCCCACGACATCAAGGGCCAGGGCATCTACGCCTACGTGACGCTGATGTCGGGCGAGGAGCCGAGCGAGGCGTTGCGCAAGGAGCTGATCATCTGGGTGCGCAAGGAAATCGGGCCGTTCGCCGCGCCCGATCTCATCCAGTTCTCGCCCGGCCTGCCGAAGACGCGCTCCGGCAAGATCATGCGCCGCATCCTGCGCAAGATCGCCGAAGACGAGTTCAAGAATCTCGGCGACACCTCGACGCTGGCCGATCCCCATGTCGTCGACGACCTGGTGGACAACCGCCAGAACAAGCGGGCGGGCGCGTAACCGCCGGGCGCCTCGCTCCGATCGGAATCGGCGCCGCCGCAGAGACGGCGGGCCGGCATCGAGACCCAAACAGCGCGCGCGCCGCGCCCGCGGCGCCCCGGCGCGTCAAGCGCGTTCCGGCCTAGCGCCGAGCCCCTCGCCGGACTAACATGACGCGTGGACCGCTCGGTGGAGAGTCGGTCGGCGCGAGGGGGAGGCCTTCATGGACCTTGTCGAGCGAATTAAGGGAATTTTGCTGACTCCGAAGACCGAGTGGCAGGCGATCGAGGGGGAGCCCGGCGACCCGGCCTATCTCTTCAAGAACTACGTCGCGATTCTCGCCGCGATTCCCGCGGTGTGCGGCTTCATCGGCATGTCGATCGTCGGCGTCGGCCTGCCGATGGTCGGAACCTACCGCGTCGGCATCGTCGCCGGGCTTGCCGCCGCAGTCGTTCAATACGTGCTGGCCTTCGTGATGGTTTATGCGGTGGCGTTGATCACCGACGCGCTGGCGCCGACCTTCGGCGCGCAGAAGAATCAGTCCGCGGCGCTCAAGCTCGCCGTCTATTCGATGACGCCCGCTTGGCTCGTGGGCGTCTTCGCGTTGATTCCCGCCCTGGCGATTCTCGGCATCCTCGGGCTCTACAGCCTCTATCTGTTCTGGCTTGGGGTTCCCGCGCTGATGAAGGCGCCCGCTGACAGGTCCGTGCCCTACACCGCCGCGGTCGTGGTGTGCGCAATCGTCATCGCCATCGTCATCCGCGTCGTCGTCCGCGCGATCGGCGGGATTTAGCCGTTCGCGCCGCCGCCGGGCGACGGAGAGGCTCGTGAAGGAAACTTGGCGCTGGTTCGGGCCCGACGATCCCGTCACGCTGGACCACGCCAAGCAGGCCGGCGCTGAAGGAATCGTCAGCGCACTGCATCATATCGCCGATGGGCGCGCCTGGAGCCTCGACGACGTGATGGCGCATAAATGCGCCATCGAAGCGGCGGGCCTGAGCTGGGACGTCTGCGAATCGATTCCGGTCCCGAGCGCGATCAAGCTGCGCGAGGGACCCTACCGGCGTGAAATCGACGCCTGGAAGGTGAGCCTCGCCAACCTCGCCAAGGCGGGCGTCTCCACCGTCTGCTACAATTTCATGGCCGTCGTCGACTGGACGCGGACGGACCTGAGATATCGGCTGCCGTCGACGGGCTTGGCGTTGCGCTTCGACATGCCGTCGTTCGTCGCCTACGACGTCTTCGTTCTCAGGCGGCCGGGGGCCGAGGCGGACTATGCCGCCGAGGCGATCGAGGCCGCGCGGGCGCGCCTGTCGCGCCTCGACGGCGAAGCGATCGCCGCGATCGAGAAGAACGTCATCGGCGGCATGCCGGCGCGCCAGGTGACCTACACGCGCGAGCGGTTTGCTCTGGCTTTGCGCGAATTCGCCTCGCTCGGCGCCGACGACATGCGCGCCAACCTCGTCGCGTTCCTCGAGGAGGTCGCGCCGGTCGCCGAGGAGGTCGGCGCGCGATTGGCGATCCACCCGGACGATCCGCCGTTTTCGCTGTTCGGGCTGCCGCGCGTCGTCTCGACCGCCGCGGATTTTTCCGCGCTGTTCGAGGCGGTCGAAAGCCCCGCCAACGGCATGACGCTGTGCTCCGGCTCGTTGGGCGCGCGCGCCGACAACGATCTCGTCGCGATGGCGCAAGACTTCGGCCCGCGCGTTCATTTCGCCCATCTGCGCAACGTCGCGCGCGAAGCCGACGGCTCGTTCACCGAGGCCGAGCACCTCGACGGGGATACGGACATGGTGGCGCTGGTGCGCGCGCTGCTGGCCGAGGAGAGCCGTCGCCGCCGGCAAGGCCGCGCCGACGCGCAGATTCCGATGCGGCCCGATCACGGCCACCTGCTCGCCGACGACATCGGCAAGGAGCGGATCAACCCCGGCTATTCCTGCGTCGGGCGATTGAAGGGTCTCGCCGAATTGCGCGGCGTCATGCGAACCTTCGCCTGGCTGGAGAGCCGGCGGCAGGCGGATCCCGCCTAGACCGGCGCCGTTCCCGCTAGCTCGATCGTCACCACCTCCGGCGGCCGCAGGATGCGCACCGGCGCGTGGGACGTGCCGAGGCCGCCGGAGACGACGAGCTGGCGCGCCCCTTCCGAATAGACGCCGTAGACGTAGGGCTTCTGGCCAGGGAGCGCGTGCACGAACGGCGGGCCGATGAGCGGCAGGTTGATCTGGCCGCCGTGCGTGTGGCCGCAAAGCGTCAAGGCGATCCGGTCGGGCGCGCGCGCGAAGACGTAGGGTTCGTGGGCGAGCAGAATCGCCGGCGCGTCGTCGTCGATCTCGCGCAGGGCGCCAGGGAGATCGTCGACCCCGTGATAGCCCAAACGGCGGCCGTTCTTGGCCAATTGATCGCCGAGGCCGATCAGCCAGAACGGCAGGCCGTCGTGGCTGAGCCGGATCGATTGATTCTCGAGCACGGGAATGCGCGCCTGCGCCAGCGCGCGCCGGACGCTGCGCGAAGCGTCGGGCGGATCGGTCGGAACGGCGGCGGACCACCAATCGTGATTGCCGAGGATCGAATAGACGCCGAGCGGCGCCCGCAGGCGCGCGAGCTGATCGGCCCATGCGCCGGGCGGGACGTAGCCGCTGACGAAGCGGTGCGTGCAGACGAAATCGCCGAGCAGCACCGTGAGGTCCGGCCGCTGCGCGTTGGCGAGATCGACGATGGCGCCGATGCGCTCTTCCGACATCCAGGGATAACAGGCGTGGATGTCGGCGATGACGGCGATCTTGAGATTAAGGTCGGCGGGCCATCGCGGCGGGGTCAGCGAATAGGAGGTCAGCGCGAGTTCAAAGCCCGCCTCGTAGGCGGTCGCGTAGCCGGCAAAGCCGGCGGTCGCCGCGAAAGCGCCGAGGCCGGTCAGGAGTCGGCGGCGCGTCACCAGCATTGTCGAAAGGCCTGACTCTTCGGCGCCCCCCCGGCGCGCCCGGTCTTTACCGTCGAGCGGCCTAGGAAGCAAGAACGCGGTTCGGCGGCGCGAGATAGCGCGCCCCACGCTCGAGCGCTTCGCCGAGTTCGGGATCGAACTCCTCGGCGGGAAGCTCGAATTCGGCGGCGACGGCGGCCAGGCCGATGTCGCGATAGAGCCGGGAAAGGAGGCGGCTGCGGCCGGCCCGGACTTCGACGACGTCGGGAATGGCGGTGAGATCGTGACGCATGGACACACTCGATGACTTCAAGCCGCTCGCCGCCGTTCGTTTCGGCCCCGAGCCAATAGCGACAGGTTGAATGAAATCGGTTAAGGGCGATTTAAAGGATGAATCGCGGCCGATTGCGGCCTATCCCCAACCTCGCGAATTGGTGATGCGAACGATGCGAAAGGCCGCCATGTCCGTGCTCGGCGTTCTCTTCGACAAGGACGGCACGCTCGTCGACTTCCACGAGACCTGGGGGCCGGCGACGCACGCGGTCATCCACGCGCTGGCCGCCGGCGATCCGGCGCTGATGCGCGCGCAGGCCGAAATCCTGCATTTCTCGCTCAAGGAGAAGCGGTTTCTCCCGACCTCGCCGCTGATCGCCGGCTCCTCCGCGCATTACGGCCGCGCGTGGGCGGAATCGCTCGGGCGAACGGATTTCGCGGAACTGCGGCGCGAAATCGACCATCTTACCACTGTGGAATCGCTGAAGGCGCTGACGCCGATCGGCGTGCCGGCGCTCGCGCTCGGCGCGCTCAAGGCGATGGGCCTGCGCCTCGGCGTCGCCACCAACGACTCCGAGCGCAGCGCGCGCCGCCAGATCGCGGCGCTGGGCCTCGACGAGGCGATCGAATTCGTCGCCGGCTACGATTCCGGCCACGGCGGCAAGCCAGATCCGGGCATGGTGCTGGCGTTCGCGCGCCACCTCGGCGTCGCGCCGGAGCGCATCGCCATGGTCGGCGATTCGCTCCACGATCTCGACGCGGCGCGCGCCGCCGGCGCGTTGGCGGTCGCGGTGCTGAGCGGCCCGGCCGATCGCGCCGCGCTCGAGCCGAGCGCCGATTACGTGGTCGAGGACATCGAAGCGCTGCCGGCGCTGTTCGCGGGACTGGCGCGCGAGGAGTAGACTAAGGGTCGAAGAGCTTGCCGCGTGGCCTCGACGTGTCACGGCAATATTTGTGGGCTTGCGCTCGAACTTCGTCAAACCCAAGCGCGAGCCGACCTAACCCGACCGCGCCGACCGCGTTCCCTTCCTTCCCGGCCGCAAAGCCCTTTGCCGCGGTTATGCGGCGCGGGCTCGAGGAGGCGACGCGAGCGCGCGCTGTTCAACTCAGCGATGACACTTGTTGTCCTGTTCGTTAAGCGCGATGCCGACGAGCGGAAGGAAGAAGGCCGTCATCGCCTCTTCGCTCTTCAGTTCGCGGCACTGCGTGTTCCAGACGATGCCGGCGTCGAGCAACACGCTCGCCGCTCCGCCTATGACGGCGAAGGCCGGCCATCCGCCGCCCACATGCCCACTGCCATGGAAATGGTGCGGGAAGTGATGCAAGTGCTCGAAATGGTGGAAGTGAGCGAAATGGTGGAAGTGAATGAAATGATGGAAGTGATGGAAATGATGGAAGTGATCGAAATGGTCGAAGTGCTTGAAGTGGTGGAAATGCCTGAAATGCCGGAAATGCCGATGATGCGAGAAATGATGGAACTTCTCGTGGTGACGATGATGCTCGTCGAAGTATTTGCTCTTGTTGTCTTGATAGGCTTGGGCCGGAGCAGTCGCCCACAAGCCGACGGACGCCGCGACAAGCAGGCTCGAGAGTTTTCGCATATTCATTGGGGACCTCATAACGTTGTGCCGTTACAGCCGCCGTCCCCCCGATCGGCGGCGCTCATCGCGTGATGCGATGTCAAGCCCAGCAGCGATAGGACCCATTTTAAATTTTGGCAATTGATTAAAATATGGTGAATAGCGGTTACTAAGATTAACCTAAATTTTCGTGGGTTCGCACTCTCGGTAAGGTTAATATACTGCGCTAACGCTTTTATCCGGCCGCCGTCTAGCGTCCGCATTACGAATATTTGCGAATTTCTCAAGCCATAGTCTCGGGTGGACGGTCGCTGGACAACGCAGAGACTCGGCGATTCGGCGGCGGATTGGACCCAAGCAAGTCTCGGCGCGGGGGAATTCGAATTGCCGCGAAGATATACGATCACGCGGCCGGAATTCGGCGGAGTCCAACCGCCCGCCGGCTTCCGCGACCCGTCCCTCGAGCCCGTCGCTCGCTGAAAGGGGCGTCGCCGCGCCGGCGCGAACGTCGCCCGCTTATTCCGCTGCGGCGGGAACGCCGTGCGGGTCGGCCGCGCGCGCGGGCGGCGCCTCGGGCGCGTGCGCCGGCTCGTCCGTCGCGCCGACGAAGCGGCCGAGCAGACGCCATGCCAGGCGGCCGACATCGTCGGCCAGGGTGAACGCCGCCGGCACGAAGACGAGCGACAGCAGCGTCGAGGCGATGAGGCCGCCCGTGACCGCGATCGCCATCGGCGAGCGGAAGCCGCCGCCGTCGCCCAGGCCCAGCGCCGAGGGGAACATGCCCGCGGCCATCGCGATCGTCGTCATGATGATCGGCCGCGCGCGCTTGCGGCCCGCCTCGACCAGCGCTTCCAGGCGCGGCGCGCCGCGCCCGATCTCCTCGAGCGCGAAATCGACCAGCATGATCGCGTTCTTGGTGACGATGCCCATCAGCATCAGGATGCCGATGACCACCGGCATCGACATCGCCTTGTGGGTGATCAGCAGCGCGCCGATGGCGCCGCCGATCGACAACGGCAGCGAGACGAGAATGGTGATCGGCTGCAGGAAACCGCCGAACAGCAGCACCAGCAGCGCGTAGACCATCATCACGCCGGCGCCGATCGCCTCGGCGAACGACTGGAACACCTCGCTCATGATCTCGACGTCGCCGGTCTCGCGGATTTCGACGCCCGGCGGCAGCCTCTTGGCCGTCGGCAGCGCGCGGATCGCCGCCACCGCGTCGCCGAGCGCGGCGTCGCCCTTGAGGTCGCCCTCGATGGTGACGCGGCGCGTGCGGTCGTAGCGGTTGATCGCGGTCGGGCCGTGGCCGATCGAGAAGTCGGCGACGACGGCGAGCGGCACGGCGGCGCCCGAAGCGGCGCCGACGCGCAAGTCTTCGAGCCGCCCGACGTCGCCGCGCGCCGCCTCGTCGAGCTCGACGCGGATCGGAACGAGCCGGTCGCCGGCGTTGAACTTGGCGAGATTGGCGTCGATGTCGCCGAGCGTGGCGACGCGGATCGTCTCCGACAGCGCCTCCGTCGAGACGCCGAGGTCGGCGGCGAGCTGGCGCTTGGGCTCGATGCGCAGCTCGGGCCGATCGAGCTCCGCGGTGGAGATCGGGTTCTCGATCGAGGGGATCGAGCGCATCTCGCTGGCGAGCTGGTTGGCGACGTCGTTGATCGCGTCGATATCCGGCCCGGCGACGATCAGCGAAAGGTCGCGCTGGCCGTTGTCCTTGACGAACCAATAGCGGATGTCGGGGGTCCCCGCGAGCATCGCGCCGATGCGCGCCTGGAGGTCCTTCTGGCTCGCCGCGCGCTCTCTCTTGTTGACGAGATTGACGACGAACGTCGCCTTGCGCGGCTCGGCGCCGGAGCCGAGGATCTGCCCGCCGTAGATCAACACCGAGCGCACTTCGGGCAGCGCCCGAAGTTCGTCGGAGATCGTGCGGGTGACGCGGTCGTTGTCGGCGAGCCGCGAGCCCGGCGGCAGTTCGACCGCCAGCAGCACGCGGCCCTGGTCGTCGGGCGGCATGAAGCCCGAGGGCAGGAGCTTGGTCGCCATCAGCGAGGCGACGAAGATCATGACGCCCGCTGCGAGGGTGATC
Organism: Roseiarcus sp.; assembly: GCA_050010035.1. GTDB lineage: Bacteria > Pseudomonadota > Alphaproteobacteria > Rhizobiales > Beijerinckiaceae > Roseiarcus. The sequence goes on from JBEKLU010000060.1 coordinate 25,348, forward strand.
CAGCGGTGGCGCACCGAGGCGCGCACCAGCCGCACATAGAATCGCATCACCGCGCCGTCGCGGGGCGTCGCCTCCTCGGGCGCGCGCAGGAAATAGGCGGCGATGACAGGCGTGATGAAGCGCGCCACAAGCAGCGAGAAGATCACCGCGATCGCGACCGTGAGGCCGAACTGGCGGAAATATTGGCCGGCGATGCCGCTCATGAAGCTCACCGGCGAGAAGATCGCGACGATGGTCAGCGAAATGGCGATGACCGCGAGGCCGATCTCGTCGGCGGCCTCCAGCGAGGCGCGATAGGCCGACTTGCCCATGCGCATGTGGCGCACGATGTTCTCGATCTCGACGATCGCGTCGTCGACGAGAATGCCGGTGACCAGCGTGATGGCGAGCAGGCTGACGAGATTGAGCGAGAAGCCGATCGCGTCCATCGCCCAGAACGTCGGAATGATCGACAGCGGCAGGGCGAGCGCGGTGACCAGCGTCGCGCGCAGATCGCGCAGGAACACCAGCACGACGACGACCGCGAGCGCCGCGCCCTCGATCAGGGTCTCCATGGTCGAGGAATAATTGCCCAGTTCGTTGTCGACCTGGGTGTCGACCTTGGTGAACGCCACTTCCGGGTGTTCGGCCTGAATGCGCTCGAGCCGCTCGGCGATGCGCCGGTCGACGGCGACGTCGCTCGCGCCCTTGGCGCGCGTGACGCCGAAAGCGACGATCGGCTCGTCGAACAGCCGCGCGAACGCGCGCGGTTCGGCGGCGCCGTCGGTCACGGTCCCCAATTCGTCGAGCCGCGCCTTGCGCCCGCCCGGCAGCGCGATCGGCAACGCCGCGAGATCGTCGACCGTGCGCGCGCCCGCGAGCGTGCGGATCGCCTGCTCCTGGCCGGCGATCTCGCCGCGTCCGCCGCCGATGTCGAGGTTGTCGGCGCGCACCTGGGCGTTGACCGCGGCGGCGGTCACGCCGAGCGCGAGAAGCTTGTCGGGATCGAGCGCGACGCGGATCTCGCGATCGACGCCGCCGAAGCGCTTGACCTCGCCGACGCCTTTGACGCTCTCGAGCTCGCGCGCCACCGTGTCGTCGATGAACCAGGAGAGCTGATCGGCGGTCATCCCCGGCGCCGAGGCGGCGTAGGTGACGATCGGCAAGCCTTCGACGTCGAGGCGGCTGACGATCGGTTCGTCGATGGTGCGCGGCAGGTCGGCGCGGATTTTCGCGACCTGGTCCTTCACGTCGTTGAGCGCGCGGTCGACGTTGACCGAGCCGACGTTGAACTGGACGATCGTCACCGAGGCGCCGTCGGTCACCGTCGAGATCATGTGCCAGACGCCGTTGACGTTGGAGACCGCGTCCTCGACCTTCTTGGTGACCTGCGACTCGAGTTCCGAAGGCGCCGCGCCCGATTGGGTGATGACGATCTGGACGATCGGAATGTCGATATTGGGGAACCGCGTGATCGCCATCTGACGGAAGCTGACGATTCCGAGCAGCGTCAGCACGACGAAGGCGACGACGGCGGGAATCGGCCGGCGGATCGACCAGGCGGAGACGTTGATCCTCATGGCGCGGCTCCCGGGGACGAGGCCGCGGCGAGCGCGGCGCGCACCCGGTCGCCGGCGCGCAGGAACGCGGCCGCGCGCGCCACGACGCTCTCGCCCGGCGCGAGGCCGCTCGAGATCTCCAGCGCGTCGCCTTCGGCGATCCCCACCTCGACGCGCCGCTGTTCGACGACGCCGTCGCGCACGACGAGCAGCCGCGCGCGGTCGCCGTCGCGCTGCACGGCGCTGGCGGGAACGCCGACCCCCTCGCCGCGCCCGATCTCGATTTCGGCCGAGGCGAACGAACCGACGCGCGCGCGCGCGCCGGGACGAAGCGCGATGCGCACCTTGCCGGTGCGGCTCGCCTTGTCGACCTCCTCGCTGACGAGGCGGATGACGCCGTCGATCTCGTCCGCCGCGCCGGGCAGGCGCAGCTTGGCCGGCATGCCGACGGCGAGACGCGCGAGCGACTGTTCGGGCGCGTCCGCCTCGAGGTCGATCGCCCCGTCCTCGATGATGCGGAACAGCGGCTCGCCGGCGCTGGAGACGAGCGCGCCGAGCCGAGCCGTGCGGCGGCTGACGAGGCCGGCGACGGGCGCCTTCACCTCCGTGCGGGCGATGCGCACCAGCAATTCGCGCCGCTCGCCTTCGCGGCTCTTGCGGTCGGCCTCGGCGAGCGCCAGTCCGTTCTTGGCGGCGGCGAGCTGCGCCCCGGCGGTCCTCACCGCGATTTCACGCTGCTCGATCGTCGCCGCCGCGACGATCTGGCCGCCGAGCTTGTTGGCGCGCTCGAAGTCGTCGTTCGCCCAGGCGAGCTGGGCCTGGAACTGCTCGATCTGGCTCTTCGCCTGCGCGATCGCCGCGTCGGCGCGCGCGGTGGCGGCGTCGTTCTGCGCCAGCAGCGCGTCGAGCTGGCTGCGGTCAAGCCTGGCGAGGACCTGTCCGGCCGCGACGGCGTCGCCGTCCTCGGCGTCGAGCTCTTCGATCGCCAGGCCGTCGATGCGCGCCGCCACGAGCGCCTCTTCGCGCGCGACGAGCGTGCCGGAGACGAACAGGCGGTCGACGAACGGGCGTTTCACGGCGAGCGCGGTGGTGATGATCGGCGGTTCGACGGCCCGCGCGCCTTCGGCGCCGGCCAGACAGTTCGTCAGGCCGATCGGCTTCAGGGCCGGCGAACAGGGCGCGACGAAGCGAAGGGAGGCGAGCGCGACGACGCCGAGGGCGAGCGCCAGGACGAGGGCGACGAGGACGCGGCGCATCAACGCGGCTCCTTGGGATCGGCGAAGGGCGCGATGGCGCCGGCGAACAGCGCCTTCAGGACGCCCATCGTCATCGCCGCCTCGGCCTCGCTGTTGAAATCCGGCTCCAGCGCGCGGCGCTTGAACAAGCCCGACACCAGGGTGAAGACGACGCGCGCGGCGAATTCAGGGTCGAGCGAGGCGGCGGCCTCGCCCTTGGCCTTGGCCGCCTCGACGAGCTCGGCGAGCCCGCGCCTGACGTCGGCGTCGATGGCGAGCGTCATCGCGGCGATGCGCGGATTGCGCGCCGCCTCGGCGGTGATCTCGACCATCATCGCCGCCTTCTCGCGCGGCTTGTCGAGCAGATGCTCGCGCAGCATCGCGGCGAGGGTGGCCAGAAGATCGCCGCGGCCGACCAGGATGTCGAAGGCGGCGGCGCGCTCGCGCTGGTCGCGCGCGCACATGCCCTCGACCAGGGCCTCCTTGGACGGGAAATAGCGATAGAGATTGCCGGCGCTCATGCCGGCCTCGTCGGCGACCTGGTTCATCGTCGCGGCGTGGAAGCCGTGGCGCACAAAGGCGCGCTCGGCCGCGGCGACGATCAGCTCACGCCGGTCGGTCTCGGGCGCTCGACTGGGGAGCGGCGGCTGCGCCACGGACATCGGAGCCTCATGAAAATGAACGTTCATTCTCATGGATGCGTTTTATGGCGGGATTGTGTCGCCCGGCCCGGCGGAGGATTTTTCGCGCCCGGCGCAGGCGGCGTTCTCCGGCGGGCGGATGAGGAGGTTCGCGCCCGAAGTCGCCGCGGATCGTCGAAGCGGGGCGTCGCTTGCGGGAAACACCGACCGCCTTGATGCAACGCAATGCGGCGAGACCGCGGCGCGCGCATAGGCGGCGCGGTTCGCGAGGGGGCGATGGCGATGAGCGGTGACGGGGCGTCGACGCCGGCCGTCGGCGAGGCCATCTCTTCCAAACCTCAATGGTGGCGCACGGCGGTTCCCTTGGCGCTGGCCGTCGCGCTGGCGTTTCTGCCCGCGCCGCCCGGGCTGGCGCAGCACGCGTGGTGGTACTTCGCCCTGTTCGCCGGCGTGATCGCGGCGCTGGTCACCGAGCCCGCGCCCAACGCGGCGGTCGGCCTGATCGGCCTGACGGCGGCCGCGGCGCTGTCGCGCTGGACGCTCTACGGCCCCGCCGAACTCGCCAAACCCGGCTTCAACGTGGTCGGCGCCAGCATCCAGTGGGCGCTGTCGGGTTTCGCCTCGACCACGGTCTGGCTGGTCGGCGGCGCGTTCATGTTCGCGCTGGGCTACGAGAAGACCGGGCTCGGCCGGCGCATCGCGCTCGCGCTGGTGCGCGCGCTCGGCGAGCCGACGCTGACGCTGGGCTATGCGACTGCGTTCGCCGACATGATCCTGGCGCCGTTCACGCCGTCCAACACCGCGCGCGGGGCCGGCATCCTCTATCCCGTGGTGCACAATCTGCCGCCGCTCTACGACTCGCATCCGCACGACCCCTCCGCGCGCCGGATCGGCGGTTACATCATGTGGACCACCTTCGCCGCCGACTGCGTGACCTCGACGCTGTTCATGACCGCCTGCGCGCCGAATTTTCTCGCCCGCGACTTCATCGACCGCATCGCCCACGTGTCGATCGACTACGCCGACTGGATGCGCGCCTCGGTTCCGTTCGCGCTGCCATTGCTGCTGGCGACGCCGCTACTGACCTACGTGCTGTTCCCGCCGGAGATCAAGCGGAGCCCGCAGGCGTCGGCGTGGGCGGCGACCGAGCTGACCAAGATGGGGCCGCTCTCCTGGCGCGAGACGACGCTCGGCGTGCTGGTGGTCTGCGCGATCCTCCTGTGGATCCTCGGCGGCCAGATCATCGATCCGACGCTGGTGGCGTTCGTGGTGCTTTCCGCGATGCTCGCGCTTCGCGTCGTCACCTGGAACGACATGGCGCGCAATCACGCCGCCTGGACCACGATCGTGCTGCTGGCGACGCTGGTGACGCTGGCCGACGGGCTGTCGCGGGCCGGCTTCGTCGAGTGGTTCGCCGATTTCACCGCCGCGCACGTCGGCGGGCTGCCGCCGACGCTGATATTGATGAGCCTGGTGGCGATCTACTTCGTCGCCCACTACATGTTCGCCAGCCTCACCGCGCACACCACCGCGATGATGCCGATGATGCTGGCGGCGGGGCTGGCGATTCCCGGCCTGTCGCCCAGGGCGCTGGCGATGGGGCTGGCGCTGACCACCGGCCTGATCGGCGTCCTGACGCCTTACGCGACCGGCGCCGCCCTGCCCTACTACAACAGCGGATACATCACCCCGGCGCAGTTCTGGCGGCTGGGGGCGATCTTCGGGGCGATCTTCCTCGCCGCGCTCCTGTTCGTCGGCCTGCCGCTGCTGCCGCAGTGAGGGACGCCCCCTTCCCCCCCTTGCGGGGGAAGGTGCCCGGCGGAGCCGGGCGGATGAGGGGCGGCGGCGGCTTGACCGGCGCCAGCTCGGCAGGGAGCGCCGTCGAGCTCTCAAGATCCCATGGGGAGTGGATAGCGACCAGTTCTGGAGGCAGACTGAGGTTGTAAATCCACTCACTCTGGAGACGGCCAATGTCACTTGACCACCCAACCGATCTTGGCGCCATTTTCGTCTCGTTGCCTTTACGGGGACAGGATACCTTTACGGGGACACTTTACGGGCTTTACGGGGACAGGGGCTTTACGGGGACAGGATACGCATTGCCGAATAGCTGAGCGCTCGATCCCCTGACGGCCGCCGCCGGGTCACGCGGCTCATGTCCGCGTTGATTCGCTGTAACCGCGAAACGCCGCCAACGTTTTGAAGAACCGTCGATTTGCGCTCCTGCGCCAACAATGTCTTTCGACATTTCCGAAATCACAGTATCCTACCTCTATCCCGCCGCTTCGGCTCGCGCGGGTCAGGAGAGCGGCGATGGACGGCGGCGGGGCGGAGGGGTCGGCGCGGGCGCGGATGCGCGAAGCGGCGCGCGAGCGGCGGGAGGAACGCGCGCGCCTGCGCAGCGACATTCTCGATCTCGTCGTTTCCGGCTACGCCTACGAGACGATCGCCGACAAGCTGAAGCTCAGCGTGAAGACCGTGCGGCGCACGACGGCCGGGGCGATCGAAAAGCGGCGGGTCGACTCCGGCGCGCACTACGTTCACTTGCAAGTCCTGCAACTGACCAAGGCGATGCGCGTCGTCGACCTCAATCTCGAGAACGGCGATCTGAAAGCGGTCGAGCCGATGTTGAAGGTCATGGCGCAGCTCGACAAATATCACGCGCTGAGCTGGGTCGCGCCCGCGCCGCCGCCGCTCGCGCTTGCCCGCACGCCGCTGACCCTGGCACCGCCGCGCGCGGCCGAAAGCAGGACCGAAAACGGCGCCCAAGCCGTTGAGATTGAATAGCGCGGGACACGGATCGCCTTTTCGCGATCTGTGGCTGGGTTGCGGCGAAGCCTGCGGCCAATCACCCCTCACCCCAGCCCTGTCCCCGCACGCGGGGCGAGGGGGATCGCGCGGCCGACCCACCGGGCGCCATCAGACCTTCGGCGCGGCGATCAGCGTCGCCGGCGCCTCCAGGCGCTCCTTGACCGCCTGGATGAAGATCGCCGCGGCATAGCCGTCGACGATGCGGTGATCGAAGGAGGACGACAGGTTCATCATCTCGCGCACGACCACCGCGCCGTCGCGCACGATCGCGCGCGGCCCAATGCGGCCGACGCCGACGATCGCCACTTCGGGCGGATTGATGATCGGCGTCGAGGCGATTCCGCCCAGCACGCCCAGGCTGGTGATAGTGAGCGTCGATCCCGTCAGCTCCTGGGGCGTCGCCTTGCCGGCGCGCGCCGCCGCGCTGAGGCGCGCGATCTCCCCCGCCAAGCGCCAGAGGTCCAGGCGGTCGGCGTCGCGGATCACCGGAACCATCAGGCCATCGTCGGTCTGCGCGGCGACGCCGGGGTGAAAGGCGCGAAACCGGCGCACCACGTCGCGCTCGTCGTCGAAATGGGCGTTGACGCCCGCGTGGTCGGAAAGGCTCAGCGCCACCGCGCGAATGACGAACGCCAGCGGCGTGAGACGGGGACGTCCGTCCGGCGAGGCGTTGAGCTCGCGGCGCAGCGTCTCCAGCTCGGTGACGTCGACCTCCTCGATATAGGTGAAATGGGGAATGCGGCGCTTGCTCTCCTGCATGCGCTGGGCGATGCGCCGCCGCAGCCCGAAGATCTTGACTTCCTCGACGCCGTCCGGCGCGGCGACGAATGCCTTGCCGCCGCGCAGCAGCGCGTCGAGGTCCGCGTGCACGACGCGCCCGCCCGGGCCCGTTCCGCGCACGCTTCCCAAGTCGACGCCGAGCGCCGCGGCGCGCGCGCGGACGGCGGGCGCGGCGAGGACCTTGCCCCTGGCGAGGCCGGCGGCCGGGCGGCTCTCGGGCTCGGCGGGCGGCGGCGCGGCGGGCTCGGCGCTCGGCGCGCTCGGCGTGGGCGCCGCTTCGCCGCTGGCGATCTCGAAGACCAGGAGGTCCGAGCCGACGTTCGCCTTGTCGCCTTCGGCGCCGTAGCGCGTCACGATCTGGCCGGAGATCGGCGAAGCGACCTCCACCGTCGCCTTGTCGGTCATCAGATCGACGAGCGGCTGGTCCTCGCGCACCGCGTCGCCGACGCCGACGCGCCATTTGACGATCTCGACCTCGGTCGTGCCTTCGCCGACGTCGGGAACCTTGAAGACGAACCGGCCCATCGCGCCTCACCCCGCCATGATCGTGGCGATCGCCGCCGCCACGCGGTGCGGACCGGGAAAATACTCCCACTCGAATTCGCGCGGATAGGGCGTGTCCCAGCCGGTGACGCGCAGAATCGGCGCCTCGAGATGATGGAAGCAGCGCTCCTGCACCAGCGCCGAGAGCTCGGCGCCGAAGCCGCCCGTCCGCGTCGCTTCGTGCACGATGAGGCAGCGCCCGGTCTTCTCCACCGACGCCGTGATCGCCTCGATGTCGACCGGCGCCAGCGTGCGCAGATCGAGGATCTCCGCGTCGACGCCGGTCTCGTTCATCGCCGCCAGCGCGACGTGGACCATCGTGCCGTAGGCGAGGATGGTCAACGCCTCGCCCTCGCGCGCCACGGCCGCCTTGCCGAGCGGGATGGCGTAATAGTCGGCGGGCACTTCGCCCAAGGGGTGTTTCGCCCAGGTCTCGGCCGGCTTTTCGTAATGGCCGTCGAACGGCCCGGCGTAGAGCCGCTTCGGCTCGAAGAACAGCACGGGATCGTCGTCCTCGATGGCGCTGATCAGCAGCCCCTTGGCGTCGTAAGGGTTCGAGGGGATGACGATCTTCAGGCCGCAGACGTGGGTGAACAATCCTTCCGGACTCTGCGAGTGGGTCTGACCGCCGAAGATGCCGCCGCCATAAGGCGTGCGCACGGTTATCGGCGCGTTGAACTCGCCCGCCGAGCGGTAGCGCAGGCGCGCGGCTTCGGAGACCAACTGGTCGAAGGCGGGATAGATGTAGTCGGCGAACTGGCATTCGACGACCGGCCTGAGGCCGTAGGCGCCCATGCCGATGGCGACCGCGATCTGGCCGCTTTCGGCGATCGGCGCGTCGAAGACGCGCGTCTCGCCGTAGCGCTGCTGCAGGCCGTCGGTGATGCGGAAGACGCCGCCGAAGAAGCCGACGTCCTCGCCGAAGATCAGCACGTCGGGATCGCGCGCCAGCATCACGTCCATCGCCGAATTGAGGGCCTGCGCCATGCTCATCGCGCTCATGGCCGGCTCCTTCCCGCGCTGGCGAGGACGCGCGCCAATTCCGCCTGCTGCTCGCGCAGGTTCCAGGGCATTTCCTTGTAGACGTCCTCGAACATCGTCGCCGCATCGTGGTGCGGCCCGCCGCCGTGCACGCCCAGGGCCTGCGCGCGCCTGTTGTCGGCGTCGGCCTGGGCCTCGATCTCGGCGCCGAGCGCGGCGTGGCGCTCTTCGTCCCATTCGCCGATGCGGATGAGATGGGCCTTCAGCCGCGCGATCGGATCGCCCAGCGGCCAATGCTGGAATTCGTCGCCGGGTCGATAGCGGCTCGGATCGTCGCTGGTCGAATGCGGCGCCGCGCGATAGGTGAAAAGCTCGATGAGCGTCGGCCCGTGATTGCCGCGCGCCCGCTCGGCGGCCCAGCGCGTCACCGCGTAGACCGCGAGAAAGTCGTTGCCGTCGATGCGCACGCCCGGGAAGCCGAAGCCGACGGCGCGCGAGGCGAAGGTCGTCTCCTCGCCGCCCGCCACGCCCTGGCTCGACGAGATCGCCCACTGGTTGTTGACGAGATTGAGGATGACCGGCGCGCGATAGACGGAGGCGAAGACCAGGGCCTGGTGGAAATCGCCCTCCGCAGAGGCGCCCTCGCCGATCCACGCCGCCGCGATCCGCGTGTCGCGCTTATAGGCGGAAGCCATCGCCCAGCCGACCGCCTGCGGAAACTGCGTCGCCAGATTGCCGGAAAGCGAGAAGAAGCCCGCCTCGCGCGCCGAATACATCACCGGCAACTGCCGCCCCTTCGTCCGATCGAGCTTGTTGGCGTAGACTTGGCACATCATGTCGAAGATCGGCCAATCGCGCGCCACCAACAGGCCTTGCTGCCGGTACGAGGTGAAACACATATCGTCGCGCTCGAGCGCCAGGCCCTGGGCGACGCCGACAGCCTCCTCGCCGGTGCTCTTCATGTAGAACGGCGTCTTGCCCTGCCGCTGCGCGCGGAACATGCGTTCGTCGAAGGCCCGCGTCAGCATCATCGCGCGCAGGCCCTTGACGAGAACCTCGGGCGCGAGTTTCGGGTCCCACGGACCGCGCGCGGCTCCATCGTCGTCGAGGACGCGAACGAGACCATAGGCGAGACCGCGCGTCGACGACGCCACGGCGTCGATCGGCGGGCGCTCGGCCTCGCCGGCGTTCGGCAACTGGAGATAGCTGAAATTCGGCATGTCGCCGGGGCGGAAACGCGCCTCGGGAATATGGAGCCGGAGGGACGAATCGCGCTTCATGGGCCTTGATCTTTCCGTATTTGGGGAATGTTAGCCCGGATTTCTGTCCGCCCGCAATTTCCGCGGCCGAATTATTTGCCGTCGGCGTTCAGCGCAGCAGGGTGGTGATCTATCCCACCGGCGGCCGCGCCCTGGTCGGGCGCTTCGAGGACGTGCGGCGCGAGATCGTTGCGTTTCTCGGCGAGGCGCGGGAGCAGCGTTGAAGCGACTCTCCGGCTTGGGATCGTCCGCTCGCGCTCGAGCGCGCCCGCGGCGGCCCATAAACTCGCCTTGACGCCCAGCCTTGTCGTCGTCCTTCCGACGGCCTATGTGACGCGTCTTAGCCGCACTATCGTCTCGCAGGTGGTTTCGATGCGCGGTGTGCGTGTTTGCTTGACCGCGACGGCGCTGGCCTTCGCGGCGATCGGGCCGTCGGCGGGAAAAGCGCCAGCGGCGCAAGCGGTCGACGTCGCGCTGGTGTTGGCGGCCGACGTCTCGCGCAGCATCGACGACGAGGAATTCGCCTTGCAGCGTCGCGGCTACGCCGCGGCGATCGCCGATCCCAGGGTGCTCGACGCCATCCGCTCGGGGCGGCACGGCGCGATCGCGGTCGCCTTCGTGGAATGGGCGGGCGAGGGCGAAGAGAAGATCGTGGTCGACTGGGCGGTGATCGGCGAGCCGGCCGACGCGCGCAAATTCGCCGCCGCGCTCGCCGAGGCGCCGCGCTCCTTTGTCGGACGCACCGCGATCGGCTCGGCGATCGATTTCTCCATGGGCCTGCTGGTCGAAAGCGGCTTCGTCGCCGACCGCGAGGTCATCGACGTCTCCGGCGACGGAACCAGCAACCAGGGCCGCTCGGTCACGGAGGCGCGCGACGCGGCCTCGAGCGCCGGCGCTTCGATCAATGGCCTCGCCATCTTCAATCGGCGCGCCGCCGCGCAGGGCGGCTTTCTCGCGCTGCACACCAACCCGCCAGGCGGCCTCGCCAATTACTACCGCGACAACGTGATCGGCGGCCCCGGTTCGTTCGTGCTGCCGATCGACGATTTCAATAATTTTGAACAGGCGATGATCCGCAAACTGGTCAGCGAGGTCGCCGGCGTTCGGCCGCGCGGCGTCGATGTGGGGGCGTTGGCCCGCTCGCCATGACGGCGCCGGCCGAGGTCCTGGCGCGGGCGCCAAAGAGCCGACTTGGCCGCGGCGCGCGGGCTCGATAGACTGGCTTGATGTACGCCGCGGTCACCCGGAACATCAAAGTCAGCGTCCAGCCGGCCTATGCGCCGGAGCGGTCGGACCCCGACGAGCCGCGCTATTTCTGGACCTATGCGGTCGAAATCGCCAACTTGAGCGAGCGAACGGTGCAGTTGACGCATCGCTACTGGCGGATCACCGACGCCGCCGGCCGTCTCGAAGAGGTTCGCGGCCCCGGCGTCGTCGGCGAGCAACCGACGCTCGCGCCGGGCGAAACCTTCCGCTACGCCTCCGGTTGCCCCCTGCGCACGCCGAGCGGCATCATGGTCGGGACCTACCGCATGCTCGCCGACGACGGAGACGTCTTCGACGTCGCCATCCCCGCCTTCTCGCTCGACTGTCCCGAGGCTCGCCGCGTGCTGAACTGAGCGGCGGCGCTCAGTTCATCGCCTTGAGGATTTCCGGCTTGACGACGCTTTCCAGCGTGTCGGGGCCGATCGGGCCGACCAGCTTGAAGGCGATCGCGCCGTCGCCCTTGACGATGAAGGTCTCGGGAACGCCGTAGACGCCCCAATCGATGCCGGCGCGGCCGTCGCGATCCATGCCGACCTTGGCGTAAGGGTCGCCCCCGGCGCCGAGGAAGCGCCGGATGTTTTCCGGCGCGTCCTTCTGCGCCATACCGAAGATCTGGACGCCCTTGGCCTTCAAGGCGGGATCGGCGGCGAGCGCCATGAGGTATTCGTGTTCGTCGTGGCACGGCACGCACCACGAAGCGAAGACATTGACCACGCTGACGCGGCCGTCGCGCAGGTCGACGTCGGCGAGGCCCGGCCCGCCGTCAAGCCCGGGAAGATCGAGGGCCGGCGCGCTCTGGCCGATCAGGGCGGAGGGAATGCGCGAGGCGTCGCCCGCGAAAAGCCGCACGAACAGCAATACCGCAAGGGCGGCGAACAGGATCAGCGGCAACGTCGCCAGGACGCCGCGCCGGCGCGGGGAAGTCTGGGCGCCTTCGCTCACGGAGTCTCCTTGTCTTGGCGCGCGGCTTCGAGGCGGCGAAGAGCCCCGCTCAGCCCGCGATAGTCCCAGAGGATCGACGCGATCATGCCGACGATCACCAGCGCAGCGAGCGCGTAGGCGGCGACGACGAAGCCGAAATGCGGGGCCGCCATCATGCTCTCACGCCCCCCGTCGCCAGATGCGGCGCCAACGAATCGCCCTCCGCGGCGGCGATCATCGTCAGCCGGGCGAGGCGGCGGCGCAGGATCTCGTTGCGGATCGCCATCAGGTGCAGCGCCAGGAACAGCAGCGTGAAGGCGAGCGCCATGACCAGCAGCGGCCACAGCAATTCCGGCGCGATCGTCGGCCCGCCGGCGCGGAACACCGAGGCGGGCTGGTGCAGCGTGTTCCACCAGTCGACCGAGAACTTGATGATGGGCAAATTGACACACCCGACGAGCGTCAGGATCGCGGCCGCGCGCGCCGCGCGCCCCGGATCCTCGATCGCGCGCCACAGCGCGATCAGGCCGAGATAGAGGATGAACAGCACCAGCACCGAGGTGAGGCGCGCGTCCCAGACCCAGTAGGTCCCCCACATCGGCTTGCCCCACAGGGACCCGGTGACGAGGCAGATGAAGGTGAAGCCGGCGCCGAGCGGCGCGGCGGCCTTCTGCGCGGCGTCGGCGAGCGGATGGCGCCAGACCAGCGTGCCCAGGCTCGCCAGCGCCATCACCCCGTAGATGAAGGTCGAAAGCCAGGCGGCGGGGACGTGGATGTACATGATCTTGACCGTCACGCCCTGCTGGTAGTCTGGCGGCGCGACGAACGACAGATAAAGTCCGAGCGCAAACAGCGCCGCCGTCGCGAGCGCGACCCACGGCAGAAGGCGGCGCGTCAGGGCGAGAAAGACGGAGGGGCTGGCGAAGTTCCACATGGGGCGCCTTTTAACGCCTGAGGGGCCATGGCGCAATGCGGCGAAGGGCGGGGGCGGCGGGCGGCGGCGAATCGACGCGCCGGGCGGTCGGCGACCACCGCCGCGGTCGGCCCATACGATTGTGGATATAAGGAGATAAGGGATAATTTACGCATTCTTGCGACAGTTTCCGCCCATGACGTGTTGGCCCCGTCCGCGCAGGCGACGGGCCAAGGGCATGACGCCGTACGTTCATCCCGGTTGCAATCCGGAATTGTCCGACGATCAACAAAGCTGGGATGAAGGCGCCCGCGCGAGCCGCAAGGCCGAATGGGCGCGCCAGCGTCGATGGCTGGAACGGAAAGTTCATGCGCATGCTCGACGTTCGCAGCGACATTCTCGAGCACGAGCGGGCCGAGGAGGCGCTCGACCGGCTCAATCGCGAACTGCGAGCCGTCAGCACCTGTCACAAGACGCTGATGCGGGCGGTCGACGAACAGACCCTGCTCGACGACATCTGCCGCATCGTCTGCGAAGAGGCCGGCTATCGCATGGCGTGGGTCGGCTTCGCCGAACACGACGAGGCCAAGAGCGTGCGGCCGGTCGCCTCGGCCGGATTCGACGACGGGTATCTCGCATTCCTCAAGATCACCTGGGCCGACACGGATTGGGGACGCGGCGCCGTCGGAACCGCCATTCGCACCGGCCGGAGCGTCTGCCTTCAGAACTACGCCACTGATCCGGTCACCATCCCCTGGCGCGCCGAAGCGCTGCAGCGAGGCTATCTTTCCGGCATCGCGCTGCCGCTAAAGGACGAAAGCGGCGTCGTATTCGGCACTCTCAACATGTACTCTCCGGAGCCCAACGCCT
>JBEKLU010000061.1:0-30446 GCA_050010035.1 Roseiarcus sp.
TTTCGACGGGCTATAGGGCGTCGTGAGACGCCCGTCTTTCGACGGGCTATAGGGCGTCGTGAGACGCCCGTCTTTCGACGGGCTATAGGGCGTCGTGAGACGCCCGTCTTTCGACGGGCTATGAGCGCGCCATTGATAGGCTCGAGGTTTCGGAAGTCCGCGCTTCCACGAGGTCGACCGTGCGGTGTAGAATGAATAAGGGTCGGCGGCCGACTGCGGATCGAGGAAGTGGGCGATTCGTATCCTTTCCCCGCCGGCCGTCCCGTAAGCCCTGCCCGCGTAAGCCGTAAGCGCAAGATGGGAGGAATTCCATGTCCCGCAAATTTCTGATCCCGCTTCTCGCCGTCATGCTCCTCGGCGCCCCGTTCGCCTTCTCCGGGTCGGCCCACGCATTCAGTAAGTATCTCGATCAGGCGACCCCTTTGAAGATCGCCAATCCTCTGGTCGGAACCACTGGACGGACGTCCACGATCGTAAAGGGATTGCACAAATCACCTATCCACAAGGGCGCCATTAGCGACAATGAAAGCCCAAGGCCCACAGACCGTTGACCATCGCGTCTCGGCCATCGGACGATACGGGGGGGGCAGGTTACGAATTGTAAAAAATCGGACCCTCTGCGCCGCAGCGCCGAAGCCTGATGCGCCGAGGCAGCGCACGAACGCAAAGCGTATGGCGTCCCCTCGAACCCGTTCTCTGGCGAAGCGGCAGAGGGCTTCACGCGAAGCATGAGCGATGAGGGGCGGCGCGAGCTTGACCGGCGCTAGCTCGGCAGGGAGCGCCGTCGACCTCATGGAGGCCGAATCTTCCGAAGCCGAGGCCTGTCAAGGGGCGAAGCCCGCCTGCGGCGGCGCGGCGCATAGGGCGTCGGGAGACGCCCGTCTTTCCACGGGCTATGGGCGCGCCCTTGACAGGCTCTCGGCTTCGGAAAAAGACGCTTCCATGAGGTCGACGGCTTGGTGTGTGGCGGAGAGGGGCGGGGCGGGTCCAGTCGAGAAAGTCCGGAGCCTCCTGTCGGATCGCGAAATTGTGCAATTCGTATCCTGTCCCCGTAAACGCTGTCCCCGTAAACGGGGGTTGATGGGGCAGAGCCGTATTTCCCGCTCCGCCATCTTCCGCCTTGCCGACTTCGGGGCCACAAATGGAAACTGGGATCGCGGTCGCGACCATCGCCGCCTTCGCGTCCATCGCAGGCGCCGCTCTCAGCTTCTATTTTTCGATGCGGAAGGATCGGGAGGCGGATTGGCGGAAGGTCAAGTTCGAACACTACCGCGAGTTCATGGCCGCGCTTGCCGCTATCGTCGGTTCGGACGCGACGCCGGAAGGCCACCTTCGTTTTGCGCAGTCAACGAATACAGTGCAGTTGGTGGCTTCGAGGCAGGTTATAGAGGCCCTTCACGCGTTTCGCGACGAGATTTCGGCATCGAATGTCAATCGATCGCCGGACAAACACGACGCTCTGCTCTCGACTCTGATCCGAGAGATGCGCGCCGACCTCGGCATGGCGGCCGAGTCGAATCCTGCGGATCTGTCCGTGCGTCTCTGGGTTTCCGGAAACGACCGCGCAGGCGCGATGCGACGCGAACGAGGCGGTGCGCGCACATCTGATTAGGGCCGCCTGCAAGAGCGAGGGGCGGTAGGGTCCCCTCCCCCCGGGCGCGAGGCGCCGGGCGGGCTTTCAGTGGCGGTATTGCTGAATGCGGGTCGTGCGCAGGCCGGCGAGGCCGAATTGGTCGATCGAGACCTGCCAGCTCAGGAATTCGTCGACCGTCAAAGTGTATCGCGAGCACGCCTCTTCGAGCGAAAGCAGGCCGCCGCGCACCGCCGCGACCACTTCGGCCTTGCGGCGGATGACCCAACGCTTGGTCGACGGGGGCGGCAAATCCGCGATCGTCAGCGGGCTGCCGTCCGGACCGATGACGTATTTCACTCTCGGTCGAAGCGCTTCACTCATTTGACTCTCACACCCGAACGCAAGTCCAACTTGCGCAAGCATACCGGTCGCAACTTAAGATTTGCCTAAGCGCCGTGTGGAGAAATTCATAACAACATGTTTCAAAACGCGCTGATTTCCTTCGATATTATTGAGGCTGCCGGCGTCCGGGCGGACGCCGGCCGCTGCGGCGACGAGCCGGCGGGAGACGACATTTTCCCCCATGCCGCTGGCGTCCGGTGATATAAGACCTACGTAAGTGGCCGGATCGGCTTCGGACGAAACCTCATGTTGGCCCCGCAAATCGCCCGCGTCGCGTCGGCGCGCGCACTCAACAGCCTCGGCCTGCCCAAGGCCCCCGAGGACACGCGCGTCGTCGTCGCGATGTCCGGCGGGGTCGATTCGAGCGTCGTCGCGGCGTTGCTGGCGCGCGACGGCTACGACGTCGTCGGCGTCACCATGCAGCTCTACGATCACGGCGCGGCGACGCACCGCAAGGGCGCGTGCTGCGCCGGCCAGGACATCCACGACGCGCGCGACGTCGCGGCGCGGCTCGGCGTTCCCCACTATGTCCTGGATTATGAGACCCGCTTTCGCGAGAAGGTCATCGAGCCTTTCGCGCGCGCCTATGTTTCGGGCGAAACGCCGATCCCTTGCGTCGCCTGCAACCAGTACATGAAGTTCGCCGACCTGTTCGACGCCGCCAGGGATCTGGGCGCGGACGTTCTCGCCACCGGCCATTACGTCGTGTCGCGCGAGGACGGTCGCGGCGGACGCGCCCTCTATCGCGCGACCGACGCCGAGCGCGACCAGAGCTATTTCCTGTTCGCCACGACGCGCGAGCAGCTCTCGCTGCTGCGTTTCCCCTTGGGCGCCCTGCCCAAGCCGGAAGTGCGCGCGCTGGCGCACGAATTCGGCCTGGCGGTCGCCGACAAGGCGGACAGCCAGGACATCTGCTTCGTGCCGGCGGGGCACTACAGCCAGATGATCGAGCGCCTGCTGCCCGGCGCCGCCGAGGCCGGCGAGATCGTCCACATCGACGGCCGCGTGCTCGGCCGCCACGCCGGCATCCTGCACTACACCATCGGGCAGCGGCGCGGCCTGGGGATCGCGGCGGCCGAGCCGCTCTATGTCGTGGCGCTCGACGCGCGCGCGGCGCGGGTCGTCGTCGGGCCCCGGCAGGCCCTCGAAACCAGGCGCATTCACCTGCGCGACGTCAACTGGATCGGCGACGGACGCCTCGCGGATATCCCCGAGCGCGGCCTGCCCATCGCCGCGCGCGTGCGCTCGACCCGCCCGCCCGCTCCCGCGACGCTCCTTCGCGGCGGCCAAATCGAATTCGACGAGCCGGAGAACGGCGTTTCGCCGGGACAGGCCTGCGTCTTCTACGCCTCGTGCGACCCGCGCGCCCGCGTGCTGGGCGGCGGCTTCATCATGGGCGGGGACGCGGCCGGCTGAGGGGCCGGCGTCGAGCCGGCCGAGCGGATCAAATCGGACGTCTGGTCCTGGCGCCGGACGAGGGGATTCGACCTGCGGCGGAGTCGCCCTGGCGCCGAAATCAAGATTTTCGCGCGGCCGGTCGATAGCGCAGCGCATCCACCAGCAAGGCGAAGGCCGGCGCGGGTTGCCGGCGGCTCGGATAGTAGAGGTGATAGCCGGAAAACGGCGGGCACCAATCCGCCAGCGCGCGGATCAGTTCGCCGCTCTCGAGCTGCGCATGCGCCTGCTCCTCCGGCAGGTAAGCGAGGCCGAGCCCGGCGAGCACGGCCTTGAGTCGCAAACCGACGGTGTTGAAGACCAACTGCCCTTCGACCCGCACTTTCAGCTCCCGCCCGCCCTTCTCGAACTCCCAGGCGTAAAGGCCGCCATAGGTCGGCAGCCGCAGATTGATGCAGTTGTGCTCCGTCAACTCCTGCGGCGTGCGCGGCCTAGGCCGATTGGCGAAATAGCTAGGCGCGCCGACGACCGCCATCCGCATGTCGGGGCCGATGCGCACCGCGATCATGTCTCTGGCGACCTGCTCGCCCAGACGAACGCCGGCGTCGTAGCGCTCGGCGACGATGTCGGTGAGGCCCTGGTCGACGACGATCTCTATCCTGATGTCCGGGTAGTCCGGCAACAGCTTCGCCACGGCGGGCCACAGGATCGACTCGGCGGCGTGCTCGCCCGCCGTGATGCGGATCGCGCCCGCAGGCTTCTCGCGCAGTTCGCTCAGCGCCGCCAGTTCGGCGTTGATTTCGTCGAACCGAGGGCCGACGGCGCGGAGCAGACGCTCGCCCGCTTCCGTGGGCGCGACGCTGCGCGTGGTGCGCGAGAGGAGTCGAAGCCCGAGACGCGCCTCCAGCTCGCGGATGGTGTGGCTGAGCGCGGATTGCGAGACCCCGAGCTTCGCCGCCGCCTTGGTGAAGCTGCGCTCCCGCGCCACGGCGAGGAAAGCGAGGACGTCGTTGAAGGCGCCGCGGGACATTCATGAACTCCCCTCATAACCGCATGCGCATTTTAGCATCTAATCGCGCAAAGCGGCGCCTGCTAAATTCAGAGCGCTCGGACAGCGTTCCCATGGCGGCGACGCGTTCGACAGCCCCGGGAGAGACCCCATGGAAATCAAACGAAGCGGTTCGCAACCCTCCGCCAAGGGGCCGGCGGAATGGTTCACCGGAACCGTGCGCATCGACCCCTTGTTCCCGGTTACGGCGCCGGCGCGCGCGGCCGGCAATGCGGTCACGTTCGAGCCCGGCGCACGCACCGCGTGGCACACGCATCCCCTCGGCCAGATCCTCATCGTCACCGCGGGCTGCGGGCGCGTCCAACGCGACGGCGGCCCCGTCGAGGAGATCCGTCCCGGCGACGTCGTCTGGTTCGCGCCGGGCGAGAAGCACTGGCACGGCGCCTCGCCGACCACCGCCATGACCCACATCGCCATCCAGGAGGCGCTCGACGGCAAGGCCGTCGACTGGATGGAGAAGGTCAGCGACGAACAATACCGGGCCTGACCGCCCAGCCAAAAGCGCCGAAAAGGAGCACGAAATGCAGAAGCGCAAACTCGGCAAGAGCAACCTGGAAGTCTCGGCCCTGGGCCTCGGTTGCATGGGCCTCAGCTTTGCTTATGGCCCGGCGACGGAGACGCAGGAAGCGATCAAGCTGATCCGTGCGGCCTTCGAGCGCGGCGTCACCTTCTTCGACACCGCGGAGGCCTACGGCCCCTACAAGAACGAGGAGGTCGTCGGCGAAGCGCTCGCCCCCATTCGCGATGAGGTCGCGATCGCCACCAAGTTCGGCTTCACGTTCGACGGCAAAGGCGGGCAGAGCGGCATGGACAGCCGGCCCGAGCACATCAGGGAGGTCGCCGAGGCGTCGCTGAAGCGGCTGAAGACCGACGTCATCGATCTCTTCTATCAGCACCGCGTCGACCCGAACGTGCCGATCGAAGACGTTGCGGGCGCGGTCAAGGAGCTGATCCGCGAAGGCAAGGTCAAACACTTCGGCCTGTCCGAGGCCGGCGCGCAGACGATCCGGCGCGCGCACGCGGTCCTGCCGGTCGCGGCGCTGCAGAGCGAGTATTCGCTATGGTGGCGGGAGCCCGAAAAGGAGATCCTGCCGACGCTCGAAGAACTCGGGATCGGCTTCGTCCCCTTCAGTCCGCTGGGCAAGGGTTTCCTCACCGGCGCCATCGACGAGAACACGAAGTTCGACAGCGCCGACTTCCGCAACATCGTCCCCCGCTTCACGCCGGAGGCGCGAAGAGCGAACCAGGCTCTCGTCGATCTCCTTGGCCAGATCGCCGCGCGCAAGAAGGCGACGTCGGCGCAGATCGCGCTCGCCTGGCTCTTGGCGCAGAAGCCGTGGATCGTGCCGATTCCCGGCGCCACGAAACTCAACCATCTGGAGGAGAACGTCGGCGCGGCGGCCGTGGCGCTGACGCCCGACGATGTCAGCGAGATCGAAGGCGCTCTTTCCAAGATCACGGTGCAAGGGGATCGGTATCCGCCTCACCTGCAAGCCCGGGTCGGCCGCTGAGCGGCGTGCGCCGCCGCGCCGTCGACGGGCAATCTCTCCGGCAGATCGAGGAGGACAACCTGTGCACTGCGGCCGGAGCGCTGATTGGATCGCAGTTCGTCGTTATGACGCTCCTTGCCGAGAGGCCGCCGATACGCGCAGCGGAGGCCGGGGCCGCATTCGCAACGCCGACAATCGTCCACTTCGGCGTCGCTTTGTTCTTGTCGGCGCCACTCCACGCTCCATGCGGACAATCACCGTCGCCGCAGCTCTTTGGGGCCTTACGGGCGTCGGCGGACGGACGTACGCGCTAATCGTGGCTCGGCGCATGCGTGAGCAAAGCGTGTATCAACCGGGCTTCGAGGACCGGTTGTTTCATGTTGCGTTGCCTTTCTGACGCGATCAAAGTCTGATCGCGCCGCTCAACCCGTCCCGACTGGCCCAGCGAACGCCGCGGCGCCGAAAAAGACCGAAGGCCACAAACTCGTTTTTCCACAGCCTCGGTCGATTCCCGCCGTCTGCGCGGGCGCCAAGCGTGGGATTTTATCCACCAGATCATCTGCCTGGCGATCGCTGAGCACATAATGCGACCGATCCCGCAACATGAGCTGTGACCATCAAGTCGTTCGCGTCGCCGACTTTGATATTTATCAAGGTGGCGCAGGGCAAGACGCCTGATACTTGCTGGCGAAGATGAAGAGGCGCCTTCAACGAGAGGGGATGGCGGCATGCCCGGGAAGCGGAAGGAATTGGCGGAAGAGGGCGGCGAGAGCCAACTGGCGGCGACAGTCGCGGATTCGGCAAAGCAGATTTGGCTGGCCGGACTGGGAGCCTACTCTAAGGCCCAAAAGGAAGGGACGAAATTCTTCGACTCGCTGGTGCAAGAAGGCGAAGAGTTTCAAAAGCAGGCCAAGAAGGCGGCCGAGGACGCGTTCGGCGACGTCAAGGCCAAGGCGTCCAAATCGTGGGATCAAGTGTCTTGGAGTCGACTTGAGCGGGCCTTCGAGGATCGCGTGGCGCGGGCGCTCCACGCGCTGAGCGTCCCGAGCAAGAAGGATCTCGACATCCTCTCGCATGACGTCGCCGAGCTGACGAAGATCGCCAAGAAGCTCTCGGCCGCCATGGAGGAGCCCGGACGCGCGCGTTAGTCCCGAACGCACGAGCCGAGCAGGCGCGCGCGAGGGCGGCGGCGTGGCGGGCCGGCGGAGCCCGGCGACCCTCGCTTGCGGAAAGGGGGAAAGCTTTGTCGCGTTCGCGAGTTTCATTTGTCGACCGCGTCAGCCGTTCATGGGCCGCGTGTCGGAATAGGGATGGGTGAGCCCGCTCTTCGCCGGGGCCGCTCGAGCCCAAAATCGTCCGTTCCCGGTCGAAGTGACAATGCCGCGCGCCGCTCGAGCTATCTCCGGGTCGGCCCCTCCGAGGCCCGACGAGAGTCGTGGGCTCCAAAGAGCCAAAAAAGGGAGAGCGATGATGTCCGAGACCGCTCCGGCGATACAAAGACGGGCAATTCCGCGTGACAGAATCAACGACTATACCAATGAAAGCGCGGCGATACGGCGCGAGTTCGTCCGCGAGCAGGCCGGCGCGGAATTGTCGCACGTGGCGAAATATTCGTTTGATCCTTCGATTCTTCAAGGGAACATTGAGAACTTCATCGGGGTGGCTCAAGTGCCGATAGGCGTCGCCGGTCCACTTCGGATCAACGGCGAACATGCGCAAGGCGACTTTTTTGTTCCACTTGCGACCACCGAGGGAACGCTGGTCGCGAGCTACAATCGGGGGATGCGGCTGTTGACGGAATGCGGCGGGGTGAAGACGACGGTCGTCGAACAATACATGCAACGTTCGCCCGTCTTCATATTGGAAGACGCCGCAACCGCACGCGAGTTTGGCCGCTGGATCGATGAAAATTTCGCAACGATCAAGCAGAAGGCGGAAGCGACGACGCGAATTGGCAAGCTCGTCAAGATTCAGCAATTCTCCATTGGACCGCTGCGACATCTGCGATTCAACTATACCACAGGCGATGCGGCCGGGCAGAACATGGTCGGCAAAGCGACTCTCGCGGCCTGCGAATGGGTCACGAAGAACTATCCCGGCGGCGCAAGATGCGTTCTGTCCGGGAACATGGACACCGACAAGAAGCACTCCAGGATCAACATGCTTCTCACTCGCGGTAGGCGAGTTGTGGCGGAGGCGGTCATCAGAAAGGACATTCTGAAGGATCTCATGGGCGTCGATACGAAGGAACTCTTCGAGATGCGCCAGATCTCGACGACAGGCGCCTTTCTCGCCGGGTCAGCGAACAACAGCGCTCATGCGCCAAATGGCCTCACCGCGATGTTTATCGCAACGGGCCAGGACGTCGCCGATATTTCCGAGTCTCAGGCCGCGGTGACGTATTCTCAACTGTTGGACAATGGAGACTACTATTGGTCCGTGACGCTCACTTCGTTGATCGTCGGCACGGTTGGAGGCGGGACCGGCCTTGCGACGCAGAGAGAGTGTCTCGAAATGCTTGGCTGCTATGGCCAGGGCAAAGCCGACAAGTTTGCCGAGATCTGCGCCGCAGTCGCCCTCGCGGGCGAGACGTCTTTGGCTGGCGCCGTGATGCGCGGAGACTGGGTGTCGAGTCATGATCGGCTGGGGCGTCATCACCCGGAAGTCGCGGGCGCGACTCGCCGTCAAACCTCTCCGAACGAATAATCCGGCGGCGCCTTTCGGGATCAAACACGGCGCCGCGGGCGGTCCGCGGAAATCCTCCGGAAATCATTGCCGCGTTGGCGCGTCGCCGCCGGGACCGAGCCAACTTCTGATCTGCTCATACACTTCTTGCCGACCGAGCAGATCCAGGTGGTTCATCGCATAGCCCACCCACTGCCGGTCAGCGGCGAACGACAAAGCGAAGCGGGGTTCCTTGTGGCGTCCGAGCGCGCTGCTCAGCGGCACGATCCCGTCGCCGAGAACCCGGTCACGAAGGTCGCCGACCCGTTTGCCGGTCGTCGCCGCGATGGCGAAGCACTGCACGCGCTCCGGCAGAGGCACGGCCCGCCTCGCGTCGCCCTTGTGCTCGAAGCGATCGCGGCCCTCCCAATCTTCGTCGAGCAGGTTGCCGTAGCGAAGATCGGTGACGCCGGCGCTGCGAATCCTGCCAAGACGGGTGAACGGCGCGGTGTACGGGCTCTTTCCGATGGCGAGGTCGACCCATTGGCCGCCGCGCTCCAGCGGCGCGCCGTGGTGCGGCGCGCCGAGGAAGATCAGTTTGTCGAGACGCCGCGGCCAGTCGTGTCCCGCGACGGCGCCATAGTGGCAGGCGCTGCGCGCCACCAGCCCGCCCATGCTGTGCCCGATGATGACCAATTCCTCCACGGGCGCCGGCCACTGCGCGAGAAGCGAGTCGAGCAGCTCCGCGAAGGCGCGTCCGTTGACGGAAATGTGCAGCCCGGTGTTGTAGTGCAGATACACCGGCGCATAGCCGAGGTCGCGGGCGAGCGCCGCGCCATGATCATGCCCCTTGCGGTTCCAGTGCCGGTCGTTCAGCGCCAGGCCATGCACCAGCACGGCCAGCCGACCGCTCGGCCGGGAAACGCCAGCCGCGAGGCTCTTGGCTTCCAATGGCAAGAACTGCCCGCCATGGCGCACGCGCATCGGAATCGCCAATGGATTGCCCGTCGCCGCGAGGTGGTCGCCCAGGACGCCGTTCAGCGCCGCGCGCACCGCCTCGCGCTCGCGCGAAGGACTCGCCTCGCCGAGCAAGCGATCGAGCGGCGCGAGAAGGGAGCTCACTCCCCGTCCCGCCAACCCGATCGCGCCTCGCACGCTGCGGTAGACCAGCCCCGTAATGCCGCTCGTCCGTTCTCGCGATGGCGTCCCGAAAAAGCCCGGCGCGCGAGCAATGTTGTGGTGCATGGATTCCACCATGCCGACCAGCCCCGCGGCGGCGTCGAACGCCAGCATGCTGTATCCGCGAAGTTCCGACGAAGAAACTCCAATCGCGTTGGTCATTGGACCTCCTCTTGCCTGAACTCTGCGCGACTGCGCCGCAGCGTCCGACAGAATCAGGCGACGTTTCCCCCTTCGAGCATAGCAAGCCTAACGCGCAACGCGATATAAGCAAGCGAGCAATCGACGCCGCTGTCGCGTCGAACGCGAAAAAATCGGCGCCACGTCGCTCCGCAGCCGCGAATCTTCGCCTTCCCTGACGCCGCGCGGCGCTATCGCGCCTGGCGCGCGCCGGGAAAACACCCTGAGATTTCAAGAAGGTGGTCGCGGTCGCGCAAATGCGAACACCGTCGCCCAAACGGGTTATCGCCGGCGCGATGCGCGACGACGCCACAACCCGAACGGCGTCGTGCAGGCTGGCCCGACCAACAAAGCCCCGCTCCCGCAGCGATGGCGCCGCGGCGGAACGTCAAGGGCAGCATATCGCTCCCGCGACACGCCGGTCGGATCGACCCCCTGCGCGAAGGAGCCGCGGCTCGTTATGCCGCTTCGTCGCGCTGATGCCTTTCGCGCAGCACTTTCTTGTCGACCTTGCCCACCGAGGTCAGCGGCAGCTCCTTGACGATCACGATCCGATCGGGAACCGCGACCTTCGAGATGACGCCCTTGTCCATATAGGACCTCACGTGGGCGCGAATCGCTTCTTCAGCAGCTTCCGCGACCCCGCCGGCGAATTGCGGCTCCACGACGACCAGCGCCATCGGACGTTCGCCCCACTTGGCGTCTCTGACGGCGATAACGGCCGCTTTGACGACGCCTTTCTGCTCCGAAATGATGTCCTCGAGCTGGATAGACGAGATCCATTCTCCGCCGCTCTTGATGATGTCCTTGAGCCGGTCGACGATGTGGACACATCCATTGGCGTCCCACGTCGCCACGTCCCCTGTGTGCAGGTAGCCGCCGGCCCAAAGTTGCTCCGACGCCTCGGAATTATTGAGGTAACCCATGGTGAGCCATGGGGCGCGCGTGACGATCTCGCCCTCGCTTTTTCCGTCACGCGGCACGTCCGCCATGTCCGCATCGACGATGCGCATATCCACCAACGGCCCCGGCAGGCCGGCGAAAGTCCGGTACTCCACCTGCCGCTCCGCGTCTTCCGACAGTTGCGTCGTGCTCAGGTGCATTGCCGACAACATCGGGCACGACTCGGATTGTCCGTAGCCGGTGAATACATCGATGCCTCGCGCCAGCGCGGCCCTCGCCAACGATCGTGGCAGCGCGGAGCCCCCGACCACCATCTTCAGCTTGGAGAGATCCACATCCTTGCTGCCCGTCGCGGCGAGCAGCATCTGCAGTATCGTTGGGACGCAGTGCGTAAACGTCACGCCCTCTTGCGCTATCATTTGCAATAGCCCATCGGGCGTGTAGCGCCCCGGATAGACCTGTTTCACGCCGGACAGGGTTGCCGTGTAGGGGCAGCCCCAGGCGTGGACGTGAAACATCGGCGTCATCGGCATATAGACATCATCTCGATGAAACCGACCCTGGCTGGGAGCCAAGCCGTACTCGACTAGCGCGGCAAGCGTGTGCAGCACCATCTGACGGTGGCTGAAATAGACCCCTTTTGGGCGCCCCGTGGTGCCGGTCGTGTGAAACGTCGTCGCGCGGGTATTCTCGTCGAAGTCCGGGAATTGGAAGAAAGGCGAACTCGCTTCCAGCAATTCCTCGTATTCGCATTCAATCGGCAGACGCGTCGTCGGCCGCCGCGCGCCGTCGTGCAGCAACACGAATTTCCGCACCGTCGGCAGCTTGTCGGCGAGCTTCTCGACCAGCGGCAGGAAGTCCGCGTTGACCAACACGGTCGAGGGGCTTGCGTCGCTCAGCGCAAACAGCAGTTGCTCGGGCGCCAGGCTGAGATTGACCGTTTGCAGCACCGCCCCCATCATGGGTACCGCAAAATAACACTCGAGATAGCGGTGGCTGTCCCAATCGAGTACGGCGACAACGTCGCCGCGCTCGACGCCGATTTGTGACAAACCGCTCGCCAGCCGTCCGATGCGCTCGCGGAAAACCCGGTAGGTGTGCCGCTTCAGGCCCCGATACACGATCTCCTGATCCGGCGCGTGGGTCAGCGGATAATGCAACAGATGCTTGATTAGAAGCGGGTACCGATATGCCGAAGCGGTGAACTCGATGAGATTGTCGGTCATGACTTGCCTCATCCTCTATAAAATAAAGTTGCTTTATATGCGATTACCTACTCGTGCGCTTTGATTGGCGTCAAGACCCGCCCTGTCCGCCGATTGAATTGTTGGGTCGCCCGAGGCGGCGAGATCCGCACGGAAGGGACCGCATCACGCACGCGATGGGCGCCTCGCCTGTTCCCGCTTTGCCAATCGCGCTGCGCGCTTTTCGTTTAGATTGACCTGAGGACCATTGGGGCGCCGCGGAAAGACGCCGCAGATTCCTTATGTCGCCTCATTTTCCCTGGGAAAACCGGCATCCGCTATTCCAGGAGACGCTTTAGGTCTTGGCCGGATTCGGGTGGGAAGCGGCGCGTCGGCCAGCTCGCCCTGAGGAGGTCGATCTGGTTCGCTTGTCCGTGTTTACGGCCTTGGCCGCCTTGACGGGTTTCGCCGCCGAAGACTTTCTGGCGGCGGGGGATCCGGGCGTCGCCCGCGCCGGATTGGCGCCGACTGACGACGCTGATGACGCGATTTCGATGGTCTCTATGGCTTCGGGTCGGCTGAGCGCGTCGCTGGCGGCCTTTAGCGCTTCAAATTCTTCAACCAGATAACTCGCGATCCGTTGCGCGTCGGGAACCGCGTCCCGGCAGGCCACCACCCCGAATTCGAGGTTATCGAGGTAGCTTTGAACGGTTACGTTGAGCGCAAGGCCGTGGTACGGGATCGAGACCGGGAAATAGTGGACGGCGGCCGCCCCCGCAAAGTACATCGGCTTGCGCGGACCCGGCAAATTCGAAATGATTACATTCGCCACCGGGGGAAGCAGATCGGCGGCGCCGGTCATCGCAAAGAGCCGGGCCACCCCGGTTACGACGATCGGCGCGCCGATGACCGAGATTTCTGTCGTCAACACTTCCTTCAGGTCGGCAAACAGTCCTTTTGCGTCTTGCGAGGAGGCCTTGACAGCGGCAAGCCGCTGCAACGGCTCCGCCAGATCGGTCGCCAGCTTGCACAGGGTGAACAGCACCTGATTATTGAGCTGGCTGTCGTCCAGTCCGCGCAGAGATGCGGGCATGGCGACGGTCAATGGAGCGTCGGGGAGCGCCCCGCGTTCGCTCAGATAGCGACGCAACGCGCCGGCGCAGGTCGCCAGCACCACATCGTTGATTGTCGCGCCCCTTGCCTTAGCGACTTCCTTGGCGTCGGACAGCGAGACCGAGGCCGTGCCAAAGCTTCGCCGCCCGGAAATCGATGTGTTGAAGATCGTCTTCGGAGTGTTCCGGGCGACTGTAACCAGATAGCCCAGATCTTTGCCGGGGCGCCGTGCGATCTTCGCCACGGTTCGCGCCGCGGCCGGCAGCGATCCGACCAGCCGAACCCCTTGACGAAAGAAGTCAGCGAACGCGACGCCGATCAATTTGGGGAAACCGGGAGATTCGGCCTCCGAGACTCTTGCGGTCGCCGCGCCGATGGGCGGCGGCTCAGGCGAAAAATCGTAGATGAACGGCAGAGTTCCCAGTCCGGCCACGCCGTCCATGTCGGCGTGATGCACCTTGGCGTAAACCGCGAATCCGCCGGCCTCCAAGCCCTCGATCAGGTAGTATTGCCACAACGGCCGCCTGCGATCGAGCAAGGTCATGTGCAGCTGGGCGACCAGGTTGCGCAACTGCTCCATCGTGCCGGGCCGCGGCAGAGCCATGTGACGGATATGGTAGTCGAGATCGAGGTCATCCGCATCGACCCAAACCGGATGATCGATAGCGAGCGGCATCGTCCGGGGCCATCGGCGGTAGGACGGAAGCTGGTCGAACCGCGCCACCGTATGGTCGCGAAAACACTCGAACAGCTTTTCTCCGGACGCGGCGGCCGGTCCGAATATGGTCAAGCTGCCGAAGTGCATCGGAGTCTCGGGCGATTCCAGATAAAGGAAGTAGGCGTCCAATGCCGAAAGGCGGTTCATCGCGCCCTCCCCGTCGACCAGGCGGCATGGTCCCGTTCAGAGGCCCTTACGGCCGCCGTGCAGTGCTCGGCGATCGCATCGATCAGAATCGGCACGAGGCCCGGAGCCATGTCGTGACCCATGCCGGCGATGATTCGCAGCCTGGCGCCTGGAATGTGGTCGGCCGTGTCCTTGCCGGCTTCGACGGGCGCCAAGGGGTCGTCGGCGCCGTGCAGGACCAGCGTCGGCGCGCGAATCCGCCCCAACATTTCCACCCTGCTGCCGGAAGCCAGGATGGCCAGAAGTTGGCGCGCCATCCCCGCTGGATAATAGCAGCGATCGACGCTGCGCTCGACCTTGGCGCGCAGTTCTTCTTCGCTGGTCGGAAAGCCTGGGCTGCCGATGAGGCGGAAGAAGTCCATGCCTTGCCGAATGGCGCGCTCGCGATTGAATACGAGACGCGGCCATGCCAGCGCCACGATCAATCGTAGATCGCCGCGCGGCAGATCGGGATTGCCGCTCGACGACATGATCGACGTGAGGCTCACGGCGCGCTCGGGGCGCTCGGCGGCTATGATCTGGGCGATCATGCCTCCCATCGAGGCGCCAACGATATGCGCCCGCTCGATCCCGATCGCGTCCATCAGGCCGATAGCGTCGGCAGCCATGTCGGCCAAGAGGTATGGAGCCGCAACCGGCCAGCCCGCCATCGCGCGGGCGAACGCGGCGGCCAAGGCCAGCTTGCCGGCGCCCCTGATTTTGGTCGAGAGACCGACGTCGCGGTTGTCGAACCGCACGACACGAAAACCGCGATCGGCGAGACCTGCGCAGAATGCATCCGGCCAAGCGGTGAGCTGCATGCCAAGGCCCATGATCAACAGGATCGCCGGCGCCGCTCTGTCGCCGTTTTCGACGTAGGCGATGTTCATGCCGTTTGCTCGGACAATTGGCATCAAGCGCCCTCCATGCCGATCAAGTCGTCTGCCTCGCGATGAGGCCGCCTACGGTGCGCACCAGCCAACGCGGCAGAATCTGAATCCCGCGGACGGTGATAGTGTTCGCGAACCCGGCGACGTGCACCACTCTCCCCGAAAGGCAGGCCGAGTAGCCTTCTCGCGCCACGGCTTTCGCGTCCATGACTGCGAGGGAGGGGATCCGCCTGCCGCGCTTCGATCGCGCCACCATGCCTGTGTTGGTGAAGCCCGGGCATAAGGCCGTCGCGGTGACGCCGGTCCCTTTCAGCTCTTCCGACAAAGCCTCGGTCAGCGACAGCACGTAGGCCTTCGAGGCTGCATAGACCGCAAGGCTCGGGATCGGCAAGAACGCCCCGGTCGATGCGACGTTGAGGATCCGACCGCTCCTTCGCTCCAACATCGGCGCGAGGAACAGCCGGGTCAGCGCCGTCAAGGCCATGACGTTGACCTGCAGCAGCTGCAGAAGGTCTTCGAGCGCCGTATCGGCGAAGGCGCCCTCGAACAACAGGCCTGCGTTATTGACCAGAACGTCGACTGCGATCGCCTTCTTGCGCAGCGCGTCGAATATGGCTTGCGGCGCCTTCGGGTCGTTGAGGTCGGCGGGCAGAATCGTCACCCGGACCGCGTGCTCCGCCTCGATTTCCTCCGCCAGTTCGCGCAACCTCTCGCGCCTGCGGGCGAGCAGCACCAACGGAAACCCTCCCGCCGCAAACGCCTTAGCCAACTCTTGACCGATGCCCGCCGATGAACCGGTGACAAGGACGCAACCGCTAGCGTCGCCGTTTCTTCGCGCCATTCGACCCTCGCATCAGTCGGTCTATCGCTGAAGAATGGCGGCTAGCCTAGCGGGAGAACCCGTGTGCACATTGATCTTTCGCAATCTCGCTATGACATGCTTTGTTATTGCATGCGCCCGAGTTAAGTCCGCGGTCCGGCAAGACTCTCTATCGAGACGGCCATTCAAAGCGGCGAACGCGTCGCGAGAACGCTGCTATTTGTTTCAAACACGGTTCCGGCCGCCTGCCTGACGCCGCGCCAAGGATCGGGGAAGACCAGCCGGCGCAGCCCGCTGCGGTCGAACGGGAGCCAACGCCCTTCGGGCTGGCTCAGCCGGTCGGCGATCGCGTAAAGCGCCGCCGGATGGGCCCCGAGACCGAAGTGGCTCGCCCGCACCTCGACGTTCTCCGTCTGCGCCCGATCGTCCTCCATGCAGCACTGCCAGGCGACGACGCCGTCGCTGCGGCTGAAGATGGAGGTGGTCGGCACCGGCGGCGCCGAGGACGTGCTGGCCCCGAGGCGGGCTTCGTCGACGCTGTGGCCGGCCAGGAACTCATACAGCCGCCACGCTCGGTTCGCCTTCGGGTGGCCTTTGAACGGACTTCCGAGCGTGATGACCTGCCTCACGTCGTCGGGCAGTTCCTTGGCGACCTCGCGGGCGAAGATGCCTCCGAGGCTCCAGCCAATCAGGCTGACCTTGCGGCCGTGGCGCTCGCGGATTTCCCGCAGGCGCATCAGCTTGCGGGCCGTCAGGCCCGGCCGCAGACCGAGATTGCGGCCGAGATCCCAGCCATACGCGGCATAGCCGCGGCTGCGCAGAAACGCCCGCAGCGGCGCCGTCGACACATCGCTGGCGGCGAGCCCGGGAAGCACCATCACCGGATGGCCGTCGCCGGCGGGCAGCAGCAGGCGTAGCCATGGGAATGCGCCGACGAACGCCGCGTGCGCGCAAATGGCGCGCGCTTCCCACAACAACAGATGCGCCGGCGGCGGCTCGGTATGTTCCACGTCCGTCATCGGGCTCTCCTCCCTGGGAGTATTTCGGCGGCGCCTATAGGTGCGACTCACTTAAGCTCATACCATATGAGCGCATCCGCCAAAAAGCCAAGCCGGTGAATGTCCGGGACGCTGGCGGCGGGCAACGGCGCACTTCGATCGCCGGCGTTGGGGCGTTCCCTAACTGCCCGGCTTACTGCGCCTCGAAGGCCGGACTGGAAAACCTCACTAAGGCGCTGGCCGCCGAACTCGGGCGACTCAACGTCAACGTCAATTCGCTGGCGCCCGGCAACGTCGCCACACCCCTGAACGCCCATCTGCGCGGACCGGGAAACGAGGAATACATCCGGATGATGCGGACGATGACGCCGACCGGCAGGGATTTCCTCAGCGTCGATGAAATGACCGGAGCCGCGGTGTTCCTGGCCTGCGACGACGCATCGGCGATTCACGGCGCCACCCTGATGGTCGACGCCGGCTGGTCTGCCTGGTGGACGGACCTTGCGGCCCGTCCGCTGGCGCCCACTATGTCTGATTTGTGAGTCGTGATTCAAGGATCCATGAAAAGCGTCCGCGAGGGCTTTGTCACGCCGCCTCCGGCTTGTTGAGACTTTGGTCGCGCGGTAGCCAAAGAGCATGACGAAAATCAGCTACGCCGGCTATCGGTTCCCGCCCGAGATCATTCAGCAGGCGATTTGGCTCTATCTCCGGTTCACGCTGAGTTTGCGCGACGTCGAAGATTTGCTCGCGGAGCGCGGGATTGGGGTCTTTTACGAGACAGTCCGACGCTGGGTGAATCATTTCGGGCCGCTCATCGCAGCGGACTTGCGAAAGCGCCCGCCCAAGCCTCACACGACCTGGCATCTTGACGAGGTCTAGCTGAAAATCGACGCCGAATGCTCTATCTCTGGCGCGCCGTCGACGCCGAAGGCGAGGTCCTCGACGTGTTGGTCCAATCCAAGCGAAACGAGCATGCCGCGCTGAAACTGATGCGCACGCTTCTCAAGAAATACGCCTTCGTTCCCGAGCGATTGGTCACCGACGACTTGCGGTCATTCGGCGCAGCGGTCCGCGATCTGAGGATCGAGAGCCGCGATGAGCGCGGGCGATGGAAAAACAATCGCGTCGAGAATTCGCATCAGCCGACGCGACGGCGGGAGCGCAAGATGCAACGCTTCAAGAGCGCCGGCTCTGCGCAGAAATTCCTCTCGATCCATGCCGCCGTCCACAACACTTTCAACGTCCAACGCCATCTGGCCTCAGCGCAAACCCATCGCACGCTTCGCGCCGCGGCGATGACCACGTGGCGCGAGGCAGTCGCGGCAGCTTGAAACTTTCGGAAGCGCAGGCTTTTCGCGAACTTGACTCAACAACGTGACAAGGCCCGTGCACGTGCATATGTCTGGTGGCGCATGGAACGGCATCCGACGGCGGCGTTTTCGTCAAACCGGTCGCCACGTTCCTTGGTGCGGCGAACCGTCTGATACCGAAGCTGGTGAACCGGCCCGAAGATCGATGTGATATTCGCTGTCGCGCCGATTGGCGCGGAAGCGTCGATCCGGGAGCTTTTCGGAGCCCGGCCGCATTCGGCAGTAGCCGCTTTCCGAAAACGACGCGTTTGATCGCCAATTGTCATTGAACACGCTAATATTCGTGCTTGTGCACCGACGTACACGACTCCCGACGTTCATGGCCGCTTGACTTTCGCGGCGTGATCGGCAATTCATAATGAATGACGGGTCACTTATCAGGCTCTTGGGGCTGAATGACGAGTGCGACAGTATCGGTATATGAACGTTTCGGTCGAAGGGCGGGATGTAATTATGATAGAACGTCCAACGATGGCGTCGTCAGCCAAGGCACGCAATCGGATGTTAGCATGTGAAGCGCAGTCAAGAAACGCGTATTGATCGCGTACTGACAGTGGATAAATTGGCACGTGTTTTTGAAACAGCGTTGATACGTTAGGACGGTTCGTGAAAAATCAAACTTGATCGTTGGAACACAGACAGTTGCTCGCTGCACTCGACTCCTTTAAAAGAACGTGGGATGAAATCCGGCCGAGATAGACTTAAATAGGCATACGTGGCGATATCGATGTGCAATTGTACGTCCAAGAACAAGTTGGGATGTGTTGTTATGGATTTCGCGTGTGAGCCCGAAAGGACAAGCGAGATTTCCTTGGCGATTCCTCGGCGGATAAAATGACACGGCTCAACGCAGAGAGCGGGACGCGTGCCGCTCGGTTTGCCGGAACCACGCCTCTGGGCTTGGACAACGTCGACGTTGCCGCTCTCGATCGCTACCTACGGGAGACGATCGGAGGATTTTCAGGCCCATTGGAGGTGCAGCAGTTCCGCGGTGGCCAATCCAATCCAACCTATTTCCTTACGTCTCCGAGCGGCCGCTATGTTGTACGCCGACGACCCGCCGCCGGCGTGGAACAAGCCGCGCACGCTGTTGATCGCGAGTACAGGGTTTTAAAGGCGCTTGAGACGAGCGATGTGCCGGTCCCTCGAGCCTTGGCATTTTGTCAGGACCTGTCGGTGATCGGCTGCCAATTTTATGTGATGAGTTTCGTAGAAGGCCGGCTGTTCTGGGATCTCAGTCTGCCTGGCCTCACGCTTTCCGAGCGCGCGGCTATCTACGACGCTATGAATGAAACCCTGGCACGGTTGCACATGCTAGATCCCGTCAGTTTGGGGCTTGCCGACTATGGCAAACCGGCCGGCTATATGGCGCGCCAAGTTCGACGTTGGACCGGGCAGTACCGCGCGACGTGCGATCAGGCAATCCCTGCAATGGAGGCGCTTGCCGCGTGGCTTCCGGAGCACCTTCCGTCGGACGAGGCGGCCCTCATCCACGGCGACTACCGGCTTGACAATATTATCTGGCATCCAAGCGAACCGCGGATCCTTGCTGTTCTAGATTGGGAACTGTCGACGCTTGGGCATCCGATCGCCGATATGATCGGCCAGTGCATATATTGGCATTTCAAATCCGGCACTTTGGCGGGGTTGGCGGGTGAGGATCTGGCGAGCCTCGGTATTCCAGACGAGAAAAGCTATATCCGAGCCTATCTGCGGCGCACCGGAAGAGCGCAGATAGGCGATTTTCGTCCGTTCTATGCCTTCGCAATGTTCCGGCTAGCAGCGATCCTCTTCGGCGTGGCCAGGCGCGGCGAGCAGGGCACCGCCACCAACGACTCCGCGCGCGACTTTGGCTTCGCCGCACTGGAAGTGGCCGAACTCGGCGCCCAGTTCGTGCATGAGAGCGGGCGCTAGTCACATCGAAGTGGGAAGCGAACGGTTGTCGCAGCCAATGCAGCAATTCCCTCAAGCCGCTGAAAAATCCGAATGAACCCTCGCGCCCGGAATCTGCGCAAGTCCGAAGGCCGCAAAGACAAAGAGCCGTTGAATAGGAAAGCCTAGCCGGCGGCACATTTTTCCAAGTAAGCGCCCGAGATGTCGATTGACAACATGTCGGCGACATGTATGATTGAACCATCAGTCATTCAACGAAACGACACGCTGGGAGGGATGGATTGCTTACATCGTGGGTACGCAAGATTCACCTGTCGCAGTTGGTTATCGTCCTTGCGACGTCGATCATTTTGTTCGTCGTCCTGTCTGTTTCGGTGCCTGGGTTTCTCAGCGTCGGAAACCTGCTCACCCTCGTGCAGAATGTGGGGGTGCTCGGCATCCTGGGCATGGGAATGGCGGTGGTCGTCATCGGCCGTGGTATCGACGTGAGCATTGTTGCTACCGCCGCGGTCGTGCCCGCGCTGATTCTGCAACTGTCGCTAGAGGGGTATCCAGTCTGGATTGCCATTGTTATTGGCATCCTGGTTGCCGGGCTTTTTGGACTCCTGAACGGGCTCTTGATTGCTTTCGCGGATGTCCCCGCGTTGTTCGTAACTCTTGCGTCCGGCCTCTTCCTCGCGGGGCTCGGCCAATGGAAGCTTTTCGATCTTGTGACCGTTGAATGGAGCCCAGCGCTCAACTCGCTTCAATGGATAGGGCGTGGAAGCGTGTTGGGCGTACCTATGCCGGCGATCATGTTGGCGCTGATGTCGCTACTCATCGGCGCTTTCCTCAATCTTACGGAAACCGGGCTCTTCATCCGAGCAATCGGCGTCAATTCGGCGACCGCCAAGGCGACCGGCCTCAGGGTTCGCAAGCTCGTTGTCCTCCAATACATTGTCTCCGCGCTGATCGGCGCGTTCGGTGGGTTCGTTCTTGCCGCCTCAATCGGCGGCGCGCCTACCCGGATTTTCGACAGCACCCTCGTCTACGACGTTATCCTGGTGATCGTGCTAGGGGGCACCAGTCTTATCGGTGGCCGCGGGGGCGCTACCAACGTAGTGGCAGGTACTCTCTTGGTTGGCACGCTGCTGAACAGCATGACAATCCTCAATCTTTCTTTCTCAGCGCAGAATCTCATTAAGGGGGTGGTGCTGCTCCTCACCATCATCATCGACTCCGTGGTGAACAAGCGGAACGAGGAGACGGCGCAGCATGGCGATATCTGAGCGATTATTCGAACAAGTCAGAGAACAAACCAATGACGAGTAGAAGGAGAGCATGGAAGCGTGATCGTTGCCGGGCTAAGCGGAATCTCTAGGCCTTTGTTTAAACAACCAACAAGGAGAAAGATAATGATGAGCAGAAAGAACTTTGGAGCGATCGCCGTCGCTGCCGTAACGGCATGCGTCACTACAGTTGGTATCGCCCGCGCGGACGGTGTCGCGGAGCCTTACCGCGACGCTTATCGTGCGGCCTTCAAAGACCAGCGAGTCGTGTTCGTCCCCGTTGCGGGCAGCGTGGACTTGGTCAAGGGCTGGATGGCCGGGCTCCATCGGGAACTCGATCCGCTCGGCGCCAAGGTCGAGATTCGTGATCCGAACTACGACACGAATGCTGGCGCGCAGGCCATCACGAGCCTGATCTCCGAAAAGCCGGCGGTGATTATCATCCAGAATCCGGACGTTTCGAGTTACGCCCGTCTCGCTAAGCAGGCAGAGGCCGCGGGGATTCATGTCGTGCAGATTAACATGGCGAGCAACTACGTCAGCGACTCCTATGTGGGAGCTGATTGGGCCGAAATCGGGGAAATGGGCGCGAACGCGATGGTCAAGGCTTGCGAAGGCAAGTCTGGAAAGGTGGCGGTGATCCAGGGCGCACTTTCAGCCGCGACCAGTTCGTATCAGATCAAGGCCATCAGAGACGTTCTCGCGAAGCACCCGGAAATGAAGATCGTTTCCGATCAGCCTGCCGATTGGGATCCGAGCAAAGCGAAAGCGATCATGTCGACGGTGCTCAAGCAGAATCCTGACCTCTGCGCGGCTTTCGGCTTCTGGGACGGAATGGATCTCGGCGCTGCCGCTGCGATTGCGGAAGCCGGTCTGACCGGTAAGGTGTTCCTGGGGACGTCGGGCGGCGGCGAAATGACGGCCTGCAAGCGAGTGAAGGACGGCACGTTCGATCTTGACGTCAGCTATGATGTGCCCAATCAGGCCGCTCAGCTTGCCGGCTCCATCAAGTACCTCCTGTCTTCGAAAATTGCGGTCGGCCTAGCGAAAGGTATGTCCTACACGACGCCGGTTCTCATTACCAAGGAGAACGCGTCCGACCCGGCAACTTGCTGGAAGATTGCGCAGTAGTCTCTAGCTTGCGCATCGGCGGCCGCGCAAATTGGTCGGCCGCCGGCATTCTCAATTCATTCGTGTCGAGTTCAAGATGACAGATGGTTTCGCTAAGATATTGTACCGTCTATGGCCGGGCCATGTCATCGGGGAGGTTCTCTCCAAACGTTGGACCGAGACTGCTATCCCGGTCCTCGCCCTGATACTTATCGTCGTCTGGCTCAGCGTTGAACTCCCCGGTTTCTTTTCGCCCGCGTCATTTCCGGAAATGTTTCGTCAGGCCGGTGAAATCGGCCTGGTGGTGCTTGGCCTCAGTTTGGTGCTGATCGTCGGCGGAATCGATCTGTCTGTAGGGTCGATTTTCGCGTTAAGCAATTTTACCGCTCTGTTGTTGGTCAACGTCTACGGATGGAACGTGGGACCGGCGATTTTTGTGACCTTGCTCGTGGGAGCGGCGCTCGGCGCGGTTAATGGTTTCCTCATCGGCATCCTAAAGCTGCGCGCATTCCTCACCACTCTGATCACGCTGATCGTCTACCGCGCAATTTACGAGCTCTTGATCCAGCAATACTCGACACAGATAACTGCGGGAACTCCGGATTCCGCGGTCTGGGACTTTCTTGGCATCGGAAATGTTTACGGGGTGACGCCCGCCATCGCCGCTTGCGTGCTTGTGGCCGTCGTAGGTCACCTGATCATCACGCGCGCGCGCGTTGGATGGCACATAATGGCGATCGGTGGTTCACGCCGCGCCGCCTTTAATGCTGGCATCAAGGTGGAGAGCACAATTGCTCTTTGCTACGTCGTTTCGGGGATCCTATCGGCGGCTTCGGCCGTCTTCTTTGCGGCTCGACTCTCCACAGTCGCCGGCGAAGTAGGGCTTGGGCTCGAAGTTACGGCCCTGACGGCGGCAATTCTCGGGGGCATAAGCCTCGGCGGCGGCAATGGATCGGTTACCAAGGCTTTGCTTGGAACGATGATTGTTCTTCTCGTACGCAACGGCCTGATCAATATGTCCGTGCCCGGGGGCGGGACGAGGATGATCCTGGCCGTTATTCTGCTCATTTCCGCCGTTGTCGACATCAAGTGGAACCGCAATCGTCTTAAGCTGCTAAACAAGGTTTACGTCAGCCCAACTTATCACGAACTTCCGCCAGCGCCGGAATGTTCGCCTCAGGCCGTAGGTCCTTACCGGATGAACGACCGACTCGCGGACGTCGAAACAATTGGTCTCGGCGAGGTCGAGGGTCCCGAAGATGTCATTCTAGATCGCGACGACAACCTCTACACTGGAACGCGTCACGGCGATATAATGAGGTTCCTCGCGCCAGACTATAAGAAAGTGGAGCGTTTCGCTCACATTGGCGGTGTTCCACTAGGACTTGCTTTTGACAAATCGGACAATCTTTATGTCTGTGTCGGCGGCATGGGACTTTATTACGTCACCCCCTCCGGGGAGGTGAAACGAGCGACAGACGAAACCAACGCCACGCTCTTTTCAATCATCGATGATAGCCGCCTTCGACTTGCCGACGATCTCGATATCGCGCCGGACGGCCGGATATTTTTCTCGGAAGCCACAATTCGATATGAGATGCATGACTGGCCCGTAGACGCCCTCGAAGGTCGCGGAAACGGCCGCATCATCTGCTACGACCCGCGCGACAAGCGAACGCGAACCGTCCTGCGTGGGCTCCATTTCCCGAACGGGATTTGTCTCGCGAACGATCGTCAGTCGATCCTGTTTGTTGAGACATGGAACTGTTCCGTCAGCCGCTACTATTTCGACGGTCCGAAGAACGGGAAGGTGGAGAAACTGATCGAAAATCTTCCCGGATATCCCGACAACATCAACGAGGCCTCGGACGGTAATTATTGGCTTGCGATCTCCGGCATGCGGAACCCCGTCTTCGACCTGGCGCAACGCTTGCCGGGCTTCCGTAAGCGTATGGCTGCGCGACTTCCGGCTGACGAGTGGCTCGCCGCGGATAGCAACAAGGGCGGAGTGCTAAAATTCAACGACCAGGGCGAAATCATCGACTCCCTGTGGGATATCAAAGGCCGCAACCACCCGATGATAACGTCGATGCGAGAGCACAAAGGCTATCTCTACCTGGGCGGAATCTCTAACAACCGAGTTGGGCGCTACCGGCTCCCGGGCGCGGATCCGAACTATGTCCAATCGGTGCGTCGGTGGGGGTCACGCTGATGGCGCTGTTCAAAGCGTTGACGGACAAGCTGCTCGGCCACGGCGAGGCATCGATCGCGGTGCCCATCCTCGACGGCAGCTTCAAGCCGAACACGTTGCTAGATCAGGCCGATGTGGTTGGAACATTCGAATCCCCGTCTGATCTCGCGACCGACGGCAAGGAACTTTTCCTCGCCGACGGCAACGCCGTACGCCGACTTTCGGGCGGCGCCTGGAGGGATTTTCTCACCGCGGAAGGGCCGATGACCGCCCTCGCTTGCTTTGACGGTGGCATCGCGATGGCGATTGACGGCAAGGAAGTCCGTATCGCGGGTGGCCGGTTCGACGGCAAACGCTGGAGCGCTGTAAACGGTGTTCCATTCGTCTCCATCAATGCTATCGCTTCGGATGGCCAGCGGCTCTACATCAGTGACGGCTCTCTGACCAATGCGGTTGACAATTGGGCCCACGATCTTATGAATCATGGCTGCACAGGCCGTGTCATCGTCCTCGATCCGAATACTGGCTCCGCCAGGATACTGACGAATGGACTCCGCTATGCCTTTGGCGCCATGCCGATTGGCGGAAAGGTCTGGATCAGCGAGACGTGGCGCCATCGCATAAGATCCGTTGGGCAGGGAGATGAGATGGTGCTGGATCATCTCCCGGCATATCCCGGGCGGATGGCGCCGGCTTCCGATGGCGGCGTATGGCTCTGCCTGTTCGCGCGGCGCACGCAACTCGTGGAGTTCGTGTTGCGCGAAGCTGTATTCCGCCGCCGAATGATGAAAGAGATTGAGCCCGAGCACTGGATCGCCCCCGCGTTTCGGTCGGGAGATAGCGGACGCGAACCTGTTCAGGCTGGCGGAATCCGCAGTATGGGCGTCCTAAAACCTTGGGCGCCACCGCGCTCGTACGGTCTCGTGGTGCGTATCGACGCCAACGGTATTCCGGTCTACTCGATCCACAGCCGTGTCGGCGCGGAGAACCACGGCATAGTGGCCGTAGCGGAACTCGGGACTGATCTTTTCGTTTTGGCCAAGGGTCCACGTCGTGTCTTGAAGCTGTCAATCGGTAATATTGAGAAGGAAGTCGCCGAATGACATCGGCTATTCTAGAACTTCGCAACGCCACGAAACGTTTCGGCGGCATTCCCGCGTTTGAGGGCGTCAATTTCACGCTGATGAAGGGGGAAATTCATGGCCTCTTGGGCGAGAACGGAGCTGGCAAGTCTACGCTGACCAAGGTCATGGCGGGCGTCGTCACGTTGACCGAGGGCGAAATGTTTCTTGAGGGTCGGAAGGTTGGCCCGCGAACTCCGGCGGAAGCGCTCGAACTTGGCATCGGCATGGTCTTTCAGGAGACGTCTCTTGTTCCGACTATGACGGTAGCGCAAAATCTGTTTCTAGGTCGCGAAAAGAGATTTAACCGCCTGCGCGGTACCTATATCGCCGCACAACAGTTTCTTCAGGGTCTAAATTTCCATGTTGATCCCGGCGCCCTCGTCAATCAGCTCGGCGCGGCGAAGAAACAGATGGTCGAAATCGCGCGGGCGGTTTTGAACCAAGCGAAAGTCCTAATCTTCGATGAGCCCACAGCGACTTTGACTCCAGAGGAAAAGAAATACTTCTTCGATCTGGTTTTTGGCCTTAAGGAGCGAGGCGTCTCCATTATCTTTATTTCTCATGCGTTAGAGGAAGCCCTTCAGCTCGCGGATAGGATCACGATTTTGCGGGACGGCAAGCTCGTCGTGACCGATGACAAGGCGAAGTTCGACCGAACTCGAATTATTAATCACATGGTCGGTCGTGATCTTTCCGAGACGCTCTACGGCGCGAAGCGAGAAGTTGTTCGCAAGAGGGGCCGTCGAGTCTTGTCCGTTCAGAACCTCCGTGTTGGAGCGGCGGTGAAGAACAATTCTCTTTCTATTTTCGCTGGCCAGGTCACGGGCGTCTTCGGCTTGGTTGGCGCCGGGCGCACCGAGACATTTAAGGTTATCGCTGGGCTGCTCAAGCGCGACTTTACCCATGGCGGCGCAATCGTGTTTGACGACAAACCGGTACGATACCGTGTTCCGGCGCCGGCGATCCGCGACGGGATCGCCTACGTGACTGAAGATCGCAAAATCGAGGGCTTCTTCGATATCATGTCGATTAGCGATAATATCTACATTGCGCGATTGGCTAAATTCGGCAAAGCGATTGTCTCTTCTGGTGAAGCCGCGCGCATCGGATCCGATTGGATCAAGAAGCTCAGAATCCGGGCGATCGACCAAACATCGAAGGCGACGGAACTTTCAGGGGGCAATCAGCAGAAGCTCGTGATTGCGAAGTCTTTTGTGCAAGAGCCCGAACTGATCATTTTCGACGAACCCACGCGTGGCGTCGACGTTGGCGCAATCGCCGAGATTCATGAAGTTATTGGTCGGATCGCGGATGAAGGGAGAGCAGTGGTTGTAATTTCTTCGTATTTGCCCGAAATAATGGCAATATCCGATAGAATTCTAGTCGCCAGGCAGGGGAAGATCGTCGAAGAATTCTCTGCAAAGGAAGCAACAGACTCGGCAATTATGTATGCGGCGGTTCACTGACGAGCGAGTCGCATAGACTGTTGGCGGTCCTCCTTTCAGCGCGTCGGGGTCGCTTGGCGATTGTGGAAATTGTGTCGCGCAATTTCGACGTCCATGCGTCTGAAGGCAGGCGTTCCGATCGCTGCGAGCGGACGCCGGACCAGGGGTGGCCCCTCGATCCAAGAGAAGAGCTGGTGGCCATGGATACCGAGGAGATGTTCGATAAATGGTTCGCGAAGCTACAGAACATGCGCTTGTTACCCCCCCGGCGCTGGTGACATATCCGCAGTTACCAGATGGGGGCCGGCCTGACGAATCGCAGCAAGGATCGTTTGCAGGGGCGGGGCTGGGCGGTGAATTGAAATTTGCCCGTAGTCGCGATCCGCGCTTCGCGGCGCCGTTGACCAAGCGGTCTCGGCGCCGCTTCGCCTTATCGTCGGCTGCGACGTTGGCGACAGGACCCGCGGCGAATGCGCCGGCGCCATTTGAAGGGTGAGCGGCGATTAGGCTGCGGCAAAGCCGTGAGCTGCACAAGTCGCGGGCAACGTCGGGAGTGAGCGAGGAATGAACTGGGACCGGAAGCTTGGATTTGAGACACGGCTGGAGGCGCATCGCGGAAACCGGGTGGTGCGCTGCTTCTCCGAGCGGCCGCCCAACATAGATGAAATCCTCCAGAGCGCAGTGACGCGCTATGCCGATCGCGAGGCGGCGGTTTCCGACGACCGCCGCATGACCTTCGCGGAACTGGGCCGCGAGGTCGATCGGCTGGCCTCGGGTTTACAGTCAATCGGCGTAACCGCGGGCGATCGGGTGGCGCTCCTCATCCCGACCTGCGTGGAGATGACGATCTCGGTTTTCGCTCTCTGTCGCATCGGAGCTATCGCAGTCCCGCTCGACACTCGCCTGATCGCCTCGGAGGTCGAGTATATGGTCGCCGATTCTGGTTCGGTCGCCCTAATCTACGACGCTTCGCTCGCCGATCGCATTCCATCGCCGAACCGGACGCCGGGAGTCCGGCGACGGTGCGTGTTAGGCGGCGATCAGCGTGGAGCGAACGCCTCCTCGGACCTCCGGTTCGAGACGCTTGGCATTGGTTGCGAAGCGGCTGTTCCGGCCTCTATCGACGACGACGACGATGCGCTGTTGATATACACGTCGGGAACGAGCGGCAGGCCGAAGGGCGCCGTCGTATCCCATCTAAATGTCGTGCATTCGGTCAGGCACTACGAGTTCGCCTGGGGACTGGGCCAAGATGACCGATCGCTACTCGCCATTCCGGCATCGAATATCACGGGACTTGTCGCCATCATAGTGACGCTTATGCATGCAGGCGGTTGCGTTGTTTACATGCGCACTTTCAAAGCAGCGGCGTTCCTGGCGCT
The DNA here is from genome assembly GCA_050010035.1 of Roseiarcus sp. Lineage (GTDB taxonomy): Bacteria > Pseudomonadota > Alphaproteobacteria > Rhizobiales > Beijerinckiaceae > Roseiarcus. The sequence continues at coordinate 28,527 of JBEKLU010000061.1, forward strand.
CGCCAGTCGAGAGAGAGCGACCCATGCCTTCATGGTGCCCGCCATGTACAAACTCTGCCTGATGTGCCCCGAGTTTGAACGCCACGATCTTTCAGCTTGGCGCCTCGGCTCTTACGGCGGCGCGATCATGCCGACAGCCACGATCGACGAGTTGTCCAGGCGTATCCCTGGCTTGCAACTCATGAACGGCTACGGTTCTACAGAGACAACCTCTCCTGCAGTCATGCTGCCGAAACACCTGACCGCGTCGCACAATGACTCGATCGGGCTTCCTCTGCCATGTGCCGAGATATGCATAATGGGCATGGATGGTCGCGAGGTCGCGCCGGGAGAGACAGGAGAACTCTGGATAAAGGGTCCGATGGTGGTCAGCCGCTATTGGAATAATCTGGAGGAGACCGAGCGCGCCTTCGTCGGCGGTTACTGGCGTTCGGGAGACCTTTGTTCGAGGGATGCCGAAGGTATTGTACGATTCCACGATAGGTTGAAGGATTCGATCAACCGCGGCGGTTACAAGATATACAGCGCGGAGATTGAGAACACTCTCATGCAACATCCAGGGGTCCAGGAACTCGCGGTGATCGCGAAACCGGATCTTGTTCTCGGCGAACGAGTGCATGCAGTCGTGACGCGCCGTAACCCCGAGGTGACCGAGGATTCACTTCGTGAATTCTGCGTCGCGCGGATGGCCGACTATAAGGTCCCGGAAAGTTTTACACTGCTGGACGAACCACTTCCGCGAAACTCGAATGGAAAAGTTCTGAAGCGTACGCTGCGCGAGGAACTTTTCGGGGCTTGAAGCTGATGTTTACTACTAATCCCTAAACAGACGTCTTGTCCGCAATAGATATCACCGCGGCAACACCCCAGACCTCAATTTTGGAAGCCGATAATGTCAATGTCGTCACCGGAAAATGGCGGAACGTTACCGTACTCGCGAATGCATTTTCGCGACCTGCTAGCCGGCGACGTTGCGCTCGTCACAGGTGCGTCCCAAGGGTTAGGAGCCGCCATTGCGCACGACTTGGCCGCCTGCGGTGCGAATGTGGTCGCAGTCGCTAGGGACGCCGGCGCGGTCGGCAAGCTCGCCGCCGAACTGACCGAAGTGACAGGCCGGCCACATCTCGGCTTAGGCGTTGACGTGACCGAACATGAACTCTGCGTCCGCGCCGTGCAGGAGGTAGAGGTAAAGCTCGGCGCCATCTCGATCCTGGTCAACAATGCTGGAATGTTTCGCAGGACACGGCTCGACGATGCCGACTTTAGGGGATCATTCAGTCTGCAGTATCGCACCAATGTCGATGGAACCATGAACATGATCCTGGCGTCGTTGTCACAGCTTCGGCGCACCAAGGGTAGGATCGTCAACGTCGCGTCGATAGCCGCCTTCGTCTCCCATACGGCGCATGCTGAAGGCTACGCCGCGAGCAAGGGCGCCGTCGTACAGTTGACCAAGTCGCTGGCTTCAGACTTAGCGCAGGACGGCGTGCGGGTGAACGCGGTAGCGCCGGGCGTCATGGTGACGCCGCTCAGCGCGCCGGGGCTCGCCAACCCGACCATCTTTGCCGATTTCATGAGGCACATACCGATGCGGCGCCCGGGCCAGGCAAATGAGATCACCGGTCCCATCATCTTCTTGGCATCGGCCATGTCGAGCTACATCACCGGCGCCATCCTGCCAGTGGACGGAGGGTTCCTGGCCGTGTGAGGCCAGCCGACGCCAGGGCCGCCGGCGACAACGAAGTCTTTGGCGATCAGCCCACGCGGATCGCGGCGTTTGGCTTCCGGAACTTCGTTCCGTGCTTATCCGGTTAACTCCCCCTGCCACTAGATATAGTGGCAAAGTGTAACTGGCTTTCCTCAACAGGACGCGGAGCACTCCGCGCGAGCCTCAAAATGTTCCTCGCCGCGTTCACGTCG
>JBEKLU010000062.1:0-30380 GCA_050010035.1 Roseiarcus sp.
GCCGTCGACCTCATGGAGGCCAAATCTTCCGAAGCGAGAGGGCTGTCAAGGGCGCGCCTTTCGGCGCGCCGCCGCAGGCGGGCTTCGCCCCTTGACAGCCCTCTCGATTCGGAAAATAGACGCTTCCATGAGGTCGACGGCGCTTCCTGCCGAAGCGCGGCCAACGACGACCCCGCCGCCGCTGGCGGCGGCGGCCTGGCATGGGACCGAAAACGGCGCCCAAGCCGTTGCAATTTCCTCGGGCGCGACACGGATAGGCTTTTCGTGATCCGTCGCCGGCGGCGCGATCGCCGAAGCCGCACTACGGCGCCTTACGTCACTGTGGCGAGGCCCGCTCGCTCGCCTTCACGGCGCCCATCACGCCGTCCCTTCCGCCCCGCCGTCACCCCTCGCTCTGATGCCCCCCGCTCAGCGGCACGAAGGGGATGACCTTGCCGCCGAAGATGTCGGAGCGCGCCACCTGGAACTGGCCGTCGGGGCCGATCGTCTTCGTCACCTTGAGGATATGCTGCGCGCCGGGTGGCCCGACCGGGATGACCATGATCCCGCCCGGCGTCAACTGCTGCAGCAGCGGCGGCGGGATGTGGTCGATGCCGCAGGTGACGATGATCTTGTCGAACGGCGCCGCGCTCGCCCAGCCGTAATAGCCGTCGCCGGCGCTGGTGGCGATCGAGGCGTATTCGCCGTAGCCCCTGGCGATGAGCCGGTCGTAGACGCCGCGGGTGCGCGCCGCGAGCTCGGGGATGATCTCGATCGACCACAGCCGGTCGGTCAGGTAGCTCAGCAACGCCGACTGGAAGCCCGAGCCGGTGCCGACCTCGAGGACCTTGTCGCCGGGCCGCACCACGAGCGCGCTGGTCATCCGCCCGGCGGTGCCCGGCGGGGTGATGGTGACGCCGAAGCCGATGTCGAGATAGTGCCCGACGTAGGCGCGCTCGCGATCTTCGGGGAGGACGAACTCCTCGCGCGGGGTCATCAGGAAGGCGCGCCTCTCCGCCGGCGTCCACAGATCGTAGAAGGAGAGGAGCACAGAATAGCGGTCGAAGCGCTCGCCCAGGAACGCAGGGTTCTCGCCGCGGTTCGCCGCCATCCAGGCGACGAAGTCGGCGCGCCGCGCCATCGGCGGCCAGAGGTCGGGGCGGAACGGCTGCGGCGGGCCGGCCCAGACGGGAGAAGCGGCGGCGAGCCCGGCCGCCGCGGCGCCCACGAGAAACTCGCGTCTCAGCATGACGATCCCCCTTGCGTGCCGCGTCGCGCGCGGGCGCGAATTCGACGCGCACGTTGCGCCTGATTAGCGACGCGAACAAGGTCGGTCCAGCCGCTATCGCGCGAGCTTGGCCGCGAGGAAATCGCGCAGCTCGGAGTTCGCCCGCTCGGCGGCGCCGCGATCGTAGGCGAGCCACATTCCTGAGACGCGCACGCCGCCGGCGAACTCGGGGTTGTCGAAGCCGTGGCGGGCGCGCGGGTAGACGACGAGCTTCATGCGCGAGGCGTCGCCCGGCTGCGCCTGGCCCAAGCGCTCGCAATCGGCGGCGGGGGTGACGTCGTCTTGCTCGCCGACGAGAACGAGAGTCGGAATTTTCAACCCGGCGCCACCGAGGTTGGCGCAAGGGGGGTAGAAGGCCGCCGCGGCCTTGAATCTCGCGCCGCCCGGGGCTTCGAAGGCGGCGGCGAAGCGGGACGAGGCGATTTCGAGCGCCGTGTCGGCGCCTTGCGACCAGCCGACGGCGGCGATTCGCTCGGGGTCGACGAAAGGGAGCCTGGCGAGGAAAGCCAGGGCGCCGAAAGCGTCGGAAACGCCTTCGGGGAAGTCGACGGCGCAGGTCTCCTTGATCCCCCGTGTGGCGAAATCGTCGACGAACAGCGCGACATAGCCCCAGCCCGCGACCATGTCGGCGATCGAACGCCGCGCCGCCGGCAGGCCGAGGCAGGAGTGCAGCAGGACAACGGCGGGAAAGAGGCCGCGTCCGTTCGGCTTGGTCAGATAGCCCCGAAGGGGCGCGCCGCGCGCGCTCTCGGCGCCGGCGAGCGGCGTCTCGACATGCCCGAGGCGAGGCGCCGCGGCGTCGAATTTCACCAATTCGTCCGCCGACGCGGGCGAGAGCTCGCTCGAAGCGAGCCCCGACAGCGCCGCGAGCGCCAAGCATCCGCCAACCAAAATGCGCAGGGCGCTCACCTAAGGCCAAGGCTCCCAAAGTCATTGCGCGTCCAGAGCCGAAGACGCCGCCGCGCCGCGCGCCCGGCTGTCGCGTATAGCAAAGAGTTCAACGGCGCGACAACGCCGCCCTGGGAATCGCGATTGCGACCGCGGCCCCTACGCCCGCTCCTCGATGAAGTCGAAGGCGCGGGACGGGCTCTGGATCAACAGGAACTTCGCCGGAGCGGTCGTGCTGGCGTTGACGATTTCGTGCGGCCGGCCGGGCGGGACGAGGTTCACCGCGTGCGGCCCGCAACGAACGGTTCGAACCCCGCCGTCCTCGAGGAAGCGAGCCTCGATCTCGCCCTCGATGACGAAGGAAATGTCCCAGCACGCGGTGTGATGATGCATCGGCACGCGGCCGCCGGGCTCCAGGCGATAGACGCTCACCTGGACGTCGTCGCTGCGATGCAGCAGCGCCTTCGCCGCGCCCGGATTCTTGCGATCGTAGGCGAGCGAAGCAAGGTCGTGCAGCGTCGTGGCGAGGGCTGGCGTCATGACGGTCTCCCTGGCGTCGCCGATGCGGCGGGCTCGCGGCGCGATCCTAACCCCGCCGCCCGCTCGGCGCCACGACCATCGCAGGCCCCCGCCGCCGAACGGCGCGAGCGTCAGGCGGCGCCGGCGGCTTTCGCCTCCTGGCGCAGGAGCTTGATGAGGCTCTCGGCGAAAGTCGAAAGCGGGGCGCCGGCGTTGGTGGCGATATAGGTCATGAACGGGGTCGGCGGATCGAGCGGAATGCGCACGACGTCCGGGTGCGAGAGGCCGGCGACGGAAAATGCGTCGAGCACCGCGACGCCGACGTCCTGCGCCACCAGGCCGAGCACGGTGTGGGCGTAGCGCGCCTGAACGACGAAGCGCGGCGTCAGGCCGCGGTCGAAGAACGCCTGCGCGATATGACGCCCGTAAGGGTCGGCCGGATCGAAGCCGATCAGCGGATGGCGCAGGCATTCCTCGACCGTGACCGACTTCATCTTGGCCAGCGGATGATGGGTCGGCGCCACCGCCACGAGCGAACAGGGCGCCAGCGGCTGAAAGTCGATCGAAGGGTGTTCGAGCTTGTAGGACATCGCCGCCAGCTCGCCCTTGCGCAGCAGCATGTAGTCGATCGCCTCGTCGATCTTGATGACGTCGATCTTGAGCTGCAGGTCGGGATGCTTGCGCAGCAGCAGGCGCACCGCGCGCGGCACGACGTATTGCGAAATGCTGGACACCGAGGCGAACGAGAAGACGGTGGAGGCGCCGCGCTTCAGGGTCTCCGCGGAATCCTGCAGATCCTTCATTTTGCGCGACAGATCCTGGATCTGGCCGAAAATTCCCGCCGCCTCGACGGTGGGCAGGTAGCGGCCGTGCTGGCGCGAAAACAGCCTGAGGCCGAGCAGCCCTTCGGCGTGTTTCATGATCCGGCTGACGCCGGGCGCCGACACGTTGAGCATCTGCGCGGCGCCGTTGACGGTGCCGGTGACCATGACGGCTCGTATCACCTCGATCTGGCGCAGGGTCAGCATGGCGGCTCCTTTCGCGCAAAAATTAACACAATGTTTGCGAGGACGGAAGGATCGATATTTGACGTTATTTGGCGCCGCTCGTAACACCCGACGTCGGCAGCTGGCCGAGGGCGTCGCCGTGAAGCGGGCATCCGAACTCCCTATTGAAGACGAGGCGCGGCGCGGCGCGCTTCGCAACCGGCGACGCGAATTCACGATCGGGCAAGACCTCCGCTTCGTCGACGCCGCCGTGGCGCGCCCGGCTCGATCGCCCGATCGCCGTTGCTCGGGATGAACGATTCGAGGTCGCCGGTCGCCGTCCGAAGACGACCGGCGCATGAACGCAAGGAAACAATAAAGGGAAGGAGACCAAAATGGCGTTGTTCTCGCATCACGGGCCGCAAGGCTCGCAACAGTCGAAGAAAGCGGCCGCCAGCGGCTGGATAGGCTCGGCGCTGGAGTACTACGACTTCTTCATCTACGCGACGGCGGCGGCTCTCGTCTTTCCGCAGATTTTCTTTCCCAAGGGCGACCCGACCACGGCGATCGTGGCGTCGTTGGCGACTTACGGCGTCGGCTATGTCGCGCGGCCGATCGGCGCTTTTGTTCTCGGCCATTACGGCGACACGCATGGGCGCAAGAGCGTGCTCATCGTCTGCATGTTCATCATGGGTCTCTCCACGATGGCGGTCGGGCTGCTTCCGACCTACGACCAGGTCGGCCTGTTGGCGCCGGCGCTTCTCGTCGTCCTGCGACTCATTCAGGGCTTCGCCGTCGCCGGCGAAATTTCCGGCTCCAGTTCGATGATCGTCGAGCACGCGCCATTCGGCCGGCGCGGCTTCTTCGCCAGCTTCAGCCTGCAGGGCGTTCAGGCCGGACAGATCTTTGCCGCGGCGGTCTTCCTGCCGCTCGCCGCCTATATGTCTGCGGACGCGTTTACCGCCTGGGGCTGGCGCGTCCCGTTCCTCGCGAGCTTCGTCGTCATCATCGCCGGCTACATCATTCGTCGCGAGGTCGCGGAAACGCCGGTCTTCGCCCAAGAAGCCGTCAAAGGCGCTCTTCCCCGCGCGCCGATCGTCGAGGCTTTCCAATTGTGCTGGGGCGACATGCTGCGGATCGTTTGCATGGCGCTGATGAACGTGATCGCGGTGGTCGCGACGATTTTCGGCGCCGCCTACGCCGTCCAGCCCGCCTACGGGATCGGTTTCCCGAAGGAAGTCTATCTGTGGATTCCCGTCTTGGGCAATATCGTGGCGGTGCTCTTCATTCCCTATGTCGGCGCCCTGTCGGACCGGTTCGGCCGCAGGCTTCCGATCGTCGTCGGCGCACTCGGGTCGGGACTGCTCGCCTTCGCCTACCTCTATATGATCAGCATCAAGAACGTGCCGATGGCGATTGTGACCTCGCTCTTGATGTGGGGCATCGTCTACCAGGGTTACAACGCTGTTTATCCCAGCTTCTATCCCGAGCTCTTCCCGACCCGCACGAGAGTTACGGCGATGGCGATCGCGCAGAACGTCGGCACCATGATCACCGCGCTGCTTCCCGCGCTCTTCGCCTGGGTGGCGCCTCCCGGCTCGACCAACGTCCCGCTGACGATCGGCGCGATCACCTTCGCCGTGACGATCGTCGCGGCGCTCGCAGCCCTGAACGCGCGCGAGACCTATCGCATACGGCTGAGCGACCTCGGCAATCGCGCCGCCGTTCCCGTCGCCAAGACGGATTACGACCGAATGCGGACGCAGGCCGTATCGGGCGCAGAGGCGGTTGCGTGAGACCGAGCGAGGCGCGACGGCGCTGATGATCGCCCTCGGACATTTGCGGAAGGCGCTGCGGTCGACGCGGCGCCTTTCTTGTTTCTTGTTTAGAGCGCGCCGCTCTTGCCTCGACTCGGCGCGCCCCTTCTCCCCGCGTAGGGCGTTCGTAAGAACGCCCGTCTTCCGACGGGCTTTGCGGGGAGAAGGTTGGGATGAGGGGCGATGGCATTAGCCGCAACAGAGCGGACAATCACCCGGCCCTCACCCCGGCCCTCTCCCCGCAAGCGGGCTAGGGCATGCACACAACTGAAATTCCCTTTGTACGTCAGACCGATACGCCTCATGAAGGCGCGCCCCCTTCCCCCTTGCGGGGGAAGGTGACCCGACGAAGTCGGGTCGGATGAGGGGGCGCGCCGCAAGGCGCGTTGCTTTGGCGTGGCGGGAGTTCGCTGATTTATACTATATAAATCGTTGCGCCGCGTGGCTATACTGACAAGCGCGCCTTGCGGCGCCCCCTCATCCGGCCGGCTCCGCCGGCCACCTTCCCCCGCAAGGGGGGAAGGGGCGCGCCGCCTTCGAGATGTGTGAATCGCCTAGCGCAAGCGGGGAGAGGGGGATCGCCGCGGTGGCCGCCGAATAGTGGAGCGCGCTACGATTGAACCGCGCTGCCGCGGTCACCGCGCGAAGACAGTCGTGGGCCGGCGCCTCGGCTCAAAAATTAACACGATGTTTGCTGGTACGATAATCTCGGTATTTGATGTTATCTAACGCCGCTCGTAAGGTTCAACATCGGCAATCGAGCCAAGGGCGTCGTCGTGAAGCTGGCATCCGAAGTTCTGATCGAAGACGAGGCGCTGCGCGACGGGCTGCAGAACGAGAAGCGCGAATTCACGGTGGCCGAAAAGCTGCGTTTCGTCGAGGCGCTCGAAGAGGCCGGCGCGCGTCGAATCCAGGTCGGCTCCTTCGTCCACCCCAAGCGCGTGCCGCAAATGGCGAACACCGACGAGGTGTTCGCGGCGCTCCTGAGAAAGCCGGGCGTAACCTACAGCGCGCTGGTCCTCAACATGGTCGGGCTGGAGCGCGCGCTCGCCGCCGGCGTGCAGCACCTGTCGATTTCCGTCTCGGCGAGCGAGACGCACAGCCGCAAGAACGCCAACAAGTCGATCGCCGAGGCGCTCGAAGGCGTGAAGCCGATCATTTCCCGCGCCTTGGCCGCCGGCGTCGCCGTCCGCGGCGGCATCCAGAGCGCGCTCGGCTGCGGCTACGAAGGCGCGATCCCGCTGGCGCGCGTCTGCGACATCGCGGCGATCTACAGCGATCTCGGCGTGCAGGAGATCAACATCGCGGACACGGCGGGCCTCGGCAATCCCAGGCAGGTCTTCGAAACGGTGAAGGCGGTCGGCGCGCGCGTGCGCCCCGACGTCGCCCTCTCCCTGCATCTGCACGACACCCGCGGCCTCGGCCTCGCCAACATGCTGGCCGGCCTGCAGGCGGGCGTGACGATCTACGACGCGGCGGTCGGGGGCGTCGGCGGCTGCCCGTTCATCCCGAACGCCTCCGGCAACATCGCCACCGAAGATGCAGCGTTCGCGCTCGAAGAAATGGGGGTGAAGACCGGCCTCGACTGGCGAAAGCTGAGCGCGCTGGCGCTCGAACTCGAGGCGGCCCTCGGCCGCAAGCTGCCCGGACGCATGGCGCACGTTCCCCAATCGCCGTCGAGGGGGGCCACGAAATGACGCGCCAGTTTTCGCTCGCGCACCTCACGGTCATGGGCTGTCCGCCGCCGGAGATGACCTACATCGCCGCCCGCGCCGGCTACGACTTCGTCAGTTTCCGACTGATCCCGATGGGCCTGCCCGGCGAGCCGCGCTATTCGCCCGGCGACGCGGACCTGATGCGGGCGACCAAGGCGGCGCTACGCGTGACGGGGCTCAGCGTCCTCGATCTCGAATTGGCCAGCATCAGAGAGGACGTCGAGCCCTCGAGCTACGTCCCGGCGATGGAAGCGGCCGCCGAGATGGGCGCGCGCCACGTCATCGCCAGCGCCTGGACGCGCGAAGGGACGGACCGCGCCTTCATCGTCGAACGTTACGCGGAAATCTGCGATCGCGCGCGCCCCTTCTCTCTCACCGTCGATCTCGAATTTCCGCTGTTCTCGCGGCTGAGGACGCTTCGCGAGGCCGCCGAGGTCGTGCGTGCCGCCGATCGGCCGAACGGCGGCGTCCTCATCGACGCGCTCTACTATCATTTCGCGCGCGTCGGCCTCGACGAAATCGACGCCTTGCCGCGCTCGTGGCTGCATTTCCTGCACGTCTGCGACGCCAAGGCGGCGATTCCCGCGACGAGCGAAGGGATGAAGCGGATCGCGCGCGACGAGCGCTTGTACGTCGGCGAAGGCTGCATCGACTTCGCCCGCCTGCTGGCGCGCCTGCCGGCGATGCCGCTGTCGATCGAACTTCCCAACGCGCAGCGCGTCAAGGAGCTCGGCTACGCCGGCCACGCGCGCCGCTGCCTCGAAACGGCGCGCGCCGCGCTCGACGCCGACTTTCCGATGAATGCGCGCTCCGCATGCTGAACGAGGCTCACGCGACGAACTCGACCTCGAGCGCCGGCTGAAAGGCGCCCCGAACCCAAGGAGAATGGCGATGGCAAGAGGCATCACCCCGGAAGAAGAGAAACTGGTCGCCGACATGGTGGCGCGCGCGCGCGCCGCGATGGATCAGATCAAGGACTACGATCAGGCGCGCGTCGATCGTCTGTGCCAGGCGATCGGCTGGGCGACCGGCAACGAGAAGACCTTCGTGCGGATCGCCCAGATGGGCGTCGACGAAAGCGGCATCGGCGACCGCGAGGGCCGCGCCGGCAAGCGCTTCAAGGTGCTCGGCGTGCTGCGCGACGCGCTGCGGCAAAAAAGCGTCGGCGTCATCGAGGTCGACGAAAAGAAGGGCGTCACCAAGATCGCCAAGCCGGCCGGGGTGATCGCGTCGCTGATTCCGACCACCAACCCCGAGCTGACGCCGCCCGTCACCGGCATCTATGCGCTGAAATGCAAGGACGCGGTGATCTTCTCGCCGCATCCGCGCGCCCGCCACACCACCTTCGAGATGGTGCGCGTGATGCGCGAAACGCTCAAGTCGCTCGGCGCGCCCGAAGACATCTTCCAATGCGTGGAGCGCCCGAGCATTCCGCTGACCGGCGAATTGATGGCGGCGTGCGACCTGACGCTCGCCACCGGCGGCAAGCCGATGGTGAAGGCCGCCTACAGCTCGGGCAAGCCGGCCTTCGGGGTCGGCGCGGGCAACTCGACGATGGTGATCGACGAGACCGCCGACATCGCCGAGGCGGCGCGCAACTCGCGCATCTCCAAGACTTCCGACTTCGGCTCGGGGTGCTCCGCCGACGGCAATCTGTTGATCGACGACCGCATCTACGACCGGCTGCGCGACGCGCTCGTCGCCGAGGGCGGCTATCTCTGCAACACGCAAGAAAAGGGCAAGCTGGAAAAGGCGATGTGGGACGCCGAGGGCCATCGCACGATCAACACGGTCGCCGTCTCCGCCCAGCAGATCGGCGCAGTCGCGGGCTTCGTCGTGCCGGCGGACCGCAAGTTCATCATGGTCGAGCAGGAGGGCATCGGCAAGGAGCACAAGTTCTCCTCCGAGAAGCTCTGCGTGGCGATGGCGCTCTTCCGCTACCACGGCTTCGACGACGCGCTGCGAAAAGTCGAGCAGATTTACGAGGTCGGCGGCAAGGGCCATTCCTGCGGCGTCTATTCGTTCGACGACGATCACATCGCGCGGCTCGCCGCGGTCGCGCCGGTCAGCCGCATGATGGTGCGCCAGCCGCAGTCGAAGGCCAACGCCGGCTCGTTCACCAACGGCATGCCGATGACCTCGAGCCTGGGCTGCGGCGTCTGGGGCGGCAACATCACCAACGAGAACGTGCATCTCAAGCACTACATGAACGTCACCTGGGTCTCCCGGCCGATCCCCGAGGATCGACCGAGCGAGGCGGAATTGTTCGGCGAGTTCTACAACACACAGACGCTCTGACGCTCGCGGCGGCAAGGCGAGAGAGGCGCGGAGGAAACCCGATGAAAAACTTGGCTCAACGCAAGGACTTGGCCCCACGGAAAGACCTGGTCGCCAACCAACTGGTGCGATACCTCGAGCGACGCGGCGTTAGCCACGTCTTCGGTCTGTGCGGACACACCAACATCGCGTTCCTGGCGGCGATGGCCAACAGCCCGATGCGCTTCGTCATGGCGCGCCACGAGCAGATCGCCGCTCACGCGGCCGACGGCTACGCGCGCGTCAGCGGCAAGGCGTCGGTGCTGCTGAGCCATCTCGGCCCCGGCCTGACCAACGCCGCGACGGGCGTCGCCAACGCCGCGCTCGATTGCATCCCGATGGTGGTCATCGCCGGCGACGTCCCCAGCCACTACTACGGCAAGCATCCGCACCAGGAGGTGAACCTGCACGCCGACGCCTCGCAATACGAGATCTACCGTCCCTTCGTGAAGCGCGCCTGGCGCGTCGACAAGCCCGAGCTGCTGCCCGAGATCGTCGAGAAGGCCTTCGCGCTGGCCGAGAGCGGGCAGCCCGGACCGGTGCTCGTCGACGTGCCGATGGACGTGTTCTCGGCCGAGATCGACGTCGCGCTGTTCGAGCGCCTCGACCACAATGCGAAGTCGCTGACGCCGCCCTCGATGGACGAGGAAACCGCCGAGACAATCGTGCGCGCGCTCGGCGCGGCGAAGAATCCGCTGATCTACGTCGGCGGCGGCGTCGCGCTCGCCAAGGCGGCGGCCGAATTGAAGGCCTTCGTCGACCACATGGGCGTCCCCGTCGCCTACTCGCTGATGGGCAAGGGCGCTCTCCCCGACGATCATCCGCTGACTCTCGGCATGTCCGGCTTCTGGGGGACGAAGTTCAACAACGGCAAGTGCATGGAAGCCGACTGGGTGCTGGCGTTGGGCACGCGCTTCAAGGAAGCGGACTCCTCGTCCTGGTATCCCGACTTCACCTTCTCCTTCCCGCCCGCCAAGCTCATCCACGTCGATATCGAGCCGCAGGAGATCGGCCGCAATTTCCCCACCGAAATCGGCGTCGTCGCCGACCTGCGCCAGGCGCTGAAGGCGCTGACGAAGGCGGCGAGGCGCCTCTATCCGACGCCCCGCAGGAACGAGGCCCTCGTCGCGGCGATCGCCAAGGAGCGCGCTCGTTTCCTCGGCTCCAACGAGAAGGCGGCGACCAGCGACGCCTTTCCGATGATGCCGGAGCGCATTCTCGCCGACATCCGCGCCGTCATGCCGCGCGACGCCTATCTGACCACCGACGTCGGCTGGAACAAGAACGGCGTCGGCCAGCAGTTTCCCATCTATACTCCGGGCAGCGTGCTGACCCCGGGCGGCTTCGCCACCATGGGCTTCGGTCCGCCCGCGGCGCTGGGCGCCAAGCTCGCCGACCCCGGCAAAGTCGTCATTTCGATGGTCGGCGACGGCGGCTTCGGCCAGAACCCGGCGCTCCTCGCCACCGCGCGCGACGAAAACATCCCGGTCGTCTGGGTGGTGATGAACAACAACGCCTTCGGCACCATCGCCGGTTTGCAGAAGGCGCACTACGGCCTGACCTACGGCACGACCTTCCCTAGGGACAAGGGCGAGCAATTGCCGAACTACGCGGCGATCGCCGAAGCTTATGGCGTCAAGGGGGTGCGCATCCGCAGCGCCGCCGAATTCAAGCCGGCGCTGGAGGCGGCGATCAAATCGAACAAGCCGACGGTCATCGACGTGGCGATGATCAACAACCCGACGCCGACCAGCGGCCACTGGAACATTCTCGACATTTACTCCCCCGGCAAGCATGTTTCGCACGTGGCGGTCGACTGACGGCCGCACTCGCCCTATGGAAGGGCGCCTTCGTCGCGAGGCGCCCGACAACGAGGTTTTTCGCCATGTCACGCGTCGTCTTCGTTCTCAACGGCCCCAACCTGAACCTGCTCGGCAAGCGCCAGCCGCACATTTACGGCCATGAGACGCTCGCCGACGTCGAGGCGATGTGCCGAACGGCCGCGGCCGGGCTGAAGCTCGAGGCGCGCTTCCATCAATCGAATCGCGAATACGAAATCATCGATTGGATCCACGAAGCGCGCGAGATCGCGGCGGGCGTCGTCATCAATCCCGGCGCGTTCACCCACACCTCCGTCGCCATCCTCGACGCGTTGAACGCGTTCGACGGGCCGGTGATCGAGGTGCACATCTCGAACGTCCACAAGCGCGAGGCGTTCCGCCACCATTCCTACGTGTCGCTGCGCGCCGATGGCGTCATCGCCGGCCTCGGCGTGCAAGGATACGTCCTGGCGCTCGAGCGCATCGCCCATCTCGTCGACGCCAAGTCGAAATAGGCGCGCCGCGGCGCCTCAAGCCGGGCCGAGCAGCGCCAGTTGTTCGCCCAGATGGCGGCGCAGCTCTTCGACCGCCAGATCGATGAAGCTCTTGGCGCGCGGCGGCAGCATGCGCCGCGTCGGATAGAGCACGCCGAGCGTCATCGATTGCGGCCGCGCTTCGGGCAGCGCCTCGACCAGCCGGCCGCTGGATTGCTGAATTTCTTCGTGGGCAAGCCAGGGGGCGGCCGCTATCCTCGACGGGCCGGCGCGAATGCGCGCGCGCCCGGCGCAAGGCGGAGGACGGCATGGCGGCCTGGGGTCCGTACATCTGGGAATGGGGATCGATCCTGCTGCGCTGGCTGCACGTCACGGCGGCGATCGCGTGGATCGGCGCGTCGTTCTTCTTCATGCATCTCGACGCCTCCTTGCGCAAAATGCAGGACATGAAGCCGGGCGTGGCCGGCGTCTCCTGGCAGGTTCACGCCGGCGGCTTTTACGAAATGAGCAAATATACGCTCGCGCCCGCGCTGCTGCCGGAGCATCTGATCTGGCACAAGTGGCAATCCTATTGGACCTGGATCTCCGGCTTCAGCCTGCTGTGCTGGGTCTACTACGGCCAGTCGAGCTTCTTCCTGATCGACCCCGAGGTGATGGCGCTCGCCCCCTGGCAGGGGGCGCTGATCGGCGTCGGCGCGCTGGCGCTCGGCTGGCTGGTCTACGATCTCCTGTGCAGGTCGCCGGTCGCCCGCAACGACGCGCTGCTCGCACTCGTCGGCTTCGGCTTCGTCGTGCTGGCGAGCTGGGCCTTCACCCTGGTGTTCTCCGGGCGCGGCGCGCTGATCCACACCGGCGCGCTGATGGCGACGATGATGACCGCCAACGTGTTCTTCGTCATCATGCCCAACCAGCGCAAGTCCGTCGCCGCGCTCGTCGCCGGCCGCGTCCCCGATCCCCAATGGGTCAAGACCTCCAAGCAGCGCTCGACGCACAACAACTACATCACGCTGCCCGTGCTCTTCTTGATGCTGGCGAACCACTATCCGCTGACTTACGCCAACGCCGCCGTCATTCCCGCCCTCGTCGCCTGCGTCATCGTCGCCGGCGCGCTGGTGCGCCACTTCTACAACCTCTGGCATGGCGACCACGCCAAGGCGCCGTGGTGGGCGTGGCTGGTCGCGGCGATCGCGATCTGGGCGGCGTTCTGGATCGCGACCGCGGCCTCGCCCGGCGTGCGGCCGGCGCTCGGCCTCGGCCCCCCGCCGCCGGCCAAGGCGGCGGCGCTCGACGCGCCGCGCGCGCCATCGGACGTCGTCGTCGTCGTGCAGTCGCGATGCTCGATGTGCCACGAGCCCGAGCCGGTGTGGGACGGGATCGGCGAGGCGCCCAAGGGCGTGCTGCTCGACACCCCCGAGCATATCGCCGCCTTCGCGCCGGCGATCCGCATGCAAGCGGTGCTGACCCACGCGATGCCGCCCAACAACGTCACCGCGATGTCGGCCGAGGAGCGCAGCGTGCTCGCGCGCTGGCTCGCCGGCGCCGACGTCGCCGCGTATTTTCGCTCGCAGTAGGGGCGGCGCGCCCTCAGCCCTCGAGCGGCGGCCAGGCGAGATCGGCCGGCGCGATGACGCTAGGGCTCGCCGGCCAACGCACCTCGAGCGCGGGATCGTCGAAGCGCACGCCGCGGGCGTGGCCCGGCGTGTAGAGCCGGTCGATCTGGTAAAGCACGTCGGTCGCATCCTCCAGCGTCAGGAAGCCGTGCGCGCAGCCTTCGGGGATCAGTAGCGCCTCGCCGTTCTCGGCGCTCAGGATAGCCGCCGTCCAGCGGCGATAGGCGGGGCTTTCCGGCCTGAGATCGACGACGACGTCGTACACGCTGCCGCGCGCCGCGCGCACGATCTTGGCTTCCGCGAACGGCGGCGACTGGAAGTGCAGGCCCCGCAACGTGTGCGCGGCGTGATTGCGCGACAGGCTCGTCTGCACGGGCGCGAAGGGATAGCCCGCGTCCGCGAACTCCTCGGGACAGAAAAGCCGCGCGAAGAAGCCGCGCGCGTCGGCGATCGGTTCGGGGACCAGGCGCACGACGCCAGGCAGTTCGGTCCGCTCGAATTTCATGGCGCGAGCACCCGCGTTTGCGGCGCCGCGACGACGAACCGCCCGCCCCATTGCGCGATGCAGCCCATGTTCGCCTTGATCTCGTCGATCAGGTTCCAGGGCAGGACGACGAGATAGTCGGGCTTGATCTCGCCGATCCTTTCGGGCGCGAGAATCGGGATATGGCTGCCCGGCAGCAGCTTGCCCTGCTTGGCGGTGCTGCGGTCGAACACGCAGCCGATGTCCGCTCTCGTGACGCCGCAGACGTTGAGGAACGTGTTGCCCTTGGCGGCGGCGCCATAGGCGGCGACCGATTTTCCCTCGGCGCGCGCCTGCGCCAGAAACGCCAGGAAGGAGCGCTTGACCGCCTCGACGCGCGGCGCGAAGCCGCGGTAGGCGTCGAGCGAGTCGAGCCCGGCCTCGCGCTCCTTGGCGCGCAGGGCGGCCAGTCGCGGCGCCTCGCGATGAGCGGCCCGCGTGCGGCAGGCGAAAAGGCGCAGCGAGCCGCCGTGGGTCGGGAGCTCCTCCACGTCGAAGGCGCGCAAGCCCGTCGCCGCGAAGATCGTCTCCACCGTCATGAGCGAAAGATAGGAGAAATGCTCGTGGTAGATGGTGTCGAACTGCGTCTGCCGAATGAGATTGAGCAGGTGCGGAAACTCGAACGTCGCCACGCCGCCGGGCGCCAGGATCGCCGCGAACCCGGCGACGAAGTCGCGAATGTCCGGCACATGGGCGAGCACGTTGTTGGCCGCGACGAGGTCGGCCTTCACGCCGCGTTGCGCCAGCCGCTCGGCGGTGGCGCGGCCGAAGAAGGCGACTTCCGTCGGCACGCCCTTGGCGATCGCCGCCGCCGCCACGTTCGCCGCCGGCTCGACGCCGAGCGTCGGGATTCCCGCCGCGATGAAATGCTGCAGGAGATAGCCGTCGTTCGAGGCGATCTCGACGACGAGCGAGCGCGGCCCGAGACGAAAACGCGCGATCATCGCCTCGGCGTAGCGGCGCGCGTGCTCGACCCAGGACGCCGCGAAGGACGAAAAATAGGCGTAGTCGGAGAAGATCGCTTCGGCGCGGACCGGCTCGTCGACCTGGACGAGAAAGCATTCGCCGCAGACGCGCGCGTGCAAGGGATAGCGCCGGTCGCGGCCCGCCGCGACATCCGCCTCGGTGACGAAGCTGTTGGCGAGCGGCGTCTCGCCGAGATCGATAAAGGTGGTCGTCAGCGGCGCGCCGCAGAAGCGGCAGCGGGGCGGGGCGGGATCGTCGGTCATGGGAGTCTCACGGCGATGGGGCCGGCGCCGGCAGCGCGCCATAGGCCTCGATCTGGGCGAGCGTCACGGCGCGTGGGCTTTCGCCGAGGCGGACGCGCCGGTGCCAATCGGCGGTCCAGCGAACCGCCGCCGCGCTGGGCAAGCGATTGCGCCAGCCGAGCTCGCGCTGCGCTCGGCGCGCGTCGACGGAGAGACTGCGCATCTCGATCGAGCCCTGCGGCGGCGCGGCGTCGAATTCGGGCGGCGCGCCGAGCGCCTCGAGCATCGCGCGGGTCAGCTCGGCGACGGTGACCGGGTTCGTCGCATCGGGGCCGAAGTTGAGCGCGCGCGGGATCGCGCGGTCGAGGCCCTCGACGTAGAGAAAATAGCCGGCCAGGCAGTCGAGCGCGTGCTGCCAGGGCCGCGTCGCCTCGGGCATGCGCAGGACCGGGCGGCACCGAAGCGTCCAGGCGCGCACGATGTCGGGGACGATGCGGTCCTCGGCGTAGTCGCCGCCGCCGATGACGTTGCCGCCGCGCGCGGTCGCGAGCGCGACGCCACGCGGAGCGAAATAGGTTTCCGCGTAAGCGCGCGCGATCATTTCCGTCGCCGCCTTGGACGCCGAATAAGGGTCCTTGCCGCCGAGCGGGTCGTCCTCGGCAAAAGCCTCGCCGCGCTCGCGGTTGTCGTAGACCTTGTCGGAGGTGACGATCAGGATGCGCTGGAGGCGCTTCGCGCCGCGCAAGGCGTCGAGCAGATGCGCCGTCCCCATCGCGTTGATCGCCAGCGTCTCGACCGGTTCGGCGATGGCGCGGCGCACGATCGGCTGCGCGGCGAAATGCAGCACGATGTCCGGGTCGGCGGCGACGACGGCGGCGCGCACCGCCTCGGGCGCGCGCAGATCCCCGAGGCGCGAGGCGAGGTCGCGCTCGACTTCGGCCAGGTCGAACAGGGCCGGGCTCGTATCGGGCGCGAGCGCGAAGCCGGTCGTCTTCGCGCCGAGCCGCGCCAGCCACAGCGCCGCCCAGCTTCCCTTGAAGCCGGTGTGGCCGGTGAGCAGCACCCGGCGCCCGCGCCAGAACGCTTCGCGCGGCAGCGGCGCGTTCACGGCCACATCTTCCACGGCGCGCGCCCGGACGCCCATTGCTCCTCGAGCTGGTTCTTGTCGCGCAGCGTGTCCATCGGATGCCAGAAGCCCTTGTGCCGATAGGCCAT
The DNA here is from genome assembly GCA_050010035.1 of Roseiarcus sp. Lineage (GTDB taxonomy): Bacteria > Pseudomonadota > Alphaproteobacteria > Rhizobiales > Beijerinckiaceae > Roseiarcus. The sequence continues at coordinate 16,379 of JBEKLU010000062.1, forward strand.
CAATTCGCCGCGCGCGGCGAGCGTCTCGAGCGGCGCGCCTTCCCAGGGCGTTTCGTCGTCGGCGATGACGTCGACCACCGAGGGGTCGAGGACGAAGAAGCCGCCGTTGACGAAGCCCTGGTCGCCGGGCGGCTTCTCGACGAAGCGTTCGACGCGGTCGCCATCGAGCGAGACCGCGCCGTAGCGGCCGGGCGGCACGACCGCCGTCAGCGTCGCCTTGCGCCCGTGGCTGCGATGGAAGGCGATCGAGGCGCCGATGTCGATGTCGGCGACGCCGTCGCCGTAGGTGAAGCAAAACGGCTCGTCGGCGTCGAGATAATGGGCCACGCGTTTCAACCGGCCGCCGGTCAGCGTCAGTTCGCCCGTGTCGACCAGCGTGATCCGCCAGGGTTCCGCATGGGTGTTGTGGAACGTGGTGCGGTTGGTTCGCGCGTCGATGGTCACGTCGGAGGAATGCAGGAAATAATTGGAGAAATATTCCTTGATGACGTAGCCCTTGTAGCCGAGACAGACGACGAAGTCGGAAATGCCGTGACAGGCGTAGATCTTCATCACGTGCCAGAGAATCGGCATGCCGCCGATCTCGACCATCGGCTTGGGCCGCAGGTGGGATTCCTCGGAGATGCGGGTGCCCAGGCCCCCCGCGAGTATGACCGCCTTCATGCCGCCGCCCGTTTCGCGTGTTTCCGGCCGGGGCTTAGCAAGTTATCCCGCCGGGCGGAAGGGCGCCGTTCCGTCCCGCCCTAAGCCACCAGCCCGCCGCCGGCGCGCGCCGCCGCCCGGGTCGCGCCCGGACAGGTTTTCAGCCGTTCGCGCAGATCGCCGACCAGCCAGCGGCTGGCGCGCCCGAGCGCGCGCCCGCGCTCGTGCACGACATAGATCGGCAATTCGACGGGGACGTGGTCCGCGATGGCGAGCCGTTTCAGGCGGCCGGCGGCGATATGACCCTCGACCATGTGCCAGGGCATGTTGCACCAGCCGAAGCCGGCGAGCAGAAACTCCAGCCGCGTGGCGAGGTCGGCGAAGCGCCAGATGTGGGGACTGACCACGCCGGCCTGGGTGTTCTGCGTCATCGAGGTGCGGTCGGTCAGCACCAGCTGCACGTGCGGCTCGAGCGCTTCGCGCCCGATCGGCGCGTTCGCGCGGGCCAGCGGATGGCCGGCGGCGACGACGGGAATGAGCGCGATGCGGGTGAGGAATTCGGCGTTCAGATCGCGCGGCGGCCCTGCGGGCAGGGTGTAGATCGCCATGCGCGCCGCACCCTCGCGCAGGCGCTGCTCGGCGCCGCCGAGCGCCTCGGTGAACACGGTCGCCGGCAGCTTGGGGAACTCGCCGCGCAGCGCGTTCAGGCTCGCCATCAACAACGGCATCGGGAAAATCGCGTCCACCGCCAGCGTCAGTTCCGGCTCGACGTCCTCGGCCATGCTTTCCGCCCGGGCGCGCATCGCCTTGGCGCTTTCGAGCATCGCGCGCGCGTCTTTGACCACTGCGAGGCCGGCGTCGGTGAGAACCGGGGTGCGCTTCGAGCGGTCGAACAACGCGACGCCCAGCGTCGCTTCCATCGTCTGCACGGCCTGGCTGATCGCCGACTGCACCCGGCCGATCCGCCGCGCCGCCGCCGAAAAACTGCCGGCCTCCGCGACCGCCACGAGAACCCGCATCTGATCGAGCGTCAGGGGATCGAACATCCATCACCTCAACTGATATGTTCCACCATTATTTTGCCGATTGCAATGATGGAGCGCAACCCTCATGTCATGGGCTCTGCAATTTGCCCCTGAGGGAATCGCCAATGACCGTTCACGTGCCCCACCACAAGCTGCTCGCCGCCGACGCCGTCGCCCAGATTTTCACCGACGCGCGCACCCATAATGGTTTCACCGACAAGCCGGTTTCCGAGGAATTGCTGCGTCGCGCCGTCGAACTCGCCGAAATCGCGCCGACCAGCGTCAATCAGTCGCCGATGCGCATCGTCTTCGCGCGCTCGAAGGAAGCCAAGCAGCGCCTCGCTCCCGCGCTGATTCCGGGCAACCTCGAAAAGACGCTCGCCGCGCCGGTGGTCGCCATCGTCGGCTACGACGTCAAGTTCTACGAGCATCTGCCGTTCCTGTTCCCGCACGCCGACGCCAAACCCTGGTTCTCCGGCAACGCCGAATTCGCCGCGCGCAGCGCGTTTCAGAACGGCACGCTGCAGGTCGCCTATCTCATCCTGGCGCTGCGCGCGGTCGGCCTCGACACCGGCCCGATGACCGGCTTCGACAACGCCAAGGTCGACGCCGAGTTCTTCGCCGGGACCGACGTCAAGTCGAACGTCCTCATCAACATCGGCTACGGCGATCCCGCCAAGCTGTTCCCGCGCAGCCCGCGCTTTTCCTTCGACCAGATCGCCAAGATCGTCTGACACGGTTATAGTTATATAGAATAACCATCACCGCGCGGGCTCGCAGCCCGCGCGGCCAGGGCCGAAGGCCCGCAGACGATGAGGCGACCCCATGAACATCACCATCATTCCCGCGGCCTGGACGCCCTATTTCCAGGCGATCCTGCGCATCGTGACGGGGCTGTTGTTCCTCGAGCACGGAACGAGCAAGATTCTCGGCTTTCCCGCCATGCCCGGCGCCGAACACGCGATGCCGCACGGCATGCTGCTGTTCACCGGCCTGATGGAGCTGATCGGCGGCGCGCTGTTCGTCGTCGGCTTCCTGACCCGTCCCGCGGCCTTCATTCTCTCGGGCTTCATGGCCGCGGCCTATTTCATGGCCCATTTCCCCGCGGGCTTCTTCCCCCTCCTCAACCACGGCGAACTGGCGATTCTCTTCTGCTTCGTCTTTCTCTACTTCGCCGCCGCCGCCCCGTCGGTCTGGGCGATCGACAAGGCCTGAGGCCGTTCCCTAGACTCTCACCCTCTCGCCGGCCAAAACCTGCCGCCGGTCAGCGGCCGCGGCGCTCCCGTCGTCGTCGGCAGGGAAATCGGCAGGCCCTGGCGCGAGCGCAGCGCGAGATAGGCGAAGCACTGCGCCTCCACGACGTCGCCGTCGTAGCCGATCGCCTCGATCGGCTCGACGCGCGCCTCCAACCGCGCCGCGAGCGCGCGCATCAGCGTCAGGTTGCGCCTTCCCCCGCCGCACACCAGCCATCGCGACGCCGGAACCGGGAAATGGCGCGTCGCCGCCGCCGTCGCCTCGACGGTGAAGGCGGCGAGCGTCGCCGCGCCGTCGGCGTCGCTTAAGCGCCGAACCGCGCCCGCGGCGCCATGAAAGTGGTTGCGATCGAGCGATTTGGGCGGCGGCCGATCGAAGTAGGCGTCGCGCATGAAGCGCGCGACCAGCGTCTCGTCGGCGCGGCCCGCCGCCGCCAGCGCGCCGCCCTCGTCGTGGCTGACGCCGAGGCGCGCGGCGACGAAGTCGTCGATCAGCGCATTGGCGGGGCCGGTGTCGAAGGCGACGATTTCGCCCTTCGCGCCGAGATAGGTGACGTTGCCGACACCGCCCCAGTTGAGAACGTTAAGCGGGCGTTCGAGCCGAGCGCAGATCGCCGCGTGATAGAGCGGGGCCAGCGGCGCGCCCTCGCCGCCGGCCGCGACGTCGGCGGCGCGGAAATCGTTGACGACGTCGATGCCGAGCGCCGCGGCGGCGCGCGCGCCGTCGCCGAGCTGGCGGGTGAATTTTTCGCGCGGCCGGTGCAGCACGGTCTGGCCGTGCAGCCCGACCAGCGCGACGCTTGCCCGTTCGACGGCGAATGTCTCCATGAAGGCCCGGATCGCCGCGACGTGCGCGTCGGTGACGGCGCGTTCGAGCTCTGCGAGCGGCCCGAGCGCGCTGTTGGGATCGGCGACGACTTGGCGTAGCGCGGCGCCGACCTCGGACGGGTAGGGAAAGGTCGCGCCCGGGCCGGTCTCGACGCGCGAACCTCCGTCGCTGCGGATCAACGCGACGTCGATCCCGTCCATCGAGGTGCCGCTGATCGCGCCGATCGCGGTCGCCAGCGCCGCCCCGCCCGCGCTCATGCGCTCGGCCCGATGGTCGCGCTCAACGCGCCGACGCCTTCGATTCTCCCCTCCAGCCGATCGCCGGGCAGGACCGGCCCGACGCCCGCCGGCGTGCCGGTGAAGATCAAATCGCCGGGGCCGAGATGATAGTACCCCGAGAGATGCGCGACGATCTCGGCGACCGACCACACCATCGCGCCGATGTCGGCGGACTGGCGGACGACGCCGTTCTGAGCGAGCTCGATGCGCCCGTGTCCGGGGTGGCCGATGCGCGCGGCCGGCGCGATTGGCGAGACCGGCGCGCTCGCCTCGACGTCCTTGCCCAGGGTCCACGGGCGCTGCTTGGCGCGCTCGGCGAGCTGCAAGTCGCGGCGCGTCATGTCGAGGCCACAGGCGTAGCCGTAGACCGCTTCGAGCGCGTCGCCCGCCGCGCCTTGGAAGAAGGGCGCCCCGAGCGCGACCACCAGCTCGCACTCGAAGTGGTAATTGGAGGTGCCCGGCGGGTAGGGGATCGTCGCGCCCGATTCGCGCAGCGCCGTCGCGCTCTTGGAGAAATAGAACGGCTTCTCGCGATCGACCGTCTGCCCCATCTCGCGCGCGTGGTCCTCGTAATTGCGCCCGACGCAGAAGATGCGCGCCACCGCGTAGCGCCGGTCGAGGCCCTCGACCGCGAGCGAGGGCAGGGGCCGGGGTTCGAAAAGAAACGGGTTCATCCGCGTCACGTCTCGCTTTGAGTAGCGCCGGGAACCCACAGCACGTCGGCGCGGCCGAGGTCGTTGGCGGCGCGCGCGGCGACGAAGAGATAGTCGGACAGCCGGTTGATATAGGCCAGCGCCGGCGCGCCGACCGCCTCCCCGGGCATCGCCGCCAGCGCGACCATGTGGCGCTCGGCGCGCCGGCAGACGGCGCGCGCCTGGTGCAGCGCCGCGGCGGCGCGTGTGCCGCCGGGCAGCACGAACGAGCGCAGCGGCGCAAGGTCCGCGTTGAGGGCGTCGATGTCGCGCTCGAGCCGCTCGACCTGGATCGGCGCGACGCGCAGCCGCGCGCGCGGCGTCGGGACGCTGGGGGCGGCTTTCGGCGGCGGCGTGCAGAGGTCGGCGCCGAGGTCGAAGAGATCGTTCTGCACGCGCGCCAGCGTCGCGTCGATCGCGGCCAGGCGCGGCTCGGCGGCCTCGCGCGCGGCGAGGCGCGCCAAGCCGATCGCGCAATTGGTCTCGTCGACCTCGCCGTAGGCGGCGACGCGCGCGTCGAACTTTTGCCGACGCGCGCCGTCGCCGAGGCCCGTCGTGCCGTCGTCGCCGGTGCGCGTGTAGATCTTGTTGAGACGCACCATCGAAACCCTCCTAGTGCATTCGCATGAGCAGCACGGCGACGACGACGAGAATGGCGACGAATTGCAGCCCCACCCGCCATCGCATCAGTCGCTGCGACGTGTTGCCCGCCCCCTGGCGCACCAGGTTGGCGAATCCGAGGACGAGGACGACGGCGACCGCGAGAATCGCGACCGTGACGGCGGCGCTGGGCAGGGACGGCATGAGCGGCCTCCGACGCGAAAGAGCGACCCCGACTATACGGGGCGCGGCGCGTTTGGCCAATCCGAGCGCGGTCGGCGGCGGGGCGCCGGGGCGGGGGCTCGCGCATGGCGCGCCGCTCGGCGGCCCGTGAGCCGAAACGGCCGTCCGCCACGACGCCGATTGCGCTGCCGACTTCGCCGCCGTAGCTTCCCTTGCGGGACGACAAGCCGGTCGACACGCCTGCAATCGCCGAGGAGGGATGAATGTATCGCAAGATGCTGGTCGCCAACGATGGTTCGCCGGGCGGCGCCAAGGCGCTGGAAGGCGCGCTCGAACTCGCCAAGCGGCTCGACATCGGCCTCACCATGGTCTGCGTCGAGGATCTGCCGCGTTTTCCCGCCGTCGTCGACGTGGTCGCCCAGGCGCAGGCGGACAGGTCGAGCGCATTCGACGCGGTCGTCGAGTCGGCCAAGACGCTGGCGCAGGCCAAGGCGGTTGCGTTCGAGGCGCAGATCGTCGCCGGGCATCCGGTGCCGCGGATCATCGAGATCGTCGAGCACGGCGGCTATGACCTGCTCGTCGTCGGCTACCTCGGCCACTCGGCGCTCTACGAACACCTCATCGGCAGCACGGCCGATCGTCTGGTCGCGCTTGCGCCTTGCACGGTGGTGGTGGTGAAATAAGGGCGCGGCTCGGCGCGGCGGCGGGCCTTCCCGCGTGGGGCTCGCGCCCCTCGCCGCCGCTCAATCGCGCTTCAGCAGCCGTTCGAGATAGTCGCGCTCTTCGCTCGGCCGGTTGGGGTCGGAGAGGCGGCGGCGGAGTTCCTCCAGGACGCGGCGGGCGCGTTCGGCGACGTCGGCGCCGCCGTTGAGCGAGCCTTCCAGCGCGCCGCGCCCGTCGCCCGGCTCGCGCCCGAGCGGGTCGCGCCCGCGCTGCATGTCGCCCGGACGCCGGCCGCGCGCCATGAAGCCGCGGCCGCCGCCCCCGCCCTGCATCTGCTGTTGCAGGCCCTGCGCCCCGTCCTTGAGGGCCTGCAGCGCGCGGCCCTGCGCGTCGACCGCCCGGCCCTTGCCGGTCTGACCCATCCCGCTGAGGTCGCCGTCCAGGCCCTGGTCGCCCTCGCCTTGGGCGCTCTCGCCCTGGCCGTCGCCCTTCAGGTCGCCCTCGGCCTCCTTCATGTCGCCTTGCGCGTCGTCGAAGCCCTTCTCGCCCTTCATCCCGAGGCTCTTGAGCCGCCGCTGCATCTCGGCCAGACGATCGCGCAAGGCGCGCTGGCGCTCCTCCAGCGTCGGCTGGTCCGGCGACGGGCTCTGGCTCGCCTGCGGCGGCGCGCCGCCCTGCTGCGGCGCCTCGCGGCGCATGCGCTCGCGCTGGTCGCGCCGGAACGTTTCGTCGCGCAGCGCCTGCTGGTCGCGCAGCAGCTTCTCGAGTTCGCCCAACTGCTTGCGCATCTCGCGCATCGCCGGGTCGGCCTCGGCGTCGCGGGCGCTGCGCATGTTCTCGAACATGTTCTGCAACTGGTCGAGCATCGCCTCGGCGTCCTGACGCGCGCCGTTGCGTGCGGTGTCCTCAAAGCGGTCGAGCAAACTTTCGAGGTCCTTCTCCTCCATCGGCTGCTGGTCTTGCTCCGTCCCCGGGTCCTGCGCGGCGAGGTCGCGCATGTAGCGCTCCGCGGCGGCGCGCAATTCCTTGGTCAGCTCGCGAATCTCGGCGTCGCTCGCGCCGCGCTTGAGCGCCTCGCGCAGCTTCTCTTCGGCGGCGCGCAGATCGCGCTGGGCCTGAGAGGAGTCGCCGTCCTCGATCTGCACCGCCATCGCCCACAGGAGATCGGCGACCGCGACGAGATCGGCGTCGCCGCGCGCTTGCGCCAGGCGCGCCTGCGCCGCGCGCAAGCCGAGGTACACGCCGGCCGGCGTCTGGAAGACGTCCGGCGCGATCAGCAGCGCGGCGATCGCTGCGGCGAGATGCGGCGGATCGTGGTCGGGATCGAGGATAAGCCCGCGCCGCTGCTCGACGAGCGCGCGGGCGAGCGGGTTGCGGAATTCGCGCTGCGGCAGGGTCAGCGTGATCGGCGCGCTCGCGCCGGTCGCGCCGGAGAGGCCGGTCGCCTTCAGCGTCATCATCACCTCGGCGCCCGCCCAGGGATGCTCGGAGAGATCGCTGGTGGTGCTCGCCTCGCCGACGCCGCTCGCCGTGCTCGGCAATTGCAACGGCAGCGTCGGCGCCGCGATCAGCGGGCGCGGCGGCGGGCTCGATCCCTCGCCGCCCGGCCGGGAAAAGTCCGCCTCGGCGTTCGCCACGCCGTAGCGATCGGCGAGCGCGTAGTGGAGCGTCAGCGAACCGCTCACATTCGCTTGCGGCGGATCGACGAGCGTGATCGTCGGCGCGCCGCCGGCGATCGACGCGATGGCGAATCTGGCGAAGGGCGAGCCCTCGCGCAGAAGCGTGAACGCGCCGTCGCCGGCGATCGTCCAGCGGCTCTCGACCGGCGCGTTCCCGGCGGTCGCGGCCTGGCCGCCCGCCAGCGGCTTCAACGCCCCCTCGACGCGGGTCTCGATCTCGCCCGCCTCGGCGCGCACCACGAGAATCGAGCCCTGCGGCGCGACGAGCTTCTGCCCGGCGCCGCGCCCGGCGGCGACGTCGATGAGGATCGGCGGCTTGCCGGTGTAGGTCGGCGGATCGATCCAGGCGTCGAGGCGGGCGGCGGCGACCGCGTTCCCGCCGCCGCGCCAGTCGAACGCCGCCGCGAGGCGCGCGTAACGTTCCGGCCCCGCGACGATCGCGGCCGAGAGCGCGAGGACGAGGGCGCCGAAGCGCAACGCGCGCGGATCGCGCCAGGCCATGCGCGGCGAGGGGAGGGCGGGCGCGATCGAAGCGATCTGCTGGGCAAGGCGGCGCCGGTGGAGCGCCCACAGCGCGTTGGTCGTCGGGTCGTCGCCGTGCGCGGCGAGCCGATCGGCGAGCGAGGCGGCCGGGCGATGCGGCGCGCGCGCGTCGCGGTCGAGGCGGGCAAGCGTCTCCCGGCGCGTCGGACGCCTGAGGCGGGCCAGCGGCGCGAGCGCTCCGACGAGCAGCACGGCGAACAGCGCGACGCCGGCGATGCGTCCCGCGCGAGGGACCGCCAGCCACAGGCCGAGCCACGACGCCGCGAGAAACAGCGCGACAAGCGCGCCGCTCCAGGCGAGCGGCGGCCAGATGCGCTCGAAGACGAGGACCGCCTCGGCGCGGCGCGCCAAAGCGTCGAGCGCCGCGCCGGCGCCGCGCTGCGGGTCGCGGCCGCTGCGGTCTTTCGCTTCCCCTGATTCCAACGCGTTTCTCCTCGACGGCGCCGCTCAGGCGCGCCGGCGCCGACGCCTCACACTGACCCCAACCACGGCGGAATTTTGTCCAGGCCGATCAACTCGTCGTAGGTCGGCCGCGGACGCACGAGCGCGTACTCGGCGCCCTTGACCAGCGTTTCGGGAACGAGCAGCCGCGTGTTGTAGGTTCCCGCCTGGACGGCGCCGTAGGCGCCCGCCGACATCACTGCGATGAGGTCGCCCGCCTTGGGCTCCGCCATGTCGCGATCGAGGGCGAGGAAGTCGCCGCTTTCGCAGACCGGGCCGACGACGTCCGCGCGCAGCCGCGGCGCGTCGGCGCTCGGGCGCCTGAGCGGCAGGCATTCGTGATGGGCGTCGTAGAGCGTCGGACGAATGAGATCGTTCATCGCCGCGTCGACGATGACGAAGTTCTTGCCGTCGCCGCGCTTGACGTAGATGACCGTGGTCACCAGCACGCCGGCGTTGCCGACGATCAGGCGCCCCGGCTCGAAGACGATCCGGCAGCCGAGTTCGCGGGTGCGGCGCGCGACGATCCGCGCATAGTGCTCGGGGTGAGGCGGCGGATCGTTGTCGTAGCGATAGGGGATGCCGAGACCGCCGCCGAGATCGACGTGGTCGATGGCGTGGCCGTCGCTGCGCAATTCGCGCACGAAATCGGCGAGCAGCGCGAAGGCGTCGTCGAACGGCTGCATGTCGGTGATCTGCGAGCCGATATGCATGTCGACGCCGGTCACCGCGAGGCTGGGCAGCGCGCGGGCGCGGGCGTACACGGCGCGCGCGTGAGAGATCGGAATGCCGAACTTGTTTTCCGACCTTCCGGTGGCGATCTTGGCGTGGGTGCGCGCGTCGACGTCCGGGTTGACGCGAAGCGCGACGCGCGCGATCCGCCCGCGCGTAGCGGCGACCTCGGCGAGCGTCTCCAGCTCGGGCTCGGATTCGACGTTGAAGCAGAGGATGTCCTCGTCGAGCGCCAGCGCCATTTCGGCGCGGGTCTTGCCGACCCCGGAAAAGATGATCTTGTCGCCGGGCACGCCGGCGGCGCGGGCGCGGCGCAACTCGCCCTCGGAGACGACGTCCATCCCCGCGCCGAGGCGCGCCAGGGTCGCCAGCACCGCTTGGTTGGAGTTGGCCTTCATCGCGTAGCACACCAGCGCCGGACCGTCGGCGAAGGCGGCGCGGAAGACCTGGAAGTGCCGCTCGATGGTGGCGCTGGAATAACAATAGAACGGCGTGCCGACCTCGCGGGCGATGCGCGCGAGGTCGACGTCCTCGGCGTGCAGCGCGCCGCCGCGATAGTCGAAATGGTGCATCCGGGGCAGGCCTTACAGGATCGGATCGAGGACGAACGGCGCCTTGGGCGGCGTGATCGGCGCCTCCTTGTGGTGGGTCACGCTCGTCAGGGGATCGTCGGAGGGCTGGGCGGGGGCGGCGGCGGCGCTCGAATTCGGCGGTTCGAGCGGGCCGTAGCGGCCGCAGCCCGAGGCGCCGAGCGCGAGGCCGACGATCAGGGACAGGGCGGCGAGGCGCCGGACGGAAACTTGCGGGTGGGCTGGGATCACGAAACGGCTCCGGCAATGGCGCCGCACTATACCCAAAAGCCGAGCGGATGCGAGGGGGAAGGCTGAGATCGGCCGGGCGGCAGCCCCGCGCTATTTCTGGCAGGCCGGGCAATAGAAGCTCGAGCGGCCGGATTGCACGATCCGCACGATCGTGCCGCGGCAGCGCGGCCGCGGGCAGGGCGCCCCTTCGCGGTCGTAGACCGCGAAGGAATGCTGGAAATAGCCGAGTTCGCCGTCGGTCCGGCGATGATCGCGCAAGGTCGAGCCGCCCGCTGCGATCGCCTCCTCCAGCACCTCGCGAATCGCCTTGACCAGGGCCTTGGCGGCTCGCGTCGGCGCGCCGTTGACGTCGGCGAGCGTCCCCGCCTCGCGCAGCGGCGAAAGGCGCGCGCGATGCAGCGCCTCGCAGACGTAGATGTTGCCGAGCCCGGCGATGCGCTTCTGATCGAGGAGCGCGCTCTTGAGCGGCGTGCGCGCGCCCGCCAGCAGCGCGGCGAGCCGGCCTGCGTCGAATTCGGCCGACAGCGGCTCGACGCCGAGATCGCGAAACAGCGCATGCTCGGCGAGGCCTTTCGTCGGCGCGAGAGTCATCGAGCCGAAACGCCGGGGGTCGTTGTAGACGACGCGCGCGCCGCTATCGAGCGTGAAGACGACGTGGTCGTGCGCTTCCTTTTTCGCCCGCTCGAAGTGGAACGGCTGGACCAGCGTCTGCCCGCCGCGTTCGACGCGGAAAGAGCCGGACATGCCGAGATGCATGATGAGAGTATCGCCGTCGTCGAGCGCGGCCAGCAGATACTTGGCGCGCCGCGTCAAGGCTTCGATCTTTCGGCCGGTCAGCCGTTCGGCAAAGTGCTTGGGGAAGGGGACGCGCAGATCGCCCCGCCGCGTCTCGACCCGCGTGAAGCGCCTGCCCACCATCGCCGGGGCGAGGCCGCGCCGCACCGTCTCGACTTCGGGCAGCTCAGGCATCGGCGTGGTCCCGGATCACGGCGAGGAAGGCGGCGCCGTATTTTTGCAGCTTGGCGGCGCCGACGCCGTGGATCGAAGCGAAATCGTCGAGCGTTCGCGGCCGCTCGGCCGCCATCTCGATCAGGCTGCGGTCGGGAAAGACGACGTAGGCGGGCTGGTTCTGCGCGCGCGCCATCGCGCCCCGCAGCGCCTTCAGCGCCGCCAGAAGTTCGGCGTCGGCGTCGCCCGGCGCGGCGGGCGGGCGCTTTTCGCGGCGCGGCTTCTTGGCGACGATGTCCTCGCGCAGCGCGAACGGCGCCTCGCCGCGCAAGACCCTACGCCCCTCCTCGGTGACGATCAGCCGGTCGCGGTCGGCGCGATCGTGGTCTATCAGCTTGGCCGACAGCAATTGCCTGAGCACGCCGCGCCAGTCGGCGGGCGCGCGGTCCTTGCCGACGCCGAAGGTCTTGAGCTGGTCGTGGCCGTGGCGCGTCACCGCCTCGCTGGTCTTGCCCGCGAGGATGTTGGCGAGATGGCCGAAGAAGAACCGCCCCGAGGTGCGCAGCACCGCCGACAGCGCCTTTTGCGCCTCGATCCGCCCGTCGATGAGCCTGACGGCGCCCTGGCAGACGTCGCAATGGCCGCAGGGGCCGGATTCCTCGCCGAACATGCCGAGCAACACCTGGCGGCGGCAGCGTGAGGTCTCGCACAGCGTCACGAGATCGTCGAGCTTCACCATTTCGACGCGCTTGCGCTCGTCGGGAGCGCCGCTTTCGGCGATCTGGCGGCGGCGCAATTCGATGTCGCCCGCGCCATAGAGGGTGAACGTGTCGGCGGGCAGTCCGTCGCGGCCGGCGCGGCCGATCTCCTGATAATAGGCCTCGATCGAGGACGGCATGTCGGCGTGGAAGACGAAGCGCACGTCGGGCTTGTCGATTCCCATGCCGAAGGCGATCGTCGCGCACATGATGACGCCGTCCTCCTGCAGGAAGGCGTCCTGGTTGTGCGAGCGCACGAGGTGCTCGAGGCCGGCGTGATAGGGCAGCGCGCGGCGCCCGCTCGCGGAAAATTCGCGCGCCAGCTCCTCGGCGCGTTTGCGCGAGGCGCAATAGACGATGCCGCTTTCGCCCGGGTGCGCTTCGAGCCGCTCGGCGAGCATGCGCGTGGCGGCGCCCTTGGGCCGCATCGCCAGAAACAGGTTCGGCCGGTCGAACGAGCGCACGAAGACGCGCGGGCGGCGAAGGAACAAGCGCTCGACGACGTCGTCGCGCGTCGGCGCGTCGGCGGTCGCGGTCACTGCGATCGTCTGCACGCCGCCGAGCGCCTCCCCCGCCTCGCGCAGGCGCATGTATTCGGGACGAAAGTCGTGCCCCCATTGCGACACGCAATGGGCCTCGTCGATGGCGAAGAGGTCGATGCGCGCCTCTTTCAGCATCGCCAACGTGTCTTCGCGCATCAGCCGTTCGGGCGCGACGTAGAGCAGGCGCAGCGAGCGATCGCGTAGCGCGCGCGTGATGCGCTGGCGCTCGGAAGACTCGGTGGCCGAATTCAGCGCCGCCGCGCTGACGCCGAGCTCGCCGAGTTGGGCGACCTGATCGCGCATCAGCGCGATCAGCGGCGAAACGACCAGCGTCAGGCCCCGGCGCGCCAGGGCTGGCAATTGGAAGCACAACGACTTGCCGCTGCCGGTCGGCATCACCGCGAGAACGTCCTCGCCGTTAAGCACCGCGGCGACGACCTCCTCCTGCCCCGGGCGGAAACCGGAAAAGCCGTAAACCCGTGCCAGCTCGCCGCGCGCGTTCTCCATCAGGTCCGCGCCGCCCGTCATCGCCCGCCCTCCACCGGATCGAAAACCGGCGTCCATTGCACGTCCTCGATGCGCTCGGCGCCGCAGGCGAGCATGACCAGCCGGTCGAAGCCGAGCGCGGCGCCGCTCGCCTCGGGCATGTAGGCGAGCGCGGCGAGAAAATCCTCGTCGATCGGATAGGCCTCGCCGTAGACGCGCTGCTTGACGGCCATGGCCGCTTGGAAGCGCCGACGCTGCTCGTCCGCGTCGGTGAGCTCGCCAAAAGCGTTGGCGAGTTCGACGCCGCAGACGTAGAGCTCGAAACGCTCCGCCACGCGTGGGTCATGCGGGCAAAGTCGCGCCAGCGCCGCCTCCGTGGCCGGATACTCGGTGAGGAAGGTCGGCCGGCCGAGGCCGAGGCGCGGCTCGACCTTCTCGCTGAGGATTCGGCTGAAGACGTCGGACCACGTGTCGTCGACGGCGACGCGCAGCCCTTTTGCCGCGGCCTGGCGCGCCAACAAATCGCGGTCCGGTTCGCCGCGCCCCTCGCGCGGCAGCGAGTCGAAGAGGTCGACGCCGGCGTGCCTGAGAAAAGCCTCGCGCACGGCGAGGCGTTCGGAGACGGCGAACGGGTCGGCCTCGCGGTCGCGAAAGGAAAAGCGTGTCGCGCCCGCCTCGCGCGCGGCGAGCGCCAGGACGCCCGCGCAATCCTCCATCAGCGCCTCCAGCGGCGCGCCGACCCGATACCATTCGAGCATGGTGAATTCCGGCGCGTGCAGGGCGCCGCGCTCGCGATTGCGAAACACCCGCGCGAGCGCGAAAATGCGCGTCTCGCCGGCGGCGAGCAGCTTTTTCATCGCGAATTCGGGCGACGTGTGCAAATAGGC
>JBEKLU010000063.1:0-30296 GCA_050010035.1 Roseiarcus sp.
CGGGCGATCGACACCATCTGCTTCTGGCCGCCCGACAGCGAGCCCGCGCGCGACAGCCAGAACTTTCGCAAGGCCGGAAAGAAGCCGAAGATCCATTGCAGCCGCGCGTCGTCGAGCGGCCCGTCGCGCGCCGCCAGCAACAGGTTCTCGCGGACGCTCAAATCCGAGAAGATCGCCATCGTCTCCGGCACATAGGCGACGCCCGCGCGGGCGACCGCGCTAGCCTTCATCGCGCCGATCACGGTCGAGCCGAGCGTGATCGCGCCCTTCGAGGCGCGCCACAGCCCCATGATGGTGCGCAGCGTCGTCGTCTTGCCCGCGCCGTTTCGCCCGAGCAGCATGGTCGTCGCGCCCTCCGGCGCGTCGAAGTCGACGCCCTGCAGGATGTGGTAGCGCCCGATGTGGGTGTGGACGCCCTCCAAGGAGAGGCGGACGCTCATGTCGGCGCCCCCTTGGAAACGCCGAGATAGGCCTCCTGCACGATCGGCGAGGCGATGACCGCGCTCGGCTCGCCGTCCGCCGCCAGACGGCCGTTGTGCAGCACGATGATGCGGTCGGCGAGCGAGCGCACGACGTCCATCTTGTGCTCGACGAGCAGGATGGTCTTGGCTTTATCCTGCTTGAGCCGCGCGATGAGATCGAGCACGACGGGCACTTCGTCGACGCTCATGCCGGCCGTCGGCTCGTCGAACATGAAGATGTCGGGCTCGAGCGCCATCATCATCGCCACTTCGAGCTTGCGCTGATCGCCGTGCGACAGCGCGGCGACGCGCTGGTCGCGCTTGGCCGCGAGGCCGACCTCATCGAGAACGGCGTAAGCGCGCTCGATGATGTCGCGGCGCAGCATCCACGGGCGAAGCATCTCGTAATGCACGCCCGCCGTCGCCTGCGTGGCGAGGCGGACGTTCTCCAAGACGCTGAGGCCGGAAAAGAGATTGGTGAGCTGGAAGGCGCGCCCGACCCCTAAGCGCGCGCGCTGCGGCGCGCCGCGCGCCGTGACGTCGGCGCCCTTGAGGAAGACCGCGCCGCTGGTGGCGCGCAACTGGCCCGACATCAGATTGAAATAGGTGGTCTTGCCCGCGCCGTTGGGGCCGACGATGGCGGTCAGCTCCCCCGGCCGGAACGCGCAGGTGACCGAATCGACGGCGACATGGCCGCCGAAGCGGATGGTGAGGTTCTTGGTTTCCAGCGAAGGGTTCATGGCGCCCCCTCTCCCGCTTGCGGGAGAGGGCTGGGGTGAGGGGCTTGGCCATTGAGCGCGACAGCCAAGACCCTCATCCGGCCGCTTCGCGGCCACCTTCTCCCGCTAGGCGGGAGAAGGGGCTCAGCCCCGACAGTGCCGCCGCGGCTCACACGCTCACCGCTTGTTGCGGATCGGGATGTCCATGTCGCCGATCTTCAATTCGTCGACGAGATCGAGCGCCGCCCAGCTGAGCGCTGGATCGACCCTCACCTTGAAATGATACATCGACTGCAGCGCCTGATGATCCTCGGCGCGGAACACCATCTTGCCCTTGGGCGTGTCGAATTCCATGCCCTCCATCGCCGCGATCAGCTTCTCCGAGTCGGTCGACTTGGCCTTTTCGACCGCCGCGACGACCGCCATGGCGGCCGAGAAGCCGCCGCAGGTGAAGAAATCGGGCGGCGCGCCGAAGCGCTTCTGGTGCTCGGCGACCAGCCAGTCGTTGATCGGGTTCTTGGGGATGCCGTAGTAATAATAGGCGGCGCCCTCCATGCCGGGGAAGCGCTTGTAGGCGGCCAGCGCCGGCAGGATGTTGCCGCCGGTGGAGAGTTCGATGCCGTAGCGGCCGGGATCGAGATCCTGAACCTTGTCCATCGGATCGCCGGCGCCGGCCCAGACCACCCAGATGATCTTGCGCCCCGGCTTGTCCTTGAGCGCGTCGAACAGGCGCTGCGCGACCGCGGTGAAGTCGGTGGTGTTGGCGGGTGCGTACTCCTCGGCGTCGAGGGTCGCGCCGGTCTTGGCGAGCGCCTGCTTGAACGCGGCGACGCCGTCGCGGCCGAAGGCGTAGTCCTGCGCCAGCGTTGCGATATGCACGCCAGGCTTGCCGATCGCCACCGCGTTGGAGATCGCGTCCTGCGAGGAATTGCGCGCGGTGCGGAAGATGTAGCGGTTCCACTTGTCGCCGGTGATCTGGTCGGCGACCGCCGGTTCGACGATGAGGATCTTCTTGTGCTCCTCGGCGACCGGCAGCATGGCGATGGCCGCCGCCGACGAGGAGGTGCCGATCGCGATGTCGGCGTGATCGTCCTCATAGGCCTCGGCGAGCGCGGACTTGGCGAGGTCGGGCTTGCTCTGGTCGTCCTTGACGATGATGTTGATCTTGCGCCCGTCGATCTGCATCGTGCCCTTGGTCGCATATTCGAAGCCGAGCCGCAGGCCCGCCTCGGTCTGCTTGGCGTAGGCCTCGAGGGGACCGGTGCGGCCGTAGATCAGCGCGATGTTGAGATCGGCGGCGTCAGCGCTCGCGGCGCCGATCAACGCGCCCGTCGCGACCGCGAAAACTTTGAAAAAAGGACTCATGGGCTCCCCCCGGCGCTGGTTCGAAGCAAGCCTCGCACCCGCTTCGCCTTCGGCGGCGCGAGCCCCGCAAGACCCGGAAGGCGCTAGCGCTCGCGCCCTTCCTCTTCGCACGCGAACTAAGCATCGCGCGCTCGCGCGGGCAAGCGCAAAAGGCGAGCCTCGGCGCGAAGCGAGGCCCAGGACCAATTTTACGCCCTCGGTCGCGCTTGCGCGGCGCCGACTTGGCCTCTATAACCCCGCCTGCGCCGTCAGCGGCGTTGTCGGAGTGTAGCGCAGTCTGGTAGCGCACCTCGTTCGGGACGAGGGGGTCGTAGGTTCGAATCCTATCACTCCGACCATTTCAATCAAGCCTTTGGCCGGGCCGAGCGATCGACGCGGAATGAGGCGCGGCTGTTGCGTGGCCGCCCTCTCGGAGCCCGCTTTGTGTTTCCGAATCGCCGCCGATGCGGGGCCGCGGCGCAGCGCGCGCGGGACTCGCGTCAGCTCGTTTTCTTCAGAGCCGCGATGATGTCCGCCCGCTCCTTGGGGTCGGGAACGCCGACGATGTTCATCGTCGTGCCCGGCAGGAACTTGCTCGGCGAGGCTAGAAATTTATCGAGACCGTCTTCGTTCCAGTCGCCGCCGGCCTTCCGCAGCGCCGCCGAATAGGCGTACCACGAGGCGCGCGCCTTGGGCGCGCCGACGATGCCGTAAAGCGGCGGCGCCACGCGCAGCGTCCCGCCCTGCTCGACGCTGTGGCACACCACGCATCGTTTCAGCGGCCCGTCGACGCCGGCCGGCCTCGCCTCGAAGCGATAGGCGCCCGCGTCGGCCGTCTGCGCGCCGGGCGTCGCCCCAGCCTGCATCTGGAGAACCCAGCCGACGCCCGCCACGATCGCGACGATGACCACGGCGGCCGCGACATAAGAGCCAACCCGCTGCATGGCTTGCACCCGCACAAAAGGGCCTGCATCCACGGCCCGACGCCGACCCTGCAGGCTTTCGCGGCCTTAGCCGGGGGCGCGCCAAACGTCGTTGATGATCGTCAATTTCGTCCGACATAGTCTTTTTGCGCGCCGCCCGGCCGGCCGCCTTATTGCGTTATGTCAAAAACGCCTGGCCTGCGGCGCCGCATCATTTATCAGAGTCCGGCGAGCCAGAACGCGACGCCGCCGCACGGGAGGGGGACGGCCGAGACAGTGGCGCCGAGCATTCAAAGGTTGGAGGGGCATTCCTGCGCCGTCTGCCACGTCGGGGCGCGCAGCGACTGGCATGATCTCGACGAAGCCGCGAGCGAGGCGCTCGAGCGCGGCCGGCGGCGGCGCGAATACGGCTCCGGCGCGGTCGTCTTCGCGCAAGGGCAGCGCAACGACGGCGTGCACTGCGTCTCCGTCGGTGCGGTCGGAATCCGGCGGCTCGACGCCAACGGCAACTCGGTGCTGCTGGGGCTCGCCTATCCCGGCGACACCATCGGCTACCGTTCGTTCCTCACCGGCGGCGAGCATAAGACCGGCGCGGAAACGCTCGGCCCGAGCGTGGTGTGCCATATCGACCGCGCGACGCTCACCGCGCTGCTGGCCGACGATCCGGCGTTCGGCCTGAGATTCCTCAAACGCTCGATCTTCGAGCTCGAGCACGCTCACGACACGATGTTCCGGCAGGCGACGCTGTCGAACCGCCACCAGCTCGTGCACCTCCTGCTCGTGCTCGTGCGCAAGCACGGCCGGCGGCACGCCAACGGCTCGCAATCGATCGATCTGCCGGTGTCGCGGCGCGACCTCGCCTCGATGATCGGCACGCGCCACGAGACGATCTCGCGCATCATCGGCCGACTGGAGACCGACGGAGTGGCCCACTTCTCCGGCCGGCAGGTGGTCATCCCTGATGTCGAGGCCCTCGCGGCCGAAATCCATTGGCTCGGTTCGGCGTGATCTCAGCCCGCCGCCGGCCATATCGGAAAAATTGACGATCGTCATCGCCGTTCGCCGGGACGCGGGTTAGCGCGTCTTTCGCACAAACCTCAAAAAGAGGCGGGTCATGGACGCCACTTGCATTCCCGACTTCGATTACCGGGCCTGCCTGGGGCCCAACCCCGATGAACCGGCGCCCGGCGGCCTCAGCCGCCGCCAACTGCTGAAGTTCTGCGCCGGCGTCGCCGCCACGATGGGGCTGCCGGCGGCGGCGGGCCTGCGCATGGCGGAGGCGGCGACGGCGACGGCGCGCCCGCCGGTCATCTGGCTGCACGGCCAGGAATGCACCGGGTGCACCGAATCGCTGCTGCGCTCCTACCACCCGACGATCGAGTCGATCCTGCTCGACGTGATCTCGCTCGATTATCACGACACGTTGTGCGTCGGCGCCGGAGAGCAGGCGCTCGCCTACAAGCACGCGATGATGGCCAAGAACAAGGGCAGCTACGTGCTGGTGACCGAGGGCGGGACGCCGATGAAGGACGGCGGGATCTACTGCAAGGTCGGCGGCAAGACGCAGATGGAGCTCGTGCGCGAGGCCGCCGAAGGCGCGGCCGCCGTCGTCGCCATCGGGTCGTGCGCGTCCTGGGGCGGCATCCAATCGGCCGACCCGAACCCGACCGGCGCGGTCGGCACGCACGAGGTCATTCCCGGCAAGACGGTGGTCAACATTCCCGGCTGCCCGCCCAGCCCCTACAATTTCCTGTCGACGGTTCTCTATCTCTTGACCTTCGGCAAGCCGCCGGAGCTCGACGAGCTGAACCGGCCGAAATTCGCCTACGGGCGGCTGATCCACGAGAATTGCGAGCGGCGGCCGCACTTCGACGCCGGGCGCTTCGCGCTGGAGTTCGGCGACGAAGGGCATCGTCAGGGCTTCTGCCTCTACAAGATCGGCTGCAAGGGTCCGGAGACCCACGCGAACTGTCCGGCGCTCGGCTTCGGCGACGTCGGCTTCGGCTCGTGGCCGGTGGGCACCGGGCATCCGTGCTTCGGCTGCACCGAGAAGGAAACCGGCTTCCGCAAGCCGCTGCATTCGCTGGCGACGGTCAAGACCCTGACGCCGCCGACCGCCTTCCCGCCGGTCGAAGCCGAGCAGGGCAAGGGCGTCAGCGGCGGCGCGGCGGC
Source organism: Roseiarcus sp. (assembly GCA_050010035.1). Taxonomy (GTDB): domain Bacteria; phylum Pseudomonadota; class Alphaproteobacteria; order Rhizobiales; family Beijerinckiaceae; genus Roseiarcus. The sequence goes on from JBEKLU010000063.1 coordinate 5,620, forward strand.
GGCGGTCGGCGTGGTCGGCGGCCTCGTGGTGGGCGCCGGCGCGATGCTGCTCAGGCAGATGAGCGACGACAAGCCGAACGGACCGGACGCGCCGAACAAGGGGGCCTAGCCATGAGCGAGGTCGACCGCAGGAACTTCCTGAAGGGCGCCGGCTTGGCCACCGCGGCCGCCGCGGCGCCGACGCAGGGCGTGGCGGCCATCGCGCGGCCGCCGAAGGAAATGCCGCCGCAGGCGGTGGGCATGCTTTACGACTCGACGCTATGCATCGGCTGCAAGGCGTGCATGTCGGCCTGCAAGGTCGCCAACAAGATGCCCGCCGAGATTCCCGCCGATCTCAGGCACTGGAACGAGGGCACCTGGGACTCGCCGGAGGATCTGTCCGGGCGCACGCTCGAGGTCATCAAGGTCTACCGCAACGGCGCGGCGGAGCACAAGGACCACGAGATCGACGGCTTCGCCTTCGTCAAGCGGCATTGCCTGCATTGCGTCGACCCGTCGTGCGTCTCGGTCTGCCCGGTCGGCGCGATGCGCAAGGACGCGACGACCGGCATCGTCACCCACAACGCCGACGCCTGCATCGGTTGCCGCTACTGCGTCTACAGCTGCCCGTTCGGCGTGCCGCAGTACGACTTCAACAATCCCCTGGGAAAGATCGCCAAGTGCCAGTTCTGCAGCCACCTGCAGAAGGAAGGCAAGATTCCGGCCTGCTGCGACGTGTGCCCGACCGGCGCATCGCTGTTCGGCTCGGTCAAGGACCTCAGCCAGGAGATCGAGCGCCGGCTCGCCGCGCCGGTCGGCTCGACCTACGCGTTCGCGCGCGGCAAGCTCGGCGAGGACCGACCGCCCAACGTCGCGACCATTCCGTCCTACGTCAAGGGAGTGTACGGCGAACACGAGAACGGCGGCACCCAAGTGCGCTACCTCGCCGCCGTGCCGTTCGAAAAACTCGGGCTGCCCAACGTCGCGCCGCAGCCCGCCGCCGCGCTCGCCGAAGGGATGCAGCACACGCTCTACCACTGGCTGATCGCGCCCGTCGTCGCCTTCGTCGGATTCGCGTTCCTCGCCCGTCGCAACATGGCCCAAAACCATGACGACGAGCCGAAGTCTCGAGGAGGCCGATCGTGAGCCACGCCACGTCGCTGCGCCGCAGTGTAATCACGCCGACCACGCTGGTGCTGGTCGCCCTGGTGGTCATCGCCTTCTACTTCCTCGCCGAGCGATTCCTCCACGGGCTCGGCGCAGTCGCCAACATCAACTCCGGCTATCCCTGGGGCATCTGGGTGGTCGTCGACGTCATCATCGGCACCGCGATCGGCTGCGGCGGATTCGCGATGGCGTTGCTCGTCTACATCTTCAATCGCGGCCAGTATCATGCGCTGATGCGGCCCGCCCTGCTGAGCGGCATGTTCGGCTACACGCTCGGCGGTTTCGCGGTGATCTTCGATCTCGGCCGGTACTGGCAGGCCTACAATCTGCTGTTGCCGTGGTACGCGCAGCTGAACTCGGTGATGTACGAGGTCGCGCTGTGCGTGATGGCGTACGTGGTTGTGCTGTGGATCGAGTTCGCTCCGGTGATCCTGGAGCGGTTCGGCCTCCACGGAGTCAAGCGCTGGCTCGAACGCTGGATGTTCGTGTTCGCCGCGCTCGGCGTCCTGCTGCCGACGATGCACCAGTCTTCGCTCGGGTCGATGCTGCTGGTGATGGGCAACAAGCTGTCGCCGCTGTGGTTCACGACTTGGCTGCCGGCGTTGTTCGTCGTCAGCGCGCTGGCGATGGGATACGCCGTGGTGATGTTCGAAGCGACGGTGGTGTCCAAGACCTTCGCGCTGCCCTCCGAGCAGGCGTTGATCGGCAAGCTCTCGACCGTCGTCGGTTGGATCACCGTCGCCTGGCTGGTGCTGCGCTGGGGCGACCTCTTCGCCCGCGGCGCGCTGCCGCTGGCCTTCGAGGGCGGCGTCAGGGTCCTCATGTTCTGGATCGAGAACGTCCTGTTCCTCGCCGCCGCCTTGGCGTTCCTCATCCCGGCCTGCCGGGCGAGCCGGCGCGCCTCGTTCCTCGGCGCCGTCGCGCTGCTCGCCGCCGGATCGCTCTATCGCCTCGACGCCTATCTCATCGGCTATCAGCCGCTCAACGGCTGGTCGTACTTCCCCTCGCTGCCCGAGCTGATGGTGACGATCGGCGTCGTCGCGCTCGAAGTGCTTCTCTATCTCGTGTTCATCAAGACCTTGCCCGTGCTGCGCGGCGCCGCCGCGCAACGCTAAGAGGAGGCTGCCTTGACCCGCATTACGATCGACCCCATCACCCGCATCGAGGGGCACCTGCGCATCGACTGCGAAGTCGACGGAGGCAAGGTGACCAAGGCCTGGTCGTCGGGCCAGATGTGGCGGGGCATCGAGCTCATCCTCAAGGACCGCGACCCGCGCGACGCCTGGATCTTCACGCAACGCATCTGCGGCGTCTGCACCACGGTGCACGCGATCACCTCGGTGCGCGCGGTGGAGAACGCGCTGAATCTCGAGGTGCCGCTCAACGCCCAGTACATCCGCAACATGATCGTCGCGGCGCACGGCGTGCATGACCACATCGTGCATTTCTATCAGCTCGCCGCGCTCGACTGGGTCGACATCGTCTCGGCGCTGAAGGGCGATCCGGCGGGAGCCGCCAAGCTCGGGGCGAGCCTGTCCGACTACGCCGCCAACAGCATCCCGAATATCACGGCGGTGCGCGACAAGCTGCAGACCTTCGTCGACAGCGGCAATCTCGGCGTGTTCGCCTCGGGCTACTGGGGCCACCCGGCGATGAAGCTGCCGCCGGACGTCAACCTCTTGGCGGCGACGCACTATATCCAGGCGCTCGAAGTGCAGCGCACCGCCAACAAGATCGTCGCCATTCTCGGCTCCAAGACGCCGCACATCCAGAACCTCGCGGTCGGCGGGGTGTCCAACGCGATCAATCCCAATAGCCAGTCGACCCTGACGATCGAGCGGCTGTACGCCGTCAAGGCCCTGATCGACCAACTCGGCGACTTCGTCAACAACGCGATGATCAACGACGTCGCCGCGGTCGGCGCGCTCTACGCGGATTGGACGCAATACGGCGCCGGCGTCACCAACTATCTCTCGGTTCCCGACCTGCCGCTCGACACCAAGGGCACGCAGTTCGAGTTGCCCGGCGGCTACATCCCGGGCGACCTCGCGAAGTTCCAGCCGATCACCAGCTATCAGGACGCCTTCTTCCGCGACGGCGTCAAGGAGGCGGTCAAGCACTCCTGGTACGAATATACCGGCGACTCCGCGGCGCTGCATCCTTACGTCGGCCAGACGAATCCGAAGTACGACGATTTCCACGACGACGGAAAGTATTCCTGGGTCAAGGCGCCGACCTTCCTCGACAAACGCGCGCAGGTCGGCCCGCTCGCCAACGTCCTGGCCATGTACGCGGCCGGCCACGAGCCGACCAAGCGGCACCTGACCAGAGTGATCGAGGTCGCCAGCAAGGTCGCCGGCTCGCAGATTCCGCTCGCCGCGCTGCACTCGACGATCGGCCGCATCGCGGCGCGCGCCGTGCGCTGCGCGGTGTTGCTCGAGGCCCTGCAGAACCAGTGGCGGCTGCTCATCGACAACATCGCCAGGGGCGACGACCGCACCTTCAATCGGCCGACGTTCCCCAAGGGCGAGATTCGCGGCTTCGGCTATCACGAGGCGCCGCGCGGCGTGCTCTCGCACTGGGTGGTGATCAAGGACGGCAAGATCGACAATTATCAGTGCGTCGTGCCGTCGACCTGGAACGCCGGACCGCGCGACCAGAACGACGAGCCGGGCCCCTACGAGGCCTCGCTCATCGACACGCCCGTCGCCGACGCCAGCCTGCCGCTCGAAGTGTTGCGCACGGTGCACTCGTTCGACCCGTGCCTCGCCTGCGCCGTGCATATGGTGGACGCGGAGAAGCGGCCGATCGTCCAGGTCAAGGCGATGTGATGGCGCGACCGATCGCCAGCGTCCTCGTCCTCGGCCTCGGCAACATCCTCCTGTCGGACGAGGGGGTCGGCGTACGGATCGTCGAGGCGCTCGACGCCTCGCACGAGCTGCCTGATGAAGTCGAGTCGCTCGACGGCGGCACCTCCGGGATGGAATTGCTCGACATGGTCGCCGGGCGCGACTGCCTGATCGTCGCCGACGCGGTCAACGCCGCCGGCCCGGCCGGCCGCGTCATCCGGCTCGAGAACGACGATATCCGGATGCTGTTCGAGACCCGGTTCTCGCCGCATCAACTGGGTCTCTCGGATATGCTCGCCGCGCTACGCCTCATCGACGAGGCGCCGCGGCGCGTCGTCGTCATCGGCGTCGTCCCGGAGAACCTGAAGACCGGCCTCGATCTGTCGCCGGCCGCCGCCGGCGGACGCGACGTGGCGGTGGCGATGATCGTCGACGAGCTCACCCGCCTCGGCATGGCGCCGACGCCGCGGCTGCATTAGGATACGGCGCCATGTGCCTCGCCGTACCAGCCGAAGTGGTGTCGATCGACGGGCCGAGCGCGCTCGTCGACGTCTACGGCCGGCGCTTCGTCGTCAGCCTGATGATGATGCCGGACGCGGTCGAGCCGGGCGACTACGTCGCCGTGCAGGCGCAGCGCTGGGTCGTGGCCAAGATCGCGCGCGAGGACGCCGAAGCGGCCAAACGCTTCTTCGAAGGCGCTTTCCCCGAGCTCGCCGCCCTCGCCGCGACGCAACGCGCCGTTTGAGCGGCAAGCGATGGACTCTCCCGGCGAGGCCGACGACCACCCCCGCGTTCAGGCGCTGATCGCGCGGTTCCGCCTCATCGACGCGGCGATGCGGGACCTGCCGCTATACAACCCGATCGTCGCCATCGAGGCCGTCGGCTTCCGTCGCTTCGGCGACGACGCGCTCGTCGGCGTTGTCCTGACGCCGTGGTTCATGAACCTGACGATGCTGCCGATCGAGCCGGCTCCGATGGACATGGCCGCGATCGGCAGAAGCGTCGTCGTCGAGCTGCCAGCGGGCCAACGGACCTTCGTCGTCGGCGGCGACGTGGGCGTCGGCCTCTACAAGGCCCACTCGCTGCATTCGCCGGTGCTCACTTTCACCCTTCCCGGCCAGGCGCGCGCCGAGGCGCAGCGCACGCTCGCCCTTCTGATGGCGCCGCCGCCGGCGCAGCCTGCGGCGACGAGCGGCCCGGTCCGGAGCGGCCTCGATCGCCGCGCGCTGCTGTTCGGCCGCCGGCCCGCGTCGACCCCGGCGCCTCGCTTGCCGGACTGATCGGCGATCCCGCTCGCCTCACCCCGCCTGCCCGCCCAGCACCCTCGCGTAGACCCGGCGCACGCGCTCGCGCGCCTCGCTGACCGCCCCCTGCAGCGATTCGAAGTCGGGCAGCGCCGCCGCCGCGGCGATGCGCCGCTTGACGCCGCTCGCGGCTTTCACCGGATCGAACGGGCCGGCGACGGCGAGGCGCATGATCTGGGTGGCGTCGGTGAAGAGCCGATGCGCGTCGGCGAGCGCTTCGGTCTCGTCGGGGTTGAGGAGGCCGCTCGCGCCCGCTTCCGCGATGACCGCGCGCGTCGAAACGTCGAGCAGGCGCGGATGGCGCGCCGCGTGGGCGAGCACCAGGTATTGCGCGACGAATTCGATGTCGATGAGGCCGCCCGAGACGAGCTTGAGGTCCCACGGGTCCTGGTCGCCCTTCTCGCTGGCGATCAACGTGCGCATCGCGCGCACCTCGCGCACGAGCTTGGCCGGCTCGCGCGGCGCGGTGAGAACGGCGGCGATCGCGCCCGCGATCTCCGCGGCGAGGCTCGGTTCGCCCGCCACCACCCGCGCCCGGGTCAGCGCCATGTGCTCCCAGGTCTCGGCTTCCGACTTCTGATAGAGCGTGAAGGCCGAGAATTGCGTCGCCAGTGGCCCCTTGCGACCGGAGGGGCGCAGGCGCAAATCGACGTCGTAGAGCTTGCCGGCCTTGGTCGGCGCGGTCAGAGCGGCGAGCAAGCGTTGCGTCAGGCGCGTGTAGTAGACCACGGCGCCGAGCGGGCGCGCGCCGTCGGATTCGCCGGCGTCGGCGGGAAAATCGTAGATCACGATCAGATCGAGGTCGGACGCCGCGGTCATTTCGCGCGAGCCGAGCTTGCCCATGGCGATTACGGCGACGCGCCCGCCGCGCACGCGGCCGTGATCGCGCGCAAAGGCCTCGCCGACGCGCCCGCCGCGCACGCGGCCGTGATCGCGCGCAAAGGCCTCGCCGACGCGCTCGAGCAGCGCGGCGACCAGGCTTTGCGCCAGCGCGCTGTAGGCGCGCCCCGCCCGCTCGGGATCGAGCGCGCCGGAGAGCAGGCGCACCCCGATGAGGAACATTTCCTCGGCGGCGAAATCGCGCGCCCGGTCGAGCATGTCCTCGAAGCTCGTCGCGGCGTCGAGGAAATCGGCGACCCGCGCCGTCAGGCGCTTTTCGTCGAGGCTCTCGCCGATCGCCGCCACGCGGCCGGGATCGATCGCCGCGTCGAGCACGTGCGGGCGCGCCGCGACGACCTCGGCCAGGCGCGGCGCGCTGCCGAAGAGATCGCCGAACAATTCGCGCACCGGCGCGTTGGAGCGCAGGATGGAGAGCAGCTCCACCGCGCCGGGCATGCGCGCCAGCGCCGCGTCGAACGCGCTGAGCGCCGCGTCGGGATCGCCCGAGCCGGAGAAGGCCGCGAGCAGCGCCGGAACGAGCTCGGTCAGCACTTCGCGGGCGCGCGCGCTGCGCACCGCCGGCCGGCGCCCGAAATGCCAGCCGCGAATCGTCTCGGCGGCGTCCTCGGGCCGCTGGAAGCCGAGCCGGCGCAGGGTCGTCAGGGTCTCGGGATCGTCGGCGACGCCGGTGAAGACCAGGCTGCCGGCCTCGGCGTCGAGTGTCGGCGCGTCCTCGAACAGGCGCGCATAATGGCGCTCGACGCGAAGCAGATGAGCGGTCATTTCGGCCGCGAAGCGGTCGAGGCGCGCGTAGCCGCAGAATTTTGCGAAGCGCGCCAGCGAGGCAGGTTCGAAAGGCAGGCGCTGCGTCTGCTCGTCGGCGACCATCTGCAGGCGGTGCTCGACGCGGCGCAGGAACGTATAGGCGCTCGTCAGGTCGGCGACCGCCTCGGCGCCGACCCAATGCTCGGCGTGCAACTGCCGGAGCATGTCGAGCGTGCGCGCCCCGCGCATGCTCGGGCGCCGGCCGCCGAAGATCAGTTGCTGCGTCTGCACGAAGAACTCGATCTCGCGAATGCCGCCGCGCCCCAGCTTGACGTCGTGGCCGGGGACCGTGACCCGCTCGTGCCCGCGCACCGCGTGGATCTGGCGTTTCATCGCGTGGATGTCGGCGATCGCCGCGTAGTCGAAATACTTGCGCCAGATGAACGGCGCGAGATCGGCGAGAAAGCGCCGGCCGAGCTCGAGATCGCCGGCCGCCGGGCGCGCCTTGATCATCGCGGCGCGCTCCCAGTTCTGACCCAGGGTTTCGTAATAGGCGCTGGCGCTGGCGATCGACAGGGCGATCGGCGTCGAGGCTGGGTCGGGCCGCAGGCGAAGGTCGACGCGAAACACGTAGCCGTCGGGGGTCCGCTCCTGCAACAGGCGGGCGAGCGCCTTGGTGAGGCGCTCGAACAGCGGGCTCGGCTCGACGCCGTGAGGAATCGAGGCGGCCTGCGAGTCGTAGAGCACGATGATGTCGATGTCGCTGGAATAGTTGAGCTCGTGCGCGCCGTGCTTGCCCAGCGCCAGCGCGACGAGACCGCAGCCCGCCTCGATCGCGGCGCAATCGGGATCGAGATTCAAGCGCCCTTCGCGCGCGTATCCCCGCAGCAGGAAGCGTAGCGCCGCGCCGACGGCGGCGTCGGCGAAGCGCGTCAGCGCCTCGGTCGTCGCGGTCAGGTCCCACACGCCGCCGACGTCGGCGAGCGCGATCAGCAGCGCCGATTCGGCTTTGGCGCGCCGCAGCGCGCGCATCGCCTCGCCCTCGTCGTCGTCGCGGCGCGCGTGAAGCGCGGCGACGATTCGCTTCAGCGATTCCTCGGGCGGCGCTCGAAGCAAGCGGGCGAGGCGGCCGGGGTCCTCCGCGATCAGCCGCCACAGGTAGGGCGAGTGATCGGCGAGGCCGAGCAGAAGATCGCGCGCCTGCCGGCGCGAGACGAGTTCGCCGAGGCCCGCCGCCTCGGGCGCGCCGATGAGCGCCTCGAGGCGGCGGCGCGCCTGGGCGGGCGCGGCGAGGCGCGGCGCGTCGATGAGGCGATCGGCGAGCGAAGCCTTCATGCCGCCGCTTTCGCGGCCGGGGAGGGAAGCGCCGGGACGCCCGCCGGCAGCGTGACGGCGACCCTGAGGCCGGGCGCGTTGTCTTCGAGCCGCACGGCGCCGCCGTGCATGCGCATTACGGCGGCCGCGAGCGACAGGCCGAGGCCGAAGCCGGGGCGTGAGCGCGCGCCCTCCAGCCGCACGAAGCGGTGGATCGCGCGCGCGCGGTCGGCGGCGGGAATGCCCGGCCCGTGGTCGGCGACTTCGATCGTGACGGTCGCGCCGTCGCCGCGCGCGCTCACCGCGATCTCGCTGCGGCCCTCGGCGGGCGGCTCCCCGGCCTCGCCGGCGCCGTACTTGACCGCGTTGTCGATGAGGTTGGCGACGGCCTGGCCGATCAGCTCGCGATTGCCGACGATCGTCAGGCCGCGCGCGGCCGCGACCTTGAGCGCGACGCCGTATTCCTCGGCGAGCGGCTCGTAGAGCTCGGCGACGCTCGCCACCGTCTCGCCGACGTCGAACGCGCTCATGCCGGCGCTCTCGGCGCCCGCCTCGGCGCGCGCGATCAGCAGGAGGGCGTTGAAGATCTTGATCAGACCGTCCGACTCCTCGATCGTGCGCTCCAGCGCGACGCGATAGGCCGCCCGATCGGCGTCGCCGCGCAACGCCTCCTCGGCGTGATTGCGCAGGCGGGTCAACGGCGTGCGCAGATCGTGGGCGATATTGTCCGAGACTTCGCGCATGCCCGCCATCAGGTCGGCGATGCGCGCCAGCATTTCGTTGAGGCCGCGCGCCAGGCGATCGAGCTCGTCGTCGGAGCCGGAAACGGGCAGGCGTCGCGTCAGGTCTCCGGCCATGATGGCGCGCGCCGAACCGTTCATCGCGTCGATGCGGCTGAGCACGCGGCGCGCGACGAACAGCGCGCCCAGCGCCGCCAACGCGGCGAAGAAGACGAGCGAAACCGCCATGGCGCGAACCATGACCGCGCCGATGCGCGCGCGATCGCCGAGGTCGCGCCCGACGAGCAAGTGGAAGCCTCCCGGCAGCACGAAGATGCGCGCCAGCGCGCGCCGCCCCGGCGAAGATTCATCGGCGGTTTCGTAGGGCGTGTCGACGACGCCGGCGCGATCGAGCACGCCCGGCGGCAATTGCGCGACGTTGCCGGCGAGCGGTTCGCCGGCGCTGTCGGTCAGGAGATAGAGTGAAGACCCCGGCTGGCGCGAGCGCGCCTCGATGATCGCGCCGAGCTGGCGAACGCCGCCCACGTCGTATTGTTCGGCGAGGCCCTTGGCCTCCGCTTCGATGGTCTGGCGCGTCTCGTCGTCGACCAGCTTGATGACCTGCCAGGCGACGACGCCCAGCACCAGCGCCGCGCCGATGGCGCTGAGCCCGAGAATGGCGAGCGTCAGCTTGAACGCCGTGGCGCGGAAGAGCTTAGCGAGCGCCGTCACGGAGCATGTATCCGGCGCCGCGCACCGTGTGCAGCAGGGGCGCGTCGAAATCGCGGTCGATCTTGGCGCGCAGGCGCGAGACGTGCACGTCGATGACGTTGGTTTGCGGATCGAAATGATAGTCCCAGACGTGCTCGAGCAGCATGGTGCGGGTGACGACCTTGCCGGCGTTCTGCAAGAGGTACTCGAGCAGGCGGAACTCACGCGGCTGCAGCACGATCTCCTCGCCGGCGCGCGTCACCTTGTGGGAAAGGCGGTCGAGCGAGAGGTCGCCGAGCCGATAGGTCGTCTCTTCCGGCGCGCCCTTGGGGCGGCGGCGCGCCAGCGCCTCGACGCGCGCCAGCAGCTCGGAAAAGGCGTAGGGCTTGGCGAGGTAGTCGTCGCCGCCGGCGCGCAAGCCCTTGACGCGGTCGTCGACCTGGCCGAGCGCCGAGAGGATCAGCACCGGCGTCTCGATGTTCTGGGCGCGCAGGGCGCCGATCAGCGCCAATCCGTCCATCTTGGGCAGCATGCGGTCGACGATGGCGACGTCGTAGCCGCCTTCCTGCGCCAGATCGTAGCCGCCGAGCCCGTCGGCGGCGTGGTCGACGGCGTAGCCGGCCTCGCGGAACGCCTTGACGAGATAGGCCGCCGCGTCGCGGTCGTCTTCGATGATGAGAATCCGCATGGACGACATATAGCGGCTCCGCCGGATTCCGCCAAAAATATGGCGGCAGGCCATTGGGGACTGGCCTGCCGCCGTTTCGCCGGGGCGCGCGGGAGGGGGGAGCGCGCGACCTCCGGCTTCAATGGCCCCGCGGGGGAGGCGGGGCCGAGCTCGAGATCAGGACGCCGCTTGCGTCGGCAGCGCCACGAAGCGCACCGAGTCGCCCGACTTCACGCGCAGCAGCACCGACTTATGGCCGTCCGTCTTGGCGGCCGCGAAGGCCTCGGCGACGTCCGCGGGACGCGTCGCCGGTTTGCCGCCCGCCTCGAGGATGACGTCGCCGGCCTGCAGGCCGTGGTCGGCCGCGACGCTGTTCGGATCGACGTCCGTGACCGCCACGCCTTCGGCGCCGCCGCGCGCGCGTTCCAGCGTCAGGCCGAGCTTGGCGAGCGGCGAGGAATCCTCGGGCTTCGCGGGCGTCTCGGCGTTCGCCTCCTTGTCCATCGGCATTGCGCCGAGCGTCACCGCGATGGTCTGCGGCGCGCCGTTGCGCCAGATCGCGAGGTCGGCGGACTTCTTCGGCCCCAGCGCGGCGATGCGGCGCGCCAGGTCCTTGGGATCGGCGACCTCTTCGGCGTTGACCGCGGTGATGACGTCGCCGACCTTCACGCCGGCGCTCGCCGCGGGCGAGCCCGCCGTCTCCTTGGCGACCAGCGCGCCGGATGCTTTCTTGACGCCGAGGCTGTCGGCGAGCTCCGGCGTCACCGCCTGGATTTCGACGCCGAGCCAGCCGCGCGCGACGGAGCCGGTTTCCTTGAGTTGCTCGACGACATTCTTGACGACGTCGCTGGCGATGGCGAAGCCGATGCCGACGCTGCCCCCCGAGGGCGAGAAGATCGCGGTGTTGACGCCGACCACGTCGCCGTCGGTGTTGAAGGTCGGGCCGCCCGAATTGCCGTGATTGACCGGCGCGTCGATCTGCAGGAAGTCGTCATAGGGTCCCGAGCCGATGTCGCGGCCGCGCGCCGAGACGATGCCCGCGGTCACCGTGCCGCCGAGCCCGAAGGGATTGCCGACCGCGATCACCCAGTCGCCGACGCGCGGCGTTTGCGAGGCGAAATTGACGAAGGGATAGGTCGCCGCGTCCTTCGCCTTGAGCAAGGCGATGTCGGTCTTCGGATCGGTTCCGATCACCTTGGCGGCGATCGTCTTGCCGTCCGAGGTGGTGACCGTCACCTCGGTCGCGTGGTCGACGACGTGGTTGTTGGTGACGATGTAGCCGTCGGCGGAAATGAAGAAGCCGGAGCCCTGCGCCGTTGTCGGATGGCGTTGGCGATGCGGCGTCGGCGCCTCGCCGTCGTTGCCGTCGGGCATGCCGAAATGCCTGAAGAAACGGTCGAACGGCCCGCCCGGGGCGAAATGCGGATTGTCCTGCGAATCGAAATCCGTCTCGCCGCCGTCGGCGACCTTGACCTTGACCGAAACCACCGACGACTTCACGCGGTCGACCACGTCGGCGAAGGAAGCGGGGCCCGACGAGGTCTGCGTCGTCGCCGCGATAGCGTAGCCGGGCGACAGTGCGCCGTATTCGAGCGCCGCGGCGCCGAGCGCGAAGACGGCGACCGCGCCGAGCAGCGCGGCGCGTAGCGAGCGTCGGGGGGGACGCGTGAGTGCGGTTGAGGACATGGAAGGCTCCGGCGAGGTCTCGCGCGCCGGCCCTTTGCGCGGCGCCATGACCGGCAAGATGGCCCGGCGAACCTAACGCCGCGATGGCGCCGACATGAAAGGTTGGTAATCTTTGCGTGGCTGGGCAACGCCTGCGGCCAATCACCCAAGCCCCTCAACCAACCTCTCCCCGCTTCGCGGGGAGAGGGGCACGCGGTGCCGTTCTTCCCCTCTCCCCGCCCTTCGCGGGGAGAGGCAGGGCAAGGGGCGGGGCGAGTCGCGGCGCTTTCGCCGGGACGCCCGCATCGCGCCGCCCGTGTGCGGGGGAGGAAGTTCCCGCCGCGCGAGGTGCGCCGCTACTTCTTCTGCGACTTCACGTGGGCGATGTAGCCGCGCACGTCGGCGGCGGGTTCGGCGTAGGCGGCGCCGAGCGAAGTCTCCATCGCCGCCATAAAATGTTTGGCCCAAGTCGGCAGCGGGTAGTCGATCACGGCGAGAAACTCCAACGTCGCGGCGAGCCGGATGTCGGCGATCGACGGGTGGTCGCCGCCGATGAACGGTTTGCCGTCCATGTAGAAGGTGTGGAAGACGCCCAGCGGCTCGGCGATCGCCGCGACGGCCGCCTTCTGCGCCGCGTCCTTGGCGCTCGCGTCGGCGTCGCTCGCGCCGACCTCGCCGGGATATTGCGGGAAGGCGAGCGCCGGATAGGTGGCGCGCGCGACGTAGGGGTAGAGCGTGCCAATGATATAGAACATCGCGCTGTCGATCATCGCGCGCTTGGCCGGCGCCTTGGGATAGAAGCGCTCGAGATCGTGCTTGTTGCACAGATACTGCATGATGGCGCAGCTCTCCCACACCACGCCCTTGGGAAGATCGGCGGCCTCGATCATCGGCGTCAGGTGGGCCGGATTCTTCGCCAGGAAACCTTCCGAGCGGGTCTTTCCCCAGGCGTCGTCCTCGGTGAAATCCAGTTTGGCGGCGCGCACGAAAACGCGCGCCGTCATGTTGTTCACGCTCGGCTTCAACACATGCATTTTGATGGCGGACATTCTTTCCTCCCGTTGCTTTGGCGTTTGACCCCGTGACCTGAAATTCGCTGCGTGGGCCGGTCAGCGCGCGTAAGGATTCTTGGGCGTGCGATCGGCCGACAGGCTCGCGCGCGAGCGCTCGACGAGCAGCTCGATCGCGTCGGCCAGATGAACCTCGGCGATGGCGCGATCGCCCGCCGCGACGCGCAGCTTATGCGCCTCGAACAGCACGTCGGCGTGACCATAGCCGAACGGCGGCTCGAATTTGTAGCAGGAGAGCTCGATCAGCAGGCCGAGCGGGTCCTCGAAATAGATCGCGTCGAAGATCTTGCGGTCGCGCACGCCGGTGTGCTTGACGCCGCGCGCGTCGAGCCGCTCGATCGCCTGCATGAACACCGCGCGCGAGACATTGAAGGCGATGTGATGGACGCAGCCGATGTCGGTGGGCGTGCGGCGCTGCGCCGGCTTGCGGTCTTCGCGCGTGAACACGGTGATCAGCCGTCCGTCGCCGGGATCGAAATAGATGTGGCTTTCGGCGGCGTTGTCGAGATTGGGCTGCTCGAACACGAAGGGCATGCCGAGCAGGCCCTCCCAGAAGTCGATCGAGGTCTGGCGATCGGCGCCGACCAGCGTGATGTGATGCAAGCCCTGGGTTTGCAGCTTCTTCATCGTCGCCTCCGTTCAAGCCTTGTCCACGAGCCTCGATTTGTATTCGCTGCGCGGCAGGCTTCCCGCCGCCGTCAACTCGATCTCGGTCGTCACCAGTAGCGTGTCGCGAATGCGCGCTCGAATGCGTTCCGCGAGGCCCTCGCGCGCCCGTTCGGCGACCTCGACGCTCACCGGCAGCGGCGGCTCCTGGCGCACGCCCGCGGCGCGCGGCCGGATCATGACGACGCCGGTCACCTCGGGGGCGAAGCCGTTGACCACTTCGCGCACCGCGGAGGGAAACACGTTGACGCCACGCACGATCAGCATGTCGTCGGTGCGCCCGACGCAGCGCACGCGCGGCGCGGTGCGCCCGCAGGCGCAGCGCCCGACGCCGAGCCGCACGTGATCGCGGGTGCGAAAGCGCAGCAACGGCGCGGAGCGGTTGACGAGGTGCGTCAGCACGAGTTCGCCCTCGGCGCCGTCGCGCATGTCGACGGCCAAGCCGCTCGCCGGATCGATCAACTCGAAATGCACGAAACCGCGGCCGGAAAAATGCATGCCCGCCTTGGCCTCGCATTCGCCCCACAACGAAACCGAGATGTCGCCGATGCCCATCGCCTCGGTGACGCTGGCGCCCCAGGCGGCCTCCAGCTTGGCCCGCATCGTCGGCTCGCCGCCGCCGGGCTCGCCCGCCACCATCAGCCGCTTGACGCTCGAGCCCGCCAAGTCGAGGTCGCGCTTCTGAGCCCATTCGGCGAGGTGCAGCGCGTAGGACGGGGTCAGCGCGACGACGCTCGGCTGCAACAGCTCCACCGCCGCCATCAAGCGTTCGGTGTTGCCCGTGCCGACCGGGACGTGGCAAAGGCCGAGCCGGGCGAAGGCGTCGAGCGCCGCGCCGGCGACGAACGGGCCGGCGTTGTAGGTGGAGACGATGCGCTCGCCGCGCGCGACGCCCGAGGCCGCGTAGCTGCGCGCCGACGTGCGCACCCAGACTTCGAGATCGCCTTGCGTCAGCGGGATGTAGCTCGGCGTTCCCGTCGTGCCGCTGGTCGAATAGATGCGCGCGATCTCGCCGGGCGAGGCGGTCCGATGCGTCCCGATCGGCTCCTCGCGCGTGCGCGTGCGGCGCAATTCGTCCTTCTCGGTGAACGGCAGCTCGGCGATTCTCGCCAGACCGCCGACCGCGGCAGGCGAATCGTAGCCGGCGCGCATGAGCTTGTCGCGGTAGAAGCGCGAGCGCTCGAAGAGATAGGCAATTTGCGCGCGATAGAGGGAATCGTCGCAGCCGGCGTGCTCGTCCCATGGCGCGGCCTCGATTTCGGGCTCGACCATGCTCATGGCGGCGCCTCGCCGACGTAGCCGATCGCCGCTTCGGCCTGCGAAGCCATGAAGAACCCGATCGGCGCCTCGGCCTCTTCCCCGAGGTGGGCGAGCAGGCCGGCCGTGCGCGCCAGGATCGGCACGCCGCGCACCAGCGAAGCGGGAACGTCGAGGTCGCGCAAGGTCGCGGCGATCGCCATCGAGACGTTCATCGGCAGGGGCTTGCCCCAGGCCCGCGCCACGGCGCCGGTCAGGCGCGTCGCGCAGTCGACGCCGCGTCCGGCGACCCCGCGCTCTCGCGCCAGCGCGATCATCCGGTCGGCGCGCGGATCGGCCGGCTTGTGCAGGGGATGGCCGAACCCCGGCATGGGCCGGCCCGCTGCGCGCCGCTCGCGCGCGATCTGCTCGGCGGCTTCGTCCGGCGAGGCGCCCGCGTCGATGCGAGCCAGGACTTCGTCGATCAGCACGCGGGCGAGATCGGCCGTGCCCAAAACGACCGTGCCGCAGCCGAGGACGCCGGCGGCGACCGCGCCCTGAAGCGCGGACGGGTCGGCGGCGTAGGTCATGCGCGCCGCCTGCACGCTCGGCGTGAGGCCGTGCTCGGCGATCGCGACCAGCGCCAGATCGAGAAAGAAGCGCTGCTCGACGCTCGGCAAGCGCCCCGTCGCCAGAAAGAAAAAGAAATCGGTGAAGCTCACCGAGCCCATGAGATCGGCGGCGAGGTCGCGGCCGCGAACGGTCACGCGCTCGAAATCGGCGGTCGAAATCGCGCTCGAAGCGGCGCCGCGCTTGCCGATCAGCATGACCGCTTCCTCCGTGTCGCGTCGGCCTGTCGCGTCGGCCTTGCCCGACCGCTACGATTGTAGGACAATATCATGAGTCCGGCGTTCGTCAAGCGTCGCTTGGCGCGGGCGCCTTGCGATCGCGCCTTTGCGCGTCGTCGTGGCGCGAATATAACAGCGCCAGAATCGGACGTTGCGGACCATGGCCTTATCGAGAACGGCGACGGAGGGGAAAAGCGGCGCCGACCGCGGCGCGCCGCCGCACGGCGCGATGGTGGCGCATATCGTCGAGCGTCTGCGCGACGACATCCTCGCGCATCGCCTTTCGCCGGGCGAGCGTCTCGTCGAATGCGACCTGACGGCCCGCTTCGCGGTGAGCCGAGGCCCGGTGCGCGAAGCGTTGCGGCGGCTCGCCGCCGAGGGGCTGATCGAGCACGCGCCGAACCGCGGCGCGGTGGTGAGGCGCCTGTCGGCGCGCGAGATCCGCGAGCTGTTCCAGATTCGGGCCGAGATGGAATCGCTCGCCGCGCGCCTCGCCGCCGAGGCGAGAGACGCGGCCGAGCGGGAGCGATTCGCCGAGGCGATCCAGATGATCTTCGAGGAAGCGCCGCGCCGCCTCGCTGTCTACCTCGACGAAAACGCCGCGTTCCACGAGGCGATCATGCGCCTGGCCGACAACCGCCAACTCCAAGAGCTGTCGATGCGCCTGCACCTGCCGCTGATCATGGCGCAGGTCGGCGACGCGCTGACCGTCGAGGTGCTGCGAACCTCGGTCCACGAGCATCGCGCCATCGCCGCGGCGATCCTCGCCAGGGACCCGGCCGCCGCGGTCGCCGCGATGCGCGCCCACCTCCAACGCGCCGCCGCCCTGGCGCTGGCGCGCGGCGCGGCGGACGAATCCGGCGGACGGGGCCTGCCAATCGCTCCACCGGACCTCCCTTCCCCCCTTGCGGGGGAAGGTGGACGCGCGAAGCGCGGCCGGATGAGGGGTCGCGCCGCAAGGCGCGTTTCTTAGCGCGGCGTCGCGATTGAGCGAATGAACAGAGTGTACGACCATTGTCGCGGAGGCGGCTGAGAACGCGCCTTACGGCGCGACCCCTCATCCGGCGTCGCTAACGCGACGCCACCTTCCCCCGCAAGGAGGGAAGGGGCGCCCCGCCCTAGCCGATCCGCATCGTCGCCCCGCGCGCCAGGCGCGGCGCCAGCTTGCGCATGTCGGCGGCGGCGATCGCCACGCAGCCGGCCGTCGGCGTCAGGCCGGGGCGCGCGAGATGGAAGAAGATCGCGCTGCCGCGCCCCTTGCAGCGGCGGGTGAAATTCTGGTCGAGCGCGAAGGTCAGATCGTAAAGCGCGTCCTCGCGCCACATCCGGTCCGTGCAATCGCCGGCGGGCAGGCGCACCGGCCTGTTGTAGCGCGCGCTCGCGGGGTCCTCGCACCAGCCGGCGTCGCGCCGCAGCGGCTTCAGCGCCACGCCGCCGGCCGCAGGGCGCGGTCGGTCGGGCCGGTAATAGCCCCACAGCAGCCGAAACCGCCCCGCCGGCGTGCCGCCGTCGCCCTCGCGCTTGTCGCGCACGATTCCCGCCGGCCCGAGCGCGCAGGCGAACCGCAACGGCCCCGCGATCAGCCACGCCCGCGCGCGCTGGCCGGGGCGAGGCAGGACCCGAAGGGTCTCGAGGCGTAAGGACGCGGGGCGGGGCAAGCGGCGAGGACCGGTTGAGACATCACGACGCGAACGTCACAGCCACGCCGCCGAGCCGCCGTCAAG
Source organism: Roseiarcus sp. (assembly GCA_050010035.1). Classification (GTDB taxonomy): domain Bacteria; phylum Pseudomonadota; class Alphaproteobacteria; order Rhizobiales; family Beijerinckiaceae; genus Roseiarcus. Next base: position 23,183 of record JBEKLU010000063.1, read on the forward strand.
CGGCGAAGAGAAGGCGCCGATCAGGCCGTCGCGGTGCGGGATCGCCCAAGCCCGATCTTCTTCGCCAGCGCCGATCGGCGCGCCGCGTAATTGGCGGCCACCATCGGATAATCCGCGGGCAACTTCCATTTCGCGCGGTATTGCTCCGGCGTCATTCCCAGCGTCGTCAGGTGCCGGCGCAAAGACTTGAACTTCAGGCCGTCGTCCAGACAGACGAGATAATCCGGCGTGATCGACTTGCGAACGGAGACCGCCGGCGTCGCCGCTTGGGGTTCCGGCGCGCTCGGCGCCGCCGCCTCGCTCGTGATCTTCACCAACCCCGCGTGTACGGATTGGATCAGGGCCGGCAGTTCCGCCGATCGTAAAGAATTGTTGGCGACGAAGGCCGAGACGATGTCGCTCGTCAAAGCGAGCAGGTCGGCGGAATCAGATCGAGATAGAGACATGCCATGAACTCAAATGTTGCAGGGGATATTTCGATAGACCTTTCGCTCATTCGCCACAAGCCGGTCGGAAGCTAATTTCAAATAGAGCGAACCGGGCGCTCGACGGGACAACGTTGAAATCGGCTGCTGCGGCGGCTTTCGTCGACGCTCGACCCATCGTCGTCGGCGCCGCGAACCCACGCGACCGGACAATGGCGACCGGCGATTTCTCGAGCCTTGCCGGCGGCTGCGGCGCCGCTTACCTTGCCGCGGTCCCCGCCAGAGCGCCCTTCGTCATCATGACCGTCCTCCTCGTCCTCTTATTTGCGTTGGCCGCCGTCGGCGGCGCGCTGGCGCTCTTCACCGCCCGCACGGCGCGCTGGGTGGAGAGGGCGCTGCCGCCGGCCGGCCGCTTCGTCGACGTGGCCGGCGCGCGGCTGCACGTGGTGGAACGCGGCCAGGGCCCGGCGCTGCTGCTGGTGCATGGGCTCGCCGGCCAGCTCGGCAACTTCACCTACGGCGTCGTCGACAAGCTGGCGGCGCAGTTTCGTGTGGTGGCGGTCGACCGGCCCGGCTCGGGCTACTCGGTGCGGGCGCCCGGCGCCTCGGCGGCTCTGAGCGCGCAGGCCGACGCGCTCGCCGCGCTGATCGAGGCGCTCGAACTCGGCCGCCCGGTGGTGGTGGGACACTCGCTGGGCGGCGCGCTGGCGCTGGCGCTGGCGCAGCGCCGCCCCGAGCGCGTCGCCGGCTTGGCGCTGGTGGCGCCGCTCACCCACCCGGCGCCCGTTCCCCAGGCGTTCAAGGGCCTGATGATCGCCTCGCCGTGGTTGCGCGCTCTCGCCGCCTGGACGGTCGCCGCGCCGGCGAGCCTCGTCTTGCGCGACAGGATGCTCGCGATGGTGTTCGCCCCCGAGCCGGTTCCCCCCGACTTCGGCACCAGGGGCGGCGGCCTGCTCGCCCTGCGGCCCAGCCATTTCATCGCCGCCTCCGCCGACCTGGCGGCGATTTCCGAAGACTTGCCCGCGATGATGCTGCGCTACGGCGCGATGAAGCTTCCGGTGAGCATTCTGTTCGGCCGCGGCGACCGCATCCTCGACCCGCGCCAACAGGGCGAGGCGCTGGCGGCGGAGCTGCCCGGGGCGACGCTGACGCTGGTCGAGGGCGGCCACATGCTGCCGGTCACCCAGCCGGACCTGACCGCGCAATTCATCCGCGAAGCCGCGGCGCGCGCCTCGTCGACGGCGAAGGCGGACGGCTGATCGCGGCGATCTGGCCCAATGAGCGATTGCATGCAGTATCCATATGGATACGCTAGGGCTGCATGAATACATCTCAGAGCGACGGCGCGAGAACTGAAGGAGACGAAGCTATGACGACGACTTACGCGCCTTTCGAACCCGCCGCTTATCTCGACAATGACGACCTCATCGCGGAGTATCTTACCGCTGCCGTCGACGACCCCAATCCCGACGTGTTCTTCGCCGCGCTCGGCGACGTCGCCAAGGCTCGCGGCATGGCGCAGATCGCGAGGGACGCCGGGCTCGGCCGCGAAAGCCTGTACAAGGCGCTGAGCGCGGGCGCGCATCCGCGCTACGAAACCGTCAGCGCCGTGTTGCGGGCGCTCGGCGTGAAGTTCGCGGTCGTCGCCGATCAACCGCCTGCGCGATGATCGGCGGCGCGCGCCGCTTTTACCCCGCCTTCCCTCCGCCCCGCTTTCCCCCCATATTGCGCCCATGCCGAATCCCGCCAAGCCCGCTTCCCGCGCCACGCGCGCCAAGGCCGCGAGGCCCGAGGTCCATCCGCTCGACGAGCATCTGGCGGCGCTGCTGAACCCGGCGCTGGTCGACAAGCCGCAAGGGCTCGCCGAGGCGCCGCAGACCGCCTATGCCGTCGCCGATTCGCATCCGCGCGGCATGACCGGCGCTGCGGCGACGGTGGATTCGCTCAAGGCGCTGCTCGATCTCGGCGATCCCAACATCCGCGACCGCCCGCCGTGGACGCCGCATCGCCCCGAGCGCCCGGAAAAATCGGAAGGCGGGCGCCGCTTCAGGGTGGTGTCGGAATTCGAGCCCAAGGGCGACCAGCCCGAGGCGATCCGCGAGCTCGTCGCCGGCGTCGGCGCGCACGAGCGCGACCAGGTGCTGCTCGGCGTCACCGGCTCGGGCAAGACCTTCACCATGGCCAAGGTGATCGAGGCGACGCAGCGGCCGGCGCTGATCCTCGCCCCCAACAAGACGCTGGCGGCGCAGCTCTACGGCGAGTTCAAGAGCTTCTTTCCCGACAACGCCGTCGAGTATTTCGTCTCCTACTACGACTACTACCAGCCCGAAGCCTACGTGCCGCGCACCGACACCTACATCGAGAAGGAATCCTCGATCAACGAGCAGATCGACCGCATGCGCCACGCCGCGACGCGCGCGGTGCTGGAGCGCGACGACGTCATCATCGTCGCCTCGGTGTCGTGCATCTACGGCATCGGCTCGGTCGAGACCTACACCGCGATGACCTTCTCGTTGCAGGTCGGCGAAAGGATCGACCAGCGCCAGATCGTCGCCGATCTCGTCGCGATGCAATACAAGCGCTCGCTCGGCGATTTTTCCCGCGGCGTGTTCCGCGTGCGCGGCGACACCATCGAATTGTTCCCCGCCCACTACGAGGACCGCGCCTGGCGCATCGGCTTCTTCGGCGACGAGATCGAAAAGATCGCCGAATTCGATCCGCTGACGGGTCAGAAGACGCAGGACCTCGAGTTCGTCAAAGTCTACGCCAACAGCCATTACGTGACGCCGCGCCCGACGCTGCTGCAATCGACCAAGGCGATCAAGGAGGAACTGAAGCTACGGCTCGCCCAGCTCAACGCGCAAGGGCGCCTCCTGGAGGCGCAGCGGCTCGAACAGCGCACCTTGTTCGATCTGGAGATGCTGGAGGCGACCGGCTCCTGCGCCGGCATCGAGAATTATTCGCGCTATCTCACCGGCCGCTTGCCCGGCGAGCCGCCGCCGACCCTGTTCGAATATCTGCCCGACAACGCGCTGGTGTTCGCCGACGAAAGCCATGTCACGATCCCGCAGATCGGCGCGATGTACAAGGGCGACTACCGCCGCAAGGCGACGCTCGCCGAATACGGTTTCCGCCTGCCCTCCTGCCTCGACAACCGCCCGCTGCGCTTCGAGGAATGGGACGCGATGCGGCCGCAGACCGTCTGCGTCTCGGCGACTCCAGGCAAATGGGAAATGGAGCAGACCGGCGGCGTGTTCGTCGAGCAGGTGATCCGCCCGACCGGCCTGATCGACCCGCCGGTGGAGATTCGCTCGGCGCGCACCCAGGTCGATGACCTCCTCAGCGAAGTGAAGGCCGTGGCGCTGCGCGGCTATCGCACGCTGGTGACGACGCTGACCAAGCGCATGGCCGAGGACCTCACCGAATACCTGCACGAGAACGGCGTGCGCGTGCGCTACATGCACTCCGACGTCGACACCATCGAGCGCATCGAGATCATCCGCGACCTGCGCCTGGGCGCCTTCGACGTGCTGGTCGGCATCAACCTGTTGCGCGAGGGCCTCGACATTCCCGAATGCGCGCTGGTGGCGATCCTCGACGCCGACAAGGAGGGTTTTCTGCGCTCGGAGACCTCGCTGGTGCAGACGATCGGCCGCGCCGCGCGCAACGTCGACGGCAAGGTGATTCTCTACGCCGACCAGATCACCGGCTCGATGCAGCGCGCGATCGGCGAGACCGATCGCCGCCGCGCCAAGCAGGAGGCCTACAACACGGCGAACGGCATCACCCCGGCCTCGATCCGCCGCGGCATCCAGGACATCCTCCACTCCGTCTACGAGGCCGACCACGTCACCGTCGACGTCGGCTTCGGCGCGACCGGCGGCGCGCCGATCGGCCACAATTTCCAGGCGACGATCGCCGATCTGGAAAAGCGCATGAAGGAGGCGGCGGGCAATCTCGAATTCGAGGAGGCGGCGCGCCTGCGCGACGAGATCAAGCGCCTGCAGACGGTCGAACTGGCGATCGGCGACGATCCGCTGGCGCGCCAGGCCGCGATCGAGGCCGCGGGCGGCCGCTATGCCGGCGAGCGCCAATACGGCCGCGCCGCCAACCTCCCGCCGAGCCGCGCCCACAAGCCGACCGACGCCGACATGGGGCCGCACAACTGGGGCGGCGGGGAGGCGCGGCCGAGCGGCGGCGGGGGAAGGCCGAAGCGGCGAAGGAAAGCTTGAGTGCGATTTCGGCCGAGAAGGCCGGACCTCGGGTCTTGCGGTATTCGGTTTGACGTACGACGCACATCGTAGTACGCTGCGACGATGATAAGAAGCTGGTCGAACAGTGCGACGCGGCGGTTCGCGGAGAGCGGGAAGAGCAAATTTGCGGGCATGAATGTCGAAGCGGCCGAGGAATTGCTCGCAGCCCTGGAGGCGGCGACCTCGCTGAACGATCTGAGCCCACTGAAATCGATCGGCCTGCACAAGTTGTCCGGCGATCGAAAGGACCAATGGTCGATGACGGTCAATGGACCGTGGCGTGTCTGCTTCCGGTTCGAAGACGGCGACGCCTGGGACGTCGAGATCGTCGACTATCACTGACGGAGCTAAACGATGAGAGCCATCCACCCCGGCAGAATCTTGAAGCGCGAGATCGAGACGCGGAACCTTTCCGCCAACGCGCTCGCCATCGCGCTGCGCACGCCGTCGGGCCGAATCACCGACATCCTGAACGGCAAGCGCGGCGTCTCGCCGGAAACGGCGATGCGTCTCGCACGCTATTTCGGCAACAGCGCCCGCTTCTGGCTCAATTTACAGACGGCGTATGAGTTGGCCGTGGCCGAATCCGAACTCGGCGAAAAGATCGCGGCGGAAGTGACGCCCGCGGCCGCGTGACGCCCAAGACCTCTCGCTCATCAGTGTTTGGCCTCCGGGCCGCTCCGGGCCGCGCCGCCAATCTCCAGCCGAGCCGCGCCCGCAAGCCGACCGCCGCCGACATGGGGCCGCACAACTGGGGCGGCGGGGAGGCGCGGCCGAAGGGCGGGGGGAGGAAGAGACGGCGCTAGAGGTGAAAATCTGACGCTTGGTTCCCGACTTGGCGCGTCAGCAATGGGTGGATTCCAGCCATTCGCAGACGGTCGGCGGGCGGCTAGCCTCAAGCCCGAAATCTGATATCGTCCAGGCATGGGCCTAGGAGAACGTACGAGCTAGGCGGTCCCCAGAATTCTGGCGGAGGTGGCGCCATGTCATACCCAACGCCTGCCAACGAGGCGGAACGGCTTGTTGCGGTTCGAGCGCTCAATATCGTCGGCACCGCGCCGGAGATCGCTTTCGACGATATTGGCGAACTGGCCGCGCAGATTTGCCAATGCCCCGTATCCTACATCACCTTCGCGGACGACGATCGCTTTTGGCTGAAAGCCAAATATGGCCTTCCACCCGACTTTAACCAGTGTCCACGCGAAATATCGTTCTGCGCGACGACGATTTGCGGCACGGTGATGATCATAGCGCCCAATCTGCGCGAAGATAACCGTTTTAATCAATACCCAACTGTCACGGGCGAACCGCACTTGCAGTTCTATTGCGGCATTCCGCTTGTAACCAAAGCCGGTTATGCGCTGGGGACGCTTACCGTCATGGATTTCGAGCCGCGCCAGTTGACCTTCGAACAGACTGAGGCGCTGCACCGACTTACGCGTCAGGTCATGACCCAGTTAGAGTTGCGTCGGCAGCTCATCGAGTTCGACCAGGCTGTTAAAGAGTTGGATCAGGCGCATACGGACTTGGTCGCCGAAAAGGCGCGCACCGAGGAATTGCTCGCGAATATCCTTCCCGCGTCGATTGCCGAGGAGCTCAAGAAAAGCGGCAAGGTGCAGCCGAAATATGAGCCATCGGCGACGATCCTATTCGCTGACTTCAAGGGTTTTACCCTATTGGCCGAACGCATGGAGCCCGTCGCGCTCATCGGACTCCTCGACCAATATTTCACTGCCTTTGACGAGATCGTAACGCGCCATGGGCTGGAAAAGCTCAAGACGATCGGCGATGCCTACATGGCCGTCGCCGGCGTGCCCACGGCCAATCGTCAGCATCCCATCGACACCTGCCTCGCGGCGCTGGAAATTCAGGCCGTCACCGCCCGCATGAAGGCGCAGCGCGAGAAGATGCGGTTGCCGGCGCTGGAGTTGCGTGTGGGAATCCATACGGGGCCAGTCATGTCCGGCGTCGTCGGCCGGCGAAAGTTCACCTTCGATATCTGGGGCGATGCAGTGAACACGGCGGCGCTCATGGAGGCGAACGGCGCTCCCGGACGGATCAATGTCTCGGAAACCGTGGCGGGCAATGTCAAGACGTTATTCGAACTCGAGCCGCGAGGCGCCGTCGAGACTAAACACAACCGCAGACTCGATATGTTCTTCCTCAACCGGCTGAAACCGGAGTATTCGCGCGATGCGGAAGGCCGCGTGCCAAACGAGAAATTTGACGCCGAATGCCGCCGACTACTCAGCGGCTTTCCCGGCTAGGAAGAGAACTCGCAAACGCGCATTAGCGCGAAATGCCAGGGTCCGCTAAGGGTGTGCGCCGTGAGAAGGCGGCGCTTTCCAGTGGGTGCAAGTCCCACCCGGCAAACGCTCCAGCCGGAAGCAACCGGAGCAGTCATGGAGGCAACGAAATGGCTGAAGCCTTCGGTGT
>JBEKLU010000064.1:0-29956 GCA_050010035.1 Roseiarcus sp.
GCTCGCCGGCGAGACCGTCTGCGTCGAAGAAACCGATCAAGGCGAATGGCAAGTCCGCTTCTACGCCCTGCCGCTCGGCGTCATCGACGCCAAAACAAACCGCCTGCGCCGCTCGCGCGTCCTTAAGGACGCGCGAGCGGCGCAACAGCCCTCAGAAACCTGAAAATGTGTCACCCATCATCCCGGTCTACTTTGTTACCCATCATCCCGCTGGACATCAGCCGCCGTTCACCGCGCCTCGGCCCCGCAGGCGTCGACGATGCTCTTCAGCCGCCTGCGCTCGTCGTCGGCGCGCCGACCGAGCGCGGCGCGCAGCGGCACGCCGGCGGCTTGCGCGCGATCGGCGATGCAGAGGCAGGCCTTCGCGCAAGCGCTGGGACCGCCGCCCGCCTCGACGCAGGCGGGCCGGCAGGCGGCGAGATAGGATTCGCGCTCCTGGCGCGCCGCAAGCCCGGAGAGGTTCGCCAGCGCGAACAGCAGCGCGAGCAGGATCGGCTGGTGGACGAGATAGATCGCGAGGCTGTGGCGGCCGGCGAAGCCGAGCGCCCGGCTGGGGATCGCCGCCGGGCGCCAGCGTGTCCAGGACCACCGCGCGAGCCGCGAAAGGCAAGCGCGCGTCAGCGCTAGGCCGACGAGAACCACGCCCGCCCAGGGCAAGAGCGGGCGCCAATCGAGCGTGAACGGCGCAGCGGTTCCCAGCCCCAGCCAGATCAGCGCGGGAGAATTGAAGCTTTCGCTCGCGACGATGAGCGGCGCGGCGAGCGCCAGGGCGCCCGCCGCCAAGGCCGCCCAGGCCGGCGCGCCGACGAACGGCGCCGCGACGAGGCTGGCGACCGCGATGCAATGGAGGATGCCGAAGTAGATCGGCTCCGCCGGATCGATCAAATAGGTCGCCGCTGTCACCAGCGGCGCCGTGCCGGCGACCAGCGCGAAGCGCCGCGCGAAGGCGCGCCGCCGCAGCCCATCGGGATGGGCGAGCGCCAGCGAGACGCCGACCAGCGCCAGAAAGGCGCTCGCCACGCCATGCGAAAAGACGCGCATCGCCGGCGTGAAGGGCAGGCTCGCGGAAACGAAGCCGAAATAGGCGAGGTCCCAGGTCAGATGGTAGACGCCCATCCCGACCAGCGAAGCCCCTCGCGCAACGTCGATCGCCGCGATGCGCGAGAGCTTGGCCGGCTCGCTCGTTAGCTCGTTGTCCTGCATCGCTCCCGCCGAATCTGTCGGCGGTTCTTATACCAGTTGCTGATAACGCCAGAGCGCTCTGCACTTAGGCGCGAGCGACCCCTCTCCCCGCTTGCGGGGAGAGGGATGGGTGAGGGGCGCGGGTGATTGGCCGCAAGCTTCGCGGAGATGCGTGCACACCGTAGCGCGAGCCGGGAGAGGAGAGGGGCATCTCGACATTGTCTTCCTGAAAATCAGAATCCGTGATACACATTTTCCATCGGCCCTCCCTGGCCGACCCTTGCCGCCCACAGGATTTCAGAGAAGACGAATTTTCCCGTTTTCGCCCGCAAGCCCCTGATATCGCCAGTTTCCGCCAAGGAATTTCTTTGGAAATCCTTGGAAAAGCTTTGGAAATCCTTGGAAAAAGCTTGGAAACCCTTGGAAAACTGCGGAAAAGGCTTGGAAAGGCTTGGCGAAAGCCCGTCCCTACAGCGTCGAGCGATCGATCGCCCGTTCCGCCTCGGCGACCGACTCGGGCCGTCCGACGTGCAGCCACAGGCCGTCGAGCCGCAGGCCGTAGAGGCGCCCTTTCTCGGCGGCGCGATAGAAGAACGGCGCCAGGCGGAAGACGTCTTCGGCGACGCCGTCGAACAGTTGCGGCTTGATGATGCCGACGCCGGTGTAGACGAAGGGTGCGACCCGGCGCGGCTCGCGCGCCGTGAGCCGCCCCTCGCGGTCCATGGTGAAATCGCCCGGCCAGTCGACGCCGACCGCCCCGGCGCTCGCGGCCACCATCAGGATCGCGTCCATCGTTTGCGCGTCGAAGGCTTCGGCGAGGCGGCGCAGGTTCGAGCGCGGCCCCTCGATCCAGAAGGCGTCGGTGTTGCAGAGGAAAAACGGCGCCGCGCCGATCAGCGGCAGCGCGCGCTTGACGGCGCCGCCCTGGTCGAGCAATTGGCCGCGCTCGTCGGAAATGACGATCCTCGGCGTCTTGCGCCTCGCCAGATGCGCTTCGATCCGGTCGGCGAGCCAGTGCACGTTGACGACCGCGCGGGCAACGCCGTTCTCGGCGAAGCGGTCGAGGCAATGGTCGATGAGCGCCCGGCCCGCCACCTCGACGAGCGGCTTCGGCGTCGTGTCGGTGATCGGGCGCATGCGCCGCCCCAAGCCCGCGGCGAACACCATGGCGGTCGTGGGCGTCGGCGAAGGCATTCGGATCAGGGCTCTGGAGGGGCTTCGACGCCGCCGAGGGCGCGCGGCAGATGCGCCTGATACCAGAGCTTGAGCGGTTGAAGCAAGGGATGCGCGAGGTTCTTGGCCAGGCGCCGTTCGACGCCCGGAAGATGCCTCAGATACTGCGGCTTGCCGTCGCGCTTGTCGAGCCGCGCGAAGATGCCGAGAATCTTCGTCGCCCGCTGCGCGCCCATGACGGCGTAGGAGGCGGCGAACGCCTCGGCGTCGAAGGCGGCGTCCGCCCCGGCGCGCCGGCGCGCGTAGAGCGCCAGCAGGCGCAATTCGAGATCGTCGGGAACTTCGACGCGCGCGTCCTGCAACAGCGAAGCGAGATCGTAGGCGGGCGGGCCGAGCACGGCGTCCTGAAAATCGATCAGGCCGAGACGCTGCAGCCCGTGGCGACTTTCCAGCCAGTGCAGATTGGGCGAGTGATAGTCGCGCAGCGTCCAGGTCGTCGGCTGCGCCAGGATCGGCGCGAGAACGTCGCGCCACAGCGCGAGGAATTGCATGCGCGCGCCCGAGGGCGGATTGGTTCGCGCCACCGCCGGCGCGTACCAGTCGAGCGCCAGTTCGACCTCGACCAGCATCGCTTCGGCGTTGTAGACCGGCAGCGCATAAGTCTCGCCGTCGGCGGGGAGCTCACGCGGCGGCGTGCGGCCGTGCAGATCGGCGAGCAGCGCCGTCGCCTCGGCGTAGCGCGCCGCGTTGGGGCCGCGCTCGTCGGCGATCGTCTCGGCGCCGAAATCCTCGATGAGCGCGAGGCCGTCGGCGACGCTGTGGGCGAAGACCCGAGGGCTCGAGTAGCCGAGCGCGCGCAGCCCTTCCGCCATGGCGAGAAAGGCCCTGATGTCGGGGGAAAGCTTGGCGATCGCTGCGTAGGGCTTGCCGTAGCGCAGGATCGGGCCGTCCGGGCGGGGCGGCGAGATCATCAGGATCGCAGTTTGGCCGTCGCTAGCCGTCAAGCGCTCGTAGGCGCGCACCGAGGCGTCGCCCTGCAGGTAGACGCGCCGCGCCTCGGCCCAACCGGCGCGCCGCAGCAGCGCCTCGATCGCGCGCGCCCGCGCGTATCGGACCGCGAGGGCGCCAAAAGCGCGCACCTCGGCGCGGCGGAAGTCCGCGCCGTGAGCGAGATCGAAGACGAACTCGATTTCGAGCCGATCGGGCGGCAGCGCTTCGGCGGCGCGATCCGGCCATTCGACCAGCGTGACGGCGCCCTCGATCGCCTCGTCCCAACCGAGCTGCGCGAGCTCCGCGGCGCCGCGAAGACGATAGAAGTCGGCGTGCACGACCGGAAACTCCGGCGCCTGATAGACCTGCATCAGGGTGAAGGTGGGGCTCGGCGCCTCGAGCTCCGGATCGTCGAGCAGCGCGCGCAGGAAGCCGCGGGCGAAGGTCGTCTTGCCGGCGCCGACGTCGCCGCAAAGGGCGATGAAGTCCCCGCGCCGCGCGAAGCCGGCCACCCATTTGGCCAGCGCGAGCGTCGCCGCCTCGTCGGGCAGATCGATCGATTCGAGGCCGCCGGCGCCGCCCGCCTTTGACGCGATTTCCATTTCAGGCGGCCGCGCTCGCTAGGCTCGGCGCGCCGTCAATAGGGAAGATGCAGGTCACCGTGGTGCCCTCGCCGAGCGCCGAATCGATGTGGACCCGGCCGCCGTGCAACTCGACGAGCGCCCGCACGATCGACAGGCCGAGGCCGGGGCCGCGATGCCGCGAGCCGCTGGTGTGGCTCTCGAAGCGGTCGAAGACGCGGTCCAGCACCTCGGCCGGGATGCCGCGGCCGCGGTCGCTGACCTTGAACACGATTTCGCCGCCCCGGCGCATCGCCGCCAGGGTGACGGTCTGGCCCGGCGCGGAAAAGCCGATCGCGTTGGAAAGCAGGTTGAACAGGACTTGGCGGATGCGTCGCCCGTCGGCGCGCAGCGAACCGACGTCGTCGGTGGCGACGATGCGCAGCTCGATCTTGGATTCGCTGAGGCGGTCCTGCACGCCCTCCGCCGCCGCCTTCATCGCTTCGACGACGTCGACGTCTTCGGGGCGAAGCTCCAGCGCGCCGGCGTCGATCGAGGCGAGATCGAGAATGTCGTTGATGATCGCGAGCAGCGCCGCCGAAGACGTCGTGATGAAGCCGGCGTATTCGAGTTGCTTGGGATTGAGCGGGCCGACGCCGCCGTCGGCGAGCAACTGCGTGAAGCCGATGATGTTGGTGAGCGGCGTGCGCAATTCGTAGGAGACGTGGTTGACGAAGTCGTTGCGCAGCTTTTCCGCACTGATCAGCGCCTGATTGCGCTCGGTGAGCGCGCGCTCGACGTTGGCGCCCGCGGTCGCGTCGAGGAAGGTGAGCAGCGTCGCGCCGTCGGGAAGCGGCAGCGCCGCGCAGTCGAGCACCAGGCCGTCATTGCGCTCGACGCGCGCCTCGAATCCGCGGCGGTCCTCCGGCAGGCCGACGATGGTCGCACGCAGCCCGTCCCACAGTCGCGTATCGGCGAGCAGCGGCGTGCAATGGCGCGCGACTTCGTCGATGTGCGGCCGATCGGCGGCGCGCTCCGGCTCGAAGCGCCACAGCTCGGCGAAGGCGGGATTGATCAGCTTCATCCGACCGTCGGCGCCGAACACCGCGACGCCTTCCTTCAGCGCGTCGAGCGTCTCGCCCTGCACTCGGGTCAGAGCGTTGACCTGCGAGGCGAGGGCGTAGCTCTGCGTGGCGTCGTCGAAGAGATACGTCACGCCGCCCTGCGGGTTGGGGCTCGCCACGACGCGCAGCGCGCGGCCGTCGGGAAGGTGCCAGACGGTCTCGATCGGCTCGAGCGCCTGATAGGCGCCGAGCGCCTGCGCTTTCCAGCTGCGAAAGTCCGCCTGTTCGGGCAGCTGGCGCTTGGCGCGCAGGCGATCGAGAATTTCGCCGTCGGTCGGCTGCGAGTCGAGAAACGCCGGGTCGAGCGACCAGATCTGCCGATAGGCCGCGTTGTAGAAGGTCAGGCGCTTGGCGCGGTCGAAAATCGCCACCGCCGTCGACAATTGATCGAGCATGCGCGAATAGGCGCCGGCGTGGCGCTCCATTTCGGCGCGAAGCGACTCCAGTTCGGAAAGATCGTTGGCCAATCCCACCGCGCCGCCTTCGGTGGCGACCTCGACGACTTCGAACATCTTGCGCTCGCCCGCCACGACCGCCGGGGCCCGGCGCCGCCAGGCGCCCGATCGCCGGCGCTCCGCCAGCGCTTCGGCGCACAGATCGTGATCGAAGAGCTCGAGATTCCTCGCCGCGACGTCGGCGCCGTCCGCGGCCTCGACCGCGCGCGCATAGGCCAGGTTGGACCACGCGACGCGCCCCTCGGCGTCGCGCGTCCAGGCGGGATGCGGGATCGCGTCGAGCAGGGCGCGCAGCGCCGCGAGCGCGCCGTTGGCTTCGGCGTGGCTGTCGCGCAAACGCGCCAATTGCAGCCGATCGCCCGAGACGTCGCGAATGCGCATGACCGCGTAGCCGGCGATGGCGCGCCCGTCGATCTCGAAATGGCGCCCCTTCAGGCTCGCGGCGGCGATCGAGAACGCCTCGCCTCTGCCCAGCAGTCGATCGACGGCCCGCTGCACCGAGGCGGCGAGCGCGGGCTCGAGCCACGAGGCGAACGCGAGCACGCGGCGCGGCAGGGGCGCGTCGGCGACCAGCGCGAAATCGCCCTCGATGCGAGGCTCGCTGTCGGGCCGATCCCAGGCGACGAGAATCTGCGGCTCGCTGGCCAGGAAGAGATTGGCGCGATCAAGCCCGGCGCGCGTGCGGGCGAGCTCGCCGGCCAGTTCGCTCTCCCGGCGCGTCCATCGCCGCCGACCCAGCAAGTGCAACGAAGCGGTCAGAACCGAAAAGAACAACAGCAGCAGGATGACGAGGCCGGTGATGTCGGTGGTCAGCGGCGCTTCGCCCGACATCAACGCCGCGCCGAGGTCGGCGCCGGAGCCGGGCGTCGCCGGCAGGGCGCCGGCGCCGACCGCGACGACCGCGACCGCGGCTCTGCGCCAGGAACGCCGCATGGGCGCGCGCCCGCCGCTTGGCCGATATGGCGCACTCGCCGGTCGCAAGATCGTTTGCAAGCCACGGCCCCCTGAGACGATTGCGGCGCGCCGGCGCTAGGTGCGCCGCCCGCCGCCGACGCCGTCGGCCCCTTCCGCCAAGAAGGCCCGAATCAGCGCCTCTCAGACTTACGCAAACCGAGAGAGAAAGTCGTTAACCGATCCTTTTCGCTCGTCGCAAGGTCCATTCGCCGACATCGCAGCATCTAGTAGGCGGATGCCGGAACGGCTCAAGATATTGTCTTCGCGGCGCGTTTCCGAGCGTTGCGGCGCGCCGGCGGCGGGCAAAAATTTTTGTTACGAGCCGGCCCGCCGCCGGCTTCCCCTTCAGCGAACCAGACCGACAATGTCCTTGATCGCCGCCATGTTCGGTTGGGCGATCAGGCGCGCCTTGCGCGCTCCTTCGGCGAGGACGGCGTCGACGAAGGCCGGATCGGCGTTGAGCCGCAGGATCTCGGAGCGGATCGGCGTCAACACGGCCACCGCGAGGTCGGCGAGCGCGTTCTTGAAGCGAGAGAACTGACCGCCGGCGAAGCGGCGCAGCACGTCGGCCTTGGTCTCGTCGGCCAGGGCGGCGAAAATGCCGACGAGATTGTCCGCCTCGGGCCGTCCCGCCAAGCCTTCCACTTCGCTCGGAAGGACGCCGGCGTCAGTCTTGGCCTTGCGGATCTTCTGCACGATCGTGTCGGCGTCGTCGCTCAGCGCGATATGGGCGTATTCGGACGGGTCGGACTTCGACATTTTCTTCGTGCCGTCGCGCAGGCTCATGACCCGCGTCGCCGGACCCTGGATCAGCGGCTCGGGCAACGGAAAGAACGCGTCGCCCCAGCCTTGCTCGGCGATCGAAGGGGCAAAATCGTTGTTGAACTTCTGCGCGATGTCGCGCGTCAGTTCGAGGTGCTGCTTCTGGTCGTCGCCGACCGGCACGTGGGTGGCGCGATAAAGGAGGATGTCGGCCGCCATCAGCACGGGGTAGTTGTAGAGTCCGATCGAGGCGTTCTCGCGGTCCTTGCCCGCCTTCTCCTTGAACTGCGTCATCCGGTTGAGCCAGCCGAGCCGCGCCACGCAATCGAAGATCCAGGCGAGCTCGGCGTGTTCGGCGACGCGGCTCTGGTTGAACACCGCATTCTTTTCGGGATCGACGCCGCAGGCCAGGAACGCCGCGGTGACCTCGCGCGTCGTGCGCCGCAGTTGCGCCGGATCGTGCGGCATCGTCATCGCGTGAAGGTCGACGACGCAGTAGAGGCAGGGATGGGTCGCCTGCATCGTGACGAAGCGCTTGAGCGCGCCGAGATAATTGCCGAGGTGCAGATTGCCGGTGGGCTGAACGCCGGAAAACACCAATTCGGGAAACTTGGCCATCTCGATCCGCCCGGCTCAGAAAATGCGAGCGGCCTTATCGCAACGCCGGCGCGCCGGCGCAAGGGGACGCGCGGCTCTCGCAGGCCGGCTCAGAACGGGTGGTACTGGAACATCCAGGTTTCCGTCAGCGTCTCGCCGTTGGCCTGCAGGAAACAGCGCATTTCGACCGGGTCGATCCCGCCATCGACCGTGAAGTCGAATTCGGCGCGCCAGTGGCCGGGCACGTCGTCGGGGACGGCTTCGACGATCCGATAGCCGTTCAGCGAGCCGCGCGAGGCGGCGACCACCATTTCGGGCTTGACCCCGTAGGGCAGGGTCGCGAGCGGTCCGCCCAGAAACTCCACCACGAACTTGCGCACGCCTTTCGGGCGCGGCAGGCCGGGCTGGCCGCCGCGCCCCAACCGCGTGGCGACGCAGCGCCCGAGCTTGGGCGGATAGGGCTCGTCGGCGAGCCAGTGCAGGCGGTAGTTCATCCTCAGCTCGGCGCCGGCCGGAATGGGCTTTTCCGGCACCCACATCGCCACCACATTGTCGTGAATTTCGTCGTCGGTGGGAATTTCGCAGAGCTGGATCGATCCCTTGCCCCAGCCCGCCCCGTCGGGGTCGGGCAACGGCTCGACCCAGAGGGTCGGCCGGCGGTCGTAGAAGACGCCGTCGAGATAATGGTCGAAGACGCGGTCGCGCTGACAAAGGCCGAAGCCGCGGGGGTTGTTGTCGGAAAACGCCGAGACCATGATTCGCGGCGGGTTGTTGAGCGGGCGCCAGAGCCGCTCGCCCGCCCCGGACCACATCGAGAGGCCGTCCGAATCGTGCACTTCGGGGCGCCAATCGATCGCCGTCTCCTTCTTCGTTTCCGAAAACCAATACATCGACGTCAACGGCGCGACGCCGAAGCGGGAGACCGCGGCGCGCATGTACATCGTCGCCTCGATATCCATGACGACGCCCTTGCCCCGTTGCAGCGCGAAACGATGCACGCCGACGATCGACGGCCCCTCCATCACGGCATAGAGGACGACCGTGTCCTCGCTCTCCTTCGATTCGATGTAGAATTGCGTGAAATCCGGGAATTCCTCGGGTCGATCGACGACCGCGACGTCGAGCGCGACGCCGCGCGCGGACAGGCCGTACTGGCGCAGTTCGCCGATCGCGCGAAAATAGGCGGCGCCGAGGAACGCCACCCAGTCGTTCTTGCGCCAGTCGAGCGCGCCGTCGCGCGCTTCCTGGATGCGAAATCCCGCGAAGCCCGCGCCCTGCGGCAATTGCCTGGCCACCGAATCGGCGGGCATGTCGAAATAGGATTGATCGTAGACGATCTTCCTGGACTGACCGCCGTCGATCACGTGGAAGTCCACCGCCTTCTGGAAGAACAGTCCCAGGTGAAAGAACTCCACGGGGAACCGGCCGGGGCCGTCGGCGAACAGCGCGTGATCGCTACGATAGCGAATCTTGCCCCACTCTTCATAGTTGATCTTCTGCACCACTTCGGGCGCCGGATGCGGCGGAGCGACGTAAGGCCCGTGAGCCCTCTCCCGCGCCTGCGCCTTCAACAGATCATAGGAAAACGCGACCGGCTCGGCGTAGGCCAGGCCATCGGGAAAGGCCGCCACGCCCTCGCCGATCGAGCCGATCGCGACCGCGGCGACGGCGGCGCCTTTCAGCAGGGTCCGACGATCAAGGCTGTCCGACATGGCGATTCTCAGGCTTTCCTTAGAGTAAGAATTGTAACGGCGCTTTCTTACCGAATCGCCCACAATCCGGCTTCAGCAGGGCGATTCATCGGCGAATGAAGGTCAAATAGGTCGAGGCCCGGCCTGCAGCGCGCGCCTTGGCCTCGTAACGCGTCGCCGACCAGTCGTCCCAGGGGGTCCGCCAGTCGTCGGCGATGCGCGCCGTCCATCTAAAGTCCGGCGAATCGAGAAAGCGGCTGAGCGCCCAGCCGGAGTAGTCGTCGATGTCCGTGGCGAAGCGCAAAATCGCCCCCGGCCGGGCCGCGCGCGCGATCTCGGCGATCATCTCGGCTGAAATCACCCGGCGTTTGTGGTGGCGCCGCTTGGGCCACGGGTCGGGATAGAGAACGAAGATGCGCGACAGCGAGGCGGGCGGCAGCGCTTCGATCAGCGCGCGCGCGTCGCCTGCCCGCAGCCGAACGTTGTCGAGGCCGTGAAGCTGCAGCGCCGCCAATAGCTTGGCGACCCCGTTGAGGAAGGGCTCGCATCCGATGAAGCCGACGTCGGGATGCGCCCGGGCCTGGGCGATCAGGTGCTCGCCGCCGCCGAAGCCGATTTCCAGCCAAAGTTCGCGCGGCTCGAAGGCGAACAGCGGCGCCCCCGAGGCGAGCGTCGCCGCGTCGAGTTCGAGCGCGGGCAGACGCTCGGCGACCAGATGGGCGTGACCGGGGCGCAGAGCTTTGCCCCTGCTTCGCCCGTACAGCGTCCGGCGCGAGCGCGCGTCGCGGCTTGCTTCCGCCAAGGGCGCCTACGCGACCAGGGAACGCAGCGGCTCGGCCAGATCGGTCTTCTCCCAGGAGAAACCGCCCTCGGCGTCGGGCGCGCGGCCGAAATGGCCGTAGGCGGAGGTGCGGGCGTAGATCGGCTTGTTCAGCCGCAGGTGCTCGCGAATGCCGCGCGGCGAGAGATTCATGATTTCCATCAGCGCGCGTTCCAACTTCGGCTCGTCGACGTGGCCGGTTCCGTGCAGGTCGGCGTAGATCGACAGCGGCTTGGCGACGCCGATCGCGTAGGAAAGCTGCAGCGTGCAGCGGTCGGCGAGTCCCGCGGCGACGACGTTCTTGGCGAGGTAGCGCGCCGCGTAGGCCGCCGAGCGGTCGACCTTGGTGGGATCCTTGCCCGAGAAGGCGCCGCCGCCGTGCGGCGCAGCGCCGCCGTAGGTGTCGACGATGATCTTGCGCCCGGTGAGGCCGCAGTCGCCGTCGGGTCCGCCGATGTAGAACTTGCCCGTCGGATTGACGTGCCACACAGTGTCGGGGGTGATCCAGCCTTCCGGCAACGCCTTGGTCACGTAGGGGCGGACAATCGCGGCGACGTCTTGCGAGGTGAGGCTGGGATCGACATGCTGGTGCGAAACCACGATCTGCGTCGCCTCGACCGGCTTGCCGTTTTCGTAGCGCACCGTCACCTGGCTCTTGGCGTCGGGGCCGAGCGCCTTTTCGCGCCCCGAATGGCGCGCTTCGGCGAGATCGCGAAGGATCTTGTGCGCGTATTGGATCGGCGCCGGCATGAGTTCCGGGGTCTCGCGGCAGGCGTAGCCGAACATGATCCCCTGATCGCCCGCGCCTTCGTCCTTGGCGCTGGCCGCGTCGACGCCCTGCGCGATGTCGGCGGATTGGGCGTGCAGCAGCACCTCCACGCGCGCAGTGCGCCAATGAAATCCTTCTTGCTCGTAGCCGATTTGCTTGATCGCGGCGCGCGCGGCGTCTTCGATCGCGGTCGGGCTCAGTTTGGGGCCGCGCACCTCGCCGGCGATCACGACGCGATTGGTCGTGGCCAGAGTCTCGCAAGCGACGCGGATCTGGTAGGGATCGAGCCCGGCGCGCGCCCCCTCGCGAAAGAACAGGTCGACGATCTCGTCGGAAATGCGGTCGCAGACTTTGTCGGGATGGCCTTCGGAAACCGATTCGCTCGTGAACTGATAATTTTGCCGGGCCATCGTCTCAATCTCCAGTCGCGCTGCGTCCTCTCGGGATCACGCGTCTTGGCTTCGTCGCACGACCCCGGCTCTCGGCTCGCGCGCGTCGGCGTCGCAAGCGACGAGAGTTCGGCGCCGCTTCTGACAGGCGGCGTTCTTTTGGTCAAGCGATTGAGGAGGATTCGTTCGTTTTATAGAACGACTCGCCGGCGCCGGCGGCGCTATTCCTTGGCCAGCGAAACGACGAGGTCGATGATCTTCTTGCGCACTTTCGCATCGCGAATCAGCGCGAAAGCGCGATTCAGTTGCAGTCCCTCGCTCGTCGAAAGAAAGTCGACGACGTAGGAGCTTCCCGAGGGTTCCGCGAACGCGAGCTTGCCGGTGTCGGAGGCCGGCGCGCCTTCGAAGAAAAAGGCGGGGGGGACCTCCAGCACCCGCGCCAATTGCTGCAGGCGGCTGGCGCCAATCCGATTGGTTCCCTTCTCATATTTTTGGATCTGCTGGAAGGTCACGTCCAAGGCGTCGCCCAACTTGCCCTGACTCATGCCGACCATCATGCGCCGCATGCGAAGCCGAGCTCCGACGTGCTTGTCGATGGGATTGGGCGCTTTGATCATGCGTTGGGAATCCGTGAAGCTCGTCGAGAATGGGGGCCTGATTCGACCCGCCCATGCACAGGCGCAAGATGACCTAACGGAATTCCTAGCCGATGCGCGCATTGCGCGCAACCGGCAAGAATTCGCCATCGGTCGCGCCCGCCGCACCGTTTGCGCTCAGCCGCGCCTGCGCGCGGCGAGGCAGAACGCCAGAAACGCGAGGCCGATCAGGCCGGCGGTCGCCGATCCCCATCGATACTGCCAAGTCGGGGCGAGCGCCTGGGGCAACGGGCTGTCGAGCACGGCCTCCGTCCCCAGCGGCGCCTCGGCGAGAATGCGCCCCAGGCCGTCGGTGACGGCCGATATGCCGGTGTTGGCCGCGCGCACCAGCGGCAGGCCGAGTTCGATGGTCCGCAGACGCGCCTCGGCGAAATGTTGGTAGGGTCCGGAGGTCAAGCCGAACCAAGCGTCGTCGGTCACGTTGAGCTGCCAAAGCGGGCGGTCCGCCTCGGCGCTGACCGGCCTGCCCAGCTCATTGGGGAAAATCGCTTCGTAGCAGATCAACGCCCGCGCGCTCGGCAAGCCGGGAATGTGGATCAGGCTCGATCCGGTTCCCGCGTCGAAGCCGCCGGGGACATGGACGAACTGGGTGACGCCGAGCCGTTCGAACAGACGCGAAAACGGCATGTATTCGCCGAACGGCACGAGGTGCCGCTTGTCGTAGCGTTCCGGCAGCAGGCCGCGCCGATCGAGAAGCTCGATCGAGTTGAAGAAATGACGGCGCGCCCCGGCGCGATCGCCTTCCTCCATGCGCGCGGCGCCGGTGGCGAGAATCGCGCCGCCGCGCAAGAACGCCGTGATCTCCGCGAGCGCCTGCCCGTCGCGCGAGAGAATGAAAGGAAACGCCGATTCCGGCCAGATCAGGTGCGTGGCGTCCGCCACGCCCGTGGTCGCGGGCGACGTCGCGCGATCGGACAAGGCGAGATAATGGCGCACGATCGCCATTCCGTTGTCCGGCGCGAAGTCCGGCCCCTGCGCGACGTTGGGCTGCATGATGCGCAATTTGACGCCGGGAAGCGTGGCGCTCGCCGGCGCGTCGAGCCGAAACAAGCCGAAGCCGAAGACGGCGGCGAGCGCCAAAGCCGCCAGGATCGTCGGGCCCCACCGGCGCGGCGACCCACTCTCGCTCCACAGCGTCGCCGGCGCGGCGAATATCGCCACCGCCGCAAGCGTCAGCCCGTGCAGGCCGACGATCGAGGCGACTTGCGCGAGCACGAGGTCTTGTCCGAGCGCCATGCCGATTTCGTTCCACGGGAAGCCGGTGAAGACGACGCAGCGCAGCCATTCGCTCGCCCCGAGGCCGACCGCGAGCGCCAGGACGCGAGCGCCGCCGGGGCGCCACAGCAGCCTCGCCAGCGCGAAGCCGAGCGCTGGAAAGAACGCCAGCGCGGCCGGCAACGCCAGGACGCCCAGGGGCAAGGCCCACGCGAACTTGTCGGGCTCGACGAGAAAGGCCGAGCCGAGCCACCACAGACCCGCCGTGAAATATCCGAAGCCCCACCACCAGCCGGCGCCGAACGCCGCGCGCAGCGAAGCCCAGCGCGTCGCCTCGCGCGGGCCGCGATCGATCGAGCCGTCGATGAGCCAGACGGCGAGCGCCAGCGGCGCGATCAGCGCCGGCGCGAACGAGAGAGGCGGCATCGCCAGCGCGCCCGTCGCGCCGCCGACGAAGGCGAGGATGCGTCGCGGCCAGCCCCAGGCGAGGATGACGTTTCGAGCGAAGACGTGCAAGACGCTTTCGCGGGGCAGCGGCGTCGAATCCTGCAGGGACAATTACGATCTTCCGGTCACGACGATTCGGATTGGTTCGAGCATAGCGCGGATTCGGCCAGACTCGCATTCACGCTCCGCGCGTTCATCGATCGGCGGGCCGCGGCTTGTCGGGGGAAGCCGCCTCGCCGTCCCCTATCGCGGGCGGGGCGCCGACCGCGCCGCGCCGCGGCGGCGCGGGGCGCGGAAGAATCTTGAGCCGCTTGACGCGTCGGGGATCGGCGTCGAGCACCTCGAATTCGAAATCGTCCGGCCCGGCGACGATCTCGCCGCGCCCCGGCACGCGCCCCGCCGCGGCCGTCAGCAAGCCGCCGATGGTGTCGAGGTCCTCGGCGTCGGCGAGCGCGGAAAAATCGAAGCCGACCGCCTTGGACACATCCTCGAGGCTGGCGCGCGCTTCGACGACGTAAGAGCCGTCGCCGCTGGCGACGATTTCGGGCCTCTCCGTTTCGTCGTGCTCGTCCTCGATGTCGCCGACGATCGACTCGACGACGTCCTCGATGGAGACGAGACCGTCGGTTCCGCCGTATTCGTCGATCACCAGCGCCATGTGCGTGTGCGAGGCCTGCATTTTCACCAAGAGATCGAGGGCGGGCATCGAAGGCGGCGCGAACAGCACCGGGCGAAGGATCCGCGCGCCGGAGAGCGGCATGTTCATGCCGAGCCGCGCGATCGTCTCCTGCTCCGGCGACGGGTTCGCGGGCGGCGCCCGGGCGACGAGGCCGAATCGCGGCTCGGAGGCGAGGAAATCGACGAAGTCGCGGATGTGAACCATGCCGCGCGGATCGTCGAGCGTTTCGCCGTAGACCGGCAGGCGCGAATGGCCCGCCGTGCGGAAAAGCGCGAGCAGCTCGCTCAAAGTCGCGTCGGCAGCGACCGCGATGATGTCGGCGCGCGGCAGCATGATGTCGGCGACGCGCACGTCGTGCAGGCCGAGAACGTTCTTGAGAATCGCGCGTTCCTGCGGCGTGAAGTCGGCGTTCGCTTCGGCGCCCTCGAGCGCGTCTTCGAGATCGTCGCGCACGGACGGCGAGCCCATTCCGAACAGCCCGCGCAGCCGCTCGAAGAGGCCCGGCGTCGCTTCGCGCGCCGCCGGCGCGGACGCCCTGTCGGCGCCGGGGCGCTCGAGGTTCTGCGATTCGCTCATGACGCGACGCCCACGAGTTCGCTCGCCCGATAGGGATCGGCGACGCCGAGGCGCTCGAGGATTCGCGTCTCCATCGCCTCCATGCGCTGCGCCTCGGCATCCGTCTCGTGGTCGAAGCCGATCAGATGCAGGAAGCCGTGGACGACGAGATGGCGGTAGTGATCGGCCAACGGCTTGCCCTCCGCGCTCGCCTCGCGCGCGACGGTTTCGAAGGCGAGCACGATGTCCCCGAGAAGGCGCGCCCGGCCGACATCGGCCGGCTCGACCGCAGGAAAGGACAGGACGTTGGTCGCCTCGCCGCGAGCGCGCCAACGGGCGTTGAGGTCGCGAATATGCGCGTCGTCGACAAGGTGCACGCAGAGTTCGGCGCCCGGCCGAAGCGCGACGCCGCATTCGGAGAGGCTCGCCGCGATCGCCTCGCGCGCCAGCTTTCTCGCCGCCAGCGCGGCGCGCCAACGGCGCGAAGTCGCGACGAATTCGACCCGAAGTTTCATCGTTCGCCGTCCGGCCGCGCGGGCTTAGCGCTTTCATAGGCTTCGACGATCTGACGCACGAGGTCGTGGCGCACCACGTCGCCGTGGCGGAAGCGGACGTGGCCGACGCGCTCCAACCGGCTGAGCAGCCCGATGGCGTCGCTGAGCCCCGGCCTCTGCCCCGGGGCCAAATCGGTTTGCGACGGGTCGCCGTTGACGATCATGCGCGAGCCTTCGCCGAGGCGCGTCAAGAACATTTTCATCTGCATAGCCGTCGCGTTTTGCGCTTCGTCGAGCAGGATCGCCGCCTTCGACAACGTCCGCCCGCGCATGAAGGCGAGCGGCGCGATCTCGATCATGCCGGTCTGGATGCCGCGTTCGACCATCCGCCCTTCCATGAAGTCGTAAAGGGCGTCGTAGATCGGGCGCAGATAGGGATCGACCTTGTCGCGCATGTCGCCCGGCAGGAAGCCGAGCCGCTCGCCCGCTTCGACCGCCGGGCGCGAGAGAACCAGGCGTTCGACGATTCCCTGCTCGAGCAGCGACACCGCATGGCCGACGGCGAGCCAGGTCTTGCCGGTTCCCGCCGGTCCCTCGGCGAACACCAGCTCGTGCTTGCGCAGCGCGGCGAGATAACGATCCTGCGCGGCGTTGCGAGCCCGCACGATGCCGCGACGGCGGGTCTTGATATGGCTGAAGGCGTCGCCGGCGGGATCGAATTCGCCGGGGAACAGGGTGCCTTGATAGGAGGTCTCCTCGATCACGCCTTCGACGTCGCCTTCGTCGGCGGGCTGGCCGAGCTTGGCGCGCTCGTAGAGCAGTTCGAAGATGCGGCGCGCCTGCTCGCTCGCTTCCCTGGGCCCGCGAATGACGATCTGATTGCCGTTGGCGTTCGCGACGACGCCGAGACGGCGTTCGATGCGCGCGATGTTCTGATCATAGTGGCCGAAGACGATGGAAGCCAAGCCGTTGTCGGCGAAAGCGAGCGCGATCTCGGTCGATTTGGGCTCGCGGCTGTCCGGCGCGAGGCCGGCGGCGGAAACGGGAATTCTCGGCAGCGTCTGGTCTTGGGCTTTCAAATTGGCGACCTCCCTCCGAATCAAGCGATCAGAATCAAGCGATCAGATTCATTTCACGTGACGCTCGCGTGACAAGCCGGCCGATCAGCGAATTGGGACCGACCCCGACGATCTCGACGCTCGCCATCGCGCCGATCAGCGACGCGTCGCCCTCGGCGTAGACAGATTGCATATAGGGAGACCGGCCGATGATTTGACCGGGGCGGCGACCCGGCTTTTCGAACACGACGTCGAAGCGGCTTCCCACCAGGCGACGATTGAACGCCAGACGCTGGTCTTCGAGCAGGGCGAACAGCCTCGCGAGGCGCTCCGCCTTGGTCGCCTCGTCGATCTGGTCTTCGAGGTCCGCCGCCGGCGTGCCGGGCCGGGCGGAATACTTGAACGCGTAGGACGAGGCGAACCCCACTTCGCGCGCCAGCGCCAGGGTCGCCTCGAAATCGGCGGCGCTCTCGCCGGGGAAGCCGACGATGAAATCCGAGGACAGCGCGATGTCCGGGCGCGCCCGGCGCACGCGCGCGACGAGATCGAGATAGTCGCGCACGTTGTGGCGCCTGTTCATGGCCGACAGAATGCGGTCCGAGCCGGACTGGATCGGCAGGTGCAGGTAGGGCGCCAGCGCATCGATGTCGCGATGGGCTCGGATCAGATCCTCGCGCATGTCGATAGGGTGCGAGGTCGCGTAGCGCAGGCGCAACAAGCCGGGGATTTCGGCCGCCGCGGCGATGACATCAGCGAGGCTGTAGGCGCGCCCGCCTTCGCCGCGGCCGTGGTAGGCGTTGACGTTCTGGCCGATCAGGGTGATTTCACCGACGCCGGCCCGCGCCAGGCGCTCGATCTCGGCAAGCACCTGGGCCGCGGGGCGCGAAATCTCGCCGCCTCTCGTATAGGGCACGACGCAGAACGAGCAGAACTTGTCGCAGCCTTCCTGCACAGTGACGAAGGCGCTGACGCCGCGCGCCCGAATTGCCTCCGGGGCGCTCTCAGGCAGATGGTCGAACTTGTCCTCGAGCGGAAATTCGGTGTCGACCGTCCCGACGCCGCGCCGCCGCTCGCGCAGCAGCCGCGGCAGACGATGATAGTTCTGCGGCCCGACGACGAGATCGACCGCCGGTTGGCGCCGCAGGATCTCCGCGCCTTCGGCCTGCGCGACGCAGCCGGCCACGACCAGCGTCGTCTCGCGCCCCGCGCTCGCACGATCGTCCTTCAGTTCGCGAATCTTTCCCAGCTCAGAATAGATCTTTTCGGAGGCGCGCTCGCGGATATGACAGGTGTTGAGGACGATGAGATCGGCGTCCTCGATATTCGTCGTCTCCTCGTAGCCCTCTCGGCTCGCCACGTCCGCCATGCGCTGCGAATCGTAGACGTTCATCTGACAGCCGAACGACTTGATGAAGGCGCGTCGGACGGGCTTGGCGTCGTCCGCCAGGCGGTCGTTCTTCATCTCATTTATCAATTTCAATACGGGCAATCCGGGGCCTCCGAACGAACTTACAGTCTTTTACGACGAAGCGGGCTCGGCAGGAATAGCCGACTTCGGCCCCCGCGCGCGCCCGGCAAGGTCGCGCACGCTCGTTTCCGTCGATAGCGCGATCGTCTTGCGGCCGGTTTCCGGGGAAACGCGGATCGGCGCGCCGAAATAGACGTCGCAGCCGATCCCCCCGATCGTGAGGAAACGCCGGAAGTGCGAAAAGAAGGTCATGTCGCCGTACCAGGCAAAAAGGGGACGCTCGCGTCGTCGGACGGGCAGGCCGGCGATGCGGGAATAATCGAGGAAAACCGGCTGAACCACGGCGTCGGCCCCGCGCGCGCCCGCGGCCGCCTGCCGCACGCCCTCGAAATGCGACGAGCGAAACTGCAACAGCCGATTGCCGTCGCCGGTGGTCGCTTCGGCGAAGAGCACGACGGGGTCTCCCTTCGCCATCGCCCGCGCGATTTGCGCGTTGACTTGGGGAATGCCGCGCGGGCGGCGCCGATCGACGAAGATGACCCCCTGCAGCCGCGCCAGGCGGCCGCCCAGGGCGGGCGCGCCGATTTTCTTCTTGGCGAGGAATGTCATCGGCTCGATCGAGCCGAGAACGGGAATGTCGAGCCAGGACACGTGGTTGGCGACGATCAGCCGGCGCCCGGCGTCGTCCGGGCGGCCGTGAATCCGCACCCGCACGCGCAGCGCCGCGCACAGCAGCCGATGGAAGAGCGCCGGCGTTCGACGCCCCGCGCGCCAGCGACGCCACTGGGCGAAGCGGCGCGGCGGCCCGCAGATCAGCAGAAACAGTCCCGCGACCGCGACGCCGAGCGCAAGACGGGGGTAGCTCATGGCGCGGCGGGACGGCGAACGACGGGGCGTGGGCTCACGCGAGTTCCTTTCGCATGACGAGAGCAGTCGCCGGCTTGCCGTCGAGCCGGCGATAATAGCCTTCGCGCCGGCCCACTTGGACGAAGCCG
This sequence comes from Roseiarcus sp., assembly GCA_050010035.1. Classification (GTDB taxonomy): domain Bacteria; phylum Pseudomonadota; class Alphaproteobacteria; order Rhizobiales; family Beijerinckiaceae; genus Roseiarcus. The sequence continues at coordinate 19,034 of JBEKLU010000064.1, forward strand.
AATCGCGCATAGAGCGCGATCGCGGCGGCGTTGGCGGCGTCGACTTCGAGAAACATCGCGCGCGCCCCCGAAAGCGTGGCGCGCGACAGGTGTTCGCGCAAGAGATCGCGCCCGACGCCGCGTCCTCGCCAGGCACGCTCGACCGCGATCGTCAAGATCTCCGCCTCGTCGGCGGCGAGCCGCGAAATCGCGAAGCCCCGCATGCGGCCCGTCGCGGGATCGAGCGCGGCCGAGCCGAGAGTCGAGGCGCTCGCCAGCAAGGCGGCGATTTCTCCGCCCGACCAGGGGCGCGCGAAGGCGCCCCCGTGAATGGCGGCGCATTCCTCGGCTCGATCGACGCGCAAGGCGCGGATGGTCGAGGGCGTCGTGCGACGAAGTCGGAAAACCATGGCGCGGCGCCCGATCAACCTTCCACGCGCGCGATCGCGTCGGCGCTCGTCGGCTTCGCGTCGGGAGGCTTCACGTAGAGCGGGCGCGGCGGGCAATCCCTTGGGTTCGAGGCCAGCCCGATCCGCGCGATCGCGACGACGTCGGGATAGGCGGCGGCGGAAGCGTCGCAGGCGAGCCCGGCGCGCGAGCCTTCGAGCGCGAGCGCGCCGGCGGCGTTGCCCGCCATGCGCGCCGGCCCGGCGCCGATCGCCCGGATCGCATCGCGCAGGCTCGCGATTCGCGGCTCGAACAGCGGCCGTCCCGAGGCTTCGAAAGCCTGGAAATAGACGGCGCCGTGCCTGGCGTCGATCGCCGACACGACGACGCCCGGACGCTGCTCGTCGATAAGGGGCGCGGCGAACGCGACGAGGGTAGAGACGCCGACGATCGGAACCTCGAGGGTCAGCGCCATCGCGCGCGCCATCGCCAGGCCGATGCGAATGCCGGTGAACGAGCCCGGGCCGACGGCGACCGCGATCGCCTCGATCGAGGCGAATCCGCCGTCGACTTCGCCGACCACCCTCTCGACGATCGGGCCGAGCGCCTCGGCGTGGCCTTGCTCCATCGCTTGGCTGCATTGCGCCAGCGGCTGGCGCCGCGAGCCGTCGACGACGGCGGCCGAGGCCGCGCCGCAGGACGTGTCGATCGACAAAATTCGCATGAAAATCGCCATCCCAGGATGCGCGCGGCGCCGAAATCGGCTCAGCGGGTGATCAGGGTTCCCGCGCCATAGTCGGTCAGCAGTTCGATCAGCACGGCGTGAGGAATCTTGCCGTCGAGAATGACCACGCCTTCGACGCCGCGCTCGATCGCGTAGATGCAGGTCTCCACCTTCGGGATCATGCCGCCGGTGATCGTGCCGTCGGCGATCAGGCCGCGAATGTCGTCGAGCTTGAGATGCTTGATCAGGGTCTTGTTCTTGTCGAGCACGCCGGGCACGTCGGTGAGGAACAGCAGGCGCTTGGCTCGTAGCGCCCCGGCGATGGCGCCGGCGAAGGTGTCGGCGTTGACGTTGTAGGTTTCGCCGTCGACGCCTTGCGCGACGGGAGCGAGCACCGGGATCAGCTCGCGGCCGAGGATCTGCTCCAAGACGGTGGTGTCGACCTTGTCGGGTTCGCCGACGAAGCCGAGATCGACGACGTCCTCGACGTCGCCGCCGCCGCCGGCCCGCGAAACCTTGCGCGCGATCACCATGTTGCCGTCCTTGCCGCACAGGCCGATCGCGCGCCCGCCCTGCGCGTTGATCGTTCCGACGATCTGCTTGTTGATGGAGCCCGCGAGCACCATCTCGACGATCTCCACCGTCGCCTTGTCGGTGATGCGCAGGCCGGCCGAAAAGCGCGACTTGATGCCCAGCTTCTCCAGCATCGAGCCGATCTGCGGCCCGCCGCCGTGAACCACGACGGGATTGACGCCGGATTGCTCGAGCAACACCATGTCGCGCGCGAAGTTGCGCCCCGTCTCCTCGTCGCCCATCGCGTGGCCGCCGTATTTGACGACGATGATGGCCTCGTCGTACCGCAGCATGTGCGGCAAGGCCTGCATCAGAATTTCGGCTTGTTCCTGCGGGCTGGCTTTGGGCGCGTCGGTCATGGTCTCTCCGGCGATCGGGCGCGGCAGTTCTAGCGGCTCGCGGCGGCAATCTCAAACGCCGGGCGGGCGGCGGACGAGAAAGATTTCGCGCGAGCGGAGGGGCGCGCGCCGTCAAGTCTCGCGTCGCGTCGCGTCGAGTTTCGTCGAGCGGCGTCAAGTTTTGTCGAGTCTTGTCAAGCGCTGTCAAGGGTTCCCTTGACAGGCGTTACAGCAACATCAACGACTTACGACCAAACGAGTTGACACGGCGCCGCCGCGAACGCCTTGCGCCGCCCGACCCCCTCGCTTCGCACGCGCGGCGCCGCGATCGCCGCAAAAAAAGGATAAGCCGGATGCGGCGAGTCGGGAAGAAATTGTCGGGACGCGGCTGGAGCGGGTTGTCTTTAGGCGGAATCGGACGTTCGCGGTCGGCGCGCCTCGTTGCAGCGACGCTCGATAACTCTAAGAGCGGATCGCCGGCCAGCACGGCCTCATACCTAAGAGGCCAACCGCCGGTCTTGGACTCGGCCAGGATAAACTCCGCGAATGCGGCGCCGGAACCCGGGTCGCGTCGACCGCCGGCGGGGCCGTCCACCCACCCTCGGCCGGAAAGCCGACTGACGATGTCCCGTCGTTCTGAAGCGCCGAAGCGCCGCTCGTCAAAATCTTGTGAAATTCTTGACAATAGAACAAAGCAAGAACACACTGCGCTTGAACGACTGGGCGCTTCCGATGAACTTACCGTTGATCCAAACGTATCGCCTCGCCCCGCGCGGCAGAGGCGGGCTCGCGTGCGACAAGGCTGGCGTCGCGCTGGGCGCCGCGGACCTCGTGCGCGTCGGCGCCGACGCGGCGGGACGACCGCGTTGCGAGGTCCGACCACGGCAGGGACTGGGGCGGATCCTAGGCGCGGCCTATGGGCCCCAGCCCGACGACGTCATTCTTCGCCTTCACCGCGGTTTGCGCCGGGCCGCTTCGGCGATCGAGGCCGGCGATCTCTGTCTTGCGGGCATCGAAACCGTGCTGCTCCGTTTGGCGGACCCGACGCCTTCGGCGCTCGCCAAGCTCGCCGAAGTCGCCAAGCTGGAGAAAGGCGGGACAGCGTGGCAGGACCAGCCGCGCGTCCCGGCCGGGCAGTCGGACGGCGGTCAATGGACCGCGGAGGGAGGCGCGGGCGGCGCGCCGGCGGTCGGCGCCGTGCCTGTGGCGCACGTCTCCCCTCACGCGTCCGCTTCCAGCCAAGAGCCCGCGCTCTCGCTCGACGACGGCGTCTATCGACCTCAGACCGACGGGTCGCGCGTCACCCTTGCGGCTGGAGAGGAGGACGAAGCGGAGTCTCGCCGGTCGAACGGGCCGCCGGATGATTTCACGCGTCTCGAAGACGTTTTCCCCGGCCTCCGGGACGCCCCCGCCCTGGCTATTCCCCTGGCGCCCATCGACGGCTTTCTCGGCGTCAGCGCCGGCGCCGAGGTGACCAATCTGGCGATAACATTGGACCAATACCGCGCTCTCGTCAGGGAAATCAAACAGGTCGACCCCAGTTTTGTGGACGATGAACTCTTACCACCGGACGGGATCGCCGGCCTCACCTGGCAGGGACGCGACAATCTGATCAACAACCTGCTAATGGAGCGAGCCGCCGCCTATTATCGCATGCGCGGCGATGTCGCGCGTCTGCAGGTCGAGACGCTGCGGTTCTTGCAGAACGCCGTCGACGCCGCTTATGAGGAAGCTGTCAGTGCAGCCGACGCCGGCCGACTTCAGCCGCGCTTGTCGCGAGAGGAGGCTATCGGCAACCGCGTTGACGCGACAGTCCGAGCAGACCTCAAGGAAATGTTCGACGAGTACGATATTCCCTACGGCCCACGCGCCGACGTGACGGTCAATAATCGCGACTACGCAACCTCGGACAGCGGCCAAAGTTACTGGATTCCGGATGCAAGAATCAGAGATGTGTCTTTCGATTGGACGCTCTCTCCGAAAACGATAAGCCCCCCGCAAATCCGCGGGTTTTTTCGCACGGACTCACAGGTGCGCGCGGTGGTGATCATTCGACCGAGCCAGCTTGGAGACGACAACACTTACTTGATACCCCGACCCTACGTTATGCCCTGGTGAAGGTGAATCATGAAATCTGTGAAGATGTACATCCCGAATAACATCCCCGATCTCTTAGATTTCCTAAGTTCTATGCTGCTGTCGGCTCCGAAATTCATAGACAAAACTGGATATTTTCCGCGTCGAAATTTGAATTATGTCTTCCAACAATTGAACGAGGGTCTCAGCGCCAACCGTCCGACGCTCGGAGAGGAGCGCTATCATGAGCTGATGCGCATGTCCGACCAGATGCGGGCGCTTTTCGAGGCCGACCCGGAAGACAAGACGGGCGAAACGGCGACGGGTTGCAAGATCATCCTTGAGATGGAGGATATCCTGAAACAGGTCCGGCGAAAATCCTGATCCGCCGACCGTCTCCGCCTCGGCCCTTCGTACCCATGAAGCCCCGGCGCCTTGTGCAATGATCAAACCTCCGACCCAAGAATCGCAGCGGCTTGCTTCGAATGGGCGCTCTCTCTGCAAGGGAGGCAGGAGCGCGCCCCTCAATTTCGTCGATTCGGGCCCCTACCCCCGCAACGCTTGGTTCTCCGGATCGAACGGGCTGTCGGCGACGACGATCGCGCGGTGCGGCTTCCCGAGGATGCGGATTTCGAGTTCGCTCCCCGGCACCGCGCAGTCGGGGCTCACCATCGCCAGCGCCAGCGACTTGCCGGTTCGCCAGCCGTAGCCGCCGGAAGTCGTGCGCCCGACCGAGACGCCGCCGCGCGTCACCGGCTCGGAGCCGCGCGCGTCCGCGTCCGTGACGCCCTTGACTTCGAGGGTGACGAGGCGGTTGGAAAAGCCCTTGTCGCGCCAGGCGAGGAGCACGTCGCGCCCGAGAAAATCGCCCTTGGAGAGATCGACGAAGCGTTCGAGCCCCGACTCGAGCGCCGCATATTCGATCGACAGCTCGCGCCCCACCAGCTTGTAGGACTTCTCCAGGCGCAGCGAATCCATGGCGCGGATGCCGAATGGCTTGACGCCGAACTCGGCGCCCGCCGACATCAGGCGGTCGAAGACATAGTTCTGCATTTCGATCGGATGATGGAATTCGTAGCCGAGCTCGCCGACGAAATTGACCCTCAGCGCCAAGAGCCCCGCCGCGCCGATCGACATCGGCCGCGCCGTCAGCCAGGGGAAGCCCTTGTTGGTGACGTCGATGTCGGCGACCTTGGCGAGCACGTCGCGCGAGCGCGGCCCCGCCAGCACCAGCACGCCGTATTGCGTCGTCACCTTGTCGATGCGCACGCCGCCGTCCGTCGGCGCTACTTTCTGCAACGAGTCGAAATCGTGCGACTCGAGGGCCCCGGCGGAAACGAGGTAAAATCGTTCCGGGCCGACCTTCGTCACCGTGAATTCGGCGCGCACTCCGCCTTGCCGGGTCAGGAGATAGGTCAGCGTGACCCTGCCGATCGCCTTTGGGATTCTGTTGGTGAGAATCGAATCGAGCCAGGCGGAAGCCCCCGGGCCGGAAACCTCGAACTTGGCGAAGGCCGACATGTCCTGGAGGCCGACGTTGTCGTGGACGTTGCGGCATTCGGCGCCGACGAAGGCGAAATAGTTCGAGCGGCGGAAGCTCCATTTCTCGCGCGGGCGTTCGCCGGCCGCGACCGGCGGATGGTTGTCGTTGAGCAGCACGTCGGGCTTGGCGAGGTCGGCAGCGTCGAGCCCATAGCCTGACGGAGCGAACCAGTTCGGCCGCTCCCAGCCGTAAACCGAGCCGAAAACGGCGCCCAGATCGCGCATGCGGCCGTAGCACGGCGTTTGGCGCAGCGGCCGGCAGGCGACGCGTTCCTCGTCGGGATAGTGCACAGTGAAGACCCGGGAATAAGCCTCTTCGTTCTTTTCACGCAGATATCCAGCTTGCGCATAGGGGCCGAAGCGGCGCGGATCGACGCCGAGCATGTCGACGCTCGGTTCGCCCTCGACCATCCACTCGGCCAATTGCCAGCCGGCGCCCCCCGCCGCGGTGACGCCGAACGAATGGCCTTCGTTGAGCCAGAAATTCCTCAGGCCCGGCGCCGGCCCGACGATCGGCGAGCCGTCGGGCGTATAGGCGATGGCGCCGTTGTAGACCTTCTTGATGCCGACTTCGCCGAAGGCGGGAACGCGCGCGATCGCCGTCTCGATATAGGGCGTCAGCCGATCGAGGTCTTCCTGGAACAATTCGTATTCGCTGTCCGCCGACGGCCCGTCGACGTAGCAGGCGGGCGCGCCGATCTCGTAGGGGCCGAGCAGCAGGCCGCCCGCCTCCTCGCGCATGTACCAGGACGAATCGGATTCGCGTAAGACCCCCATTTCCGGCAGGCCCCGCGCCTTGCGCGCCTGGATCGCCGGATGCGGCTCGGTGACGATGTACTGGTGCTGCACCGGAATGACCGGCACGTTCAGTCCGACCATGCGGCCGGTTTGGCGGGCGAAATTGCCGCTCGCCGAGACGACGTGCTCGCAGACGATCTCGCCCTTGTCGGTGACGACCTTCCATTCGCCGCTCGCCAAGCGCTCGATCGCGACGACGCAGGTCTGGCGATTGATCTCGCCGCCGCCGTTTCGCGCCGCGCGCGCCAGCGCCTGGGTCAGGTCGGCGGGCTGGATGTAACCGTCCTCGGGGTGCTGGATGGCGCCGACGATCCCCTCGACGTTGCACAGCGGCCAGATGTCCTTGACCTCGGCGGGCTTGAGAAACTTCACCTCGACGCCGCCGATCGTCGCCGCGACGCCGGCGTAGTAGTGGTATTCATCCATCCGATCGCGCGTGCGCGCCAGGCGGATGTTGGAGACGGTGCGCAAGCCGACGTCGAGGCCGGTCTCTTCGTTCAGGCGCTGGTAGAGGGCGACCGAGTACTTGTGGATCTGGCCGACGGAGTAGCTGAGGTTGAACAGCGGCAGCAGGCCCGCCGCGTGCCAGGTCGACCCGGAGGTCAGTTCCTTGCGCTCGAGAAGGACGCTGTCGCTCCAGCCCTTCTTGACGAGGTGGTACAGCGTCGAGACGCCGACGACCCCTCCGCCGACGACCACCGCGCGAGCGTGCGTTCTCATGTTCCCCCTCCTCAACCTTGCCGCGCCCCGCGGCGGATCGCCCGCGGCGCGCCGACCCTCTTCAATAATTCGCGTCCGGCATCGAGGCGCAGCGCTGGTCGATGAAAGCGCGCAGCGCTTCGTCGCGAGCCGGGTCGAGCGCCGGCGGCTCGTATTCGGCGAGCATCTTCTTCCATAGCGCGTTGGCGCGCGTGGCGGCGTCCTTCGAGCCTTCCTCCTGCCATTGCTCCACCGAATTGTTGTCGGCGATGCTGGAGCGATAGAAGGCGGATTCGAAATTGGCCTGGGTGTGGGCGCAGCCGAGGAAATGGCCGCCCGGCTCGACCTGATGAAAGGCCTCCATCGCCTGGCCGTTGTCGGAGAGGTCGATGCCCTTGGCGAGGACGTGCATGGCGCCGAGCTGGTCGAAATCCATCACGAATTTCTCGTAGCTGGCGGACAGGCCGCCTTCGAGCCAGCCGGCGGCGTGGAGGACGAAATTCGCGCCCGCCAGAACGGTGGGGATCAGGGTCTGCGCGCTCTCGTAAGCGGCCTGCGCGTCGGGGATCTTGGAGGCGCACAGCGAGCCGCCGGTGCGGAAGGGCATGTTCATGCGTCGCGCCAGTTGCGCCGCGCCGTAGATGGCGAGCGCCGCCTCCGGCGTGCCGAAGGTCGGCGCCCCCGACTGCATCGACAGCGTCGAGACGAACGTGCCGAACACCACCGGCGCGCCGGGGCGCACGAGCTGGCAGAACGCCGTCCCCGCCATCACCTCGGCGAGCACCTGCGTCAGGGTTCCCGCGACGCTGACCGGGCTCATCGCGCCCGAGAGGATGAACGGCGTGATGATGCAGGCCTGGCCGGCGCGAGCGTAGACTTCCGCCGCGCCGAGCATGGTCGAATCCCAGACCAGCGGCGAATTAGCGTTGATCAGGCTGGTGCAGACCGTATTCGCGGCGACGAAATCCGCGCCGAACAGGATTTCACACATCCTCACCGTGTCCTCGGCGCGCTCCGGCTTGGTCACCGAGCCCATGAACGGCTTGTCCGAGAACTTCATGTGCGCGTAAACCATCTCGAAATGCCGCTTGTTGACGGGCAGATCGACCGGCTCGCAGACCGTGCCGCCGGAATGATGGATGAACGGCGAGAGATAGGCGAGCTTCACGAAGTTGCGGAAATCCTCGATCGTCCCGTAGCGCCGGCCCCTGTCGAGGTCGTGCACGAAGGGCGAGCCGTAATTGGGGGCGAAGACGGTGTTCTTGCCGCCAATGACGACGTTGCGCTGAGGGTTGCGCGCGTGCTGCACGTATTGCGCCGGCGCCGTCGCGCAGAGCGCGCGGGCGAGACCGCGGGGAAAGCGCACTCGCTCGCCCTTGATGTCGCAACCTGCCTCCTTGAACAGGGCGAGGGCTCGCGGCGCGTCGCGAAACTCCAGGCCGACCTCCTGCAGCAACGTTTCCGCATTGCGCTCGATGATCGCAAGCCCCTCCTCATCAAGCATTTCCGTGAGCGGAATGGCGCGGGTGATGTAAGGAATCGACGCCACGCCGCGCTGGGCGCGGGCGGATCGACGCGCTTCGCGTCCGCGGCGCGGCTCATGGACTTCGGCAGGCGGAATGGTCGACATAGGCGGCTCCTGCGGCTTCGCGTTCACGCGAGCGCCTCGGCCGCGATGCTGCGCCATCGCAAACGAAAATTGAACCCTAGAAATGCGCTGGCGGCATGAGGATAAGGCGCGGCCCCGTCAGCGCTGGCGGGTCTGCCATTCCGGCGCCACGTAGTAAGGCGCGTTCGAGGCCGGCAAAGGGGGGCGCCCGCGGATCATGTCGGCCGCCTTTTCGCCGATCATGATGCTCGGCGCGTTGAGATTGCCTGTTGTGATCGAGGGCATGATCGAACTGTCGACGACGCGCAGCGCCTCGAGGCCGATGACGCGCGCCTCAGCGTCGACGACTGCAAGCGGGTCGCTCGGCGCCCCCATCTTGCAGGTGCAGGACGGGTGATAGGCGGTCTCGACGCGATCGCGGATGAAGGCGTCGATCGCTTCGTCGTCGACGATCCTCTCGCCCGGCTGGATTTCGCGGCCGCGATAGGGGTCGAAGGCGGCTTGGGCGAAAATCTCCCGCGTCAGCCGCACGCAGGCGCGCATTTCCGCCCAGTCGTCGGGCTCGCTCATATAGTTGAAGAGGATGCGCGGCGCTTCGCGCGGGTCGGCGGACTTCAGGCGCACCCAGCCGCGGCTCTTCGAGCGCATCGGCCCGACGTGGGCCTGGAAGCCGTGCTCGCGCGCCAGGCCCTTGCCGTCGTAGCTGACCGCCATCGGGAGGAAATGAAACTGGATGTCGGGGTAACGCACGCCCACGCGGGAGCGGATGAAGCCGCCGGCCTCGAAATGATTGGTGGCGCCGGGGCCCTGCGCCCACAGGAGCCAGTGCAGACCGACGAGTCCGCGCGCGAAAAACCCGGTCTTGCCGTAGAGCGTGATCGGCTGCTTCGAGGCGACCTGAAAATAGAACTCGAGATGATCCTGCAGGTTCTCGCCGACGCCGGCCAGCGCGGCGACGACGGGCACGCCCAGCGCGCTGAGCTCCGCCCCGGGGCCGACGCCGGAAAGCTTGAGCAATTGCGGCGAATTGATCGGGCCGCCGCACAGGACGACCTCGCGCCGCGCGCGGGCCAGGCGCCCGCTTCCGCCACGCTCGTAGCGCACGCCGACGGCGCGGCGGCCCTCGAATTCGACGCGCGTCGCCAGCGCGTGCGTGACGACGCTAAGATTGCGGCGCTTCATCGCCGGCCGCAAATAGGCGTTGGCGGTGGACCAGCGCACGCCGTCCTTCACCGTCATGTCGAAGCGGCCGAAGCCCTCCTGCCGCTCGCCGTTGAGATCGGCGCTGACGGGATATCCCGCCTGCCGGCCCGCTTCGATGAACGCGTCGTAGAGGGGATTGCGCTTCGGGCCGCGCGTCGTGGCGAGCGGGCCGTCCGCGCCGCGGTAGGGATCGGCCCCCTCGCGCCAGCCCTCCGCCAGGCGAAAATAAGGCAGGACGTCCCGGTAGCCCCAGCCGGAAGCGCCCTCCTCTTCCCAGCGATCGAAGTCGAGCGGGTTGCCGCGCACGTAGACCAGGCCGTTGATCGAGGACGAGCCGCCGAGAACCTTGCCGCGCGGGCAGTGGAAACGCCGGCCGCCCAGATGCGGCTCGGGCTCGGTTTCGTAGCCCCAATTATACTTCTTCATGTTCATCGGGATCGACAGCGCCGCCGGCATCTGGATGTAGATCGAACGGTCCGACCCGCCGAACTCGATGAGGAGCACGGAATTTCGGCCGTCCTCGGTCAGCCGAGCCGCCAGCACGCAGCCGGCCGAGCCGGCGCCGACGATCACGTAGTCGAATTCCTCGTCTTCCCCAGCGCTCATCGGTCGGCTCTCAATAAGGCGACTCGACGGCGCCGAGGTTGACGTAGATGCTCTTGAGCTGGCTGTAGTGTTCGATCGCCGCCTTGCCGTTCTCGCGGCCCAACCCGGAGAACTTGTAGCCGCCGAACGGCAGTTCGATCGGCGTGACGTTGTAGTGGTTGATCCAGCACGCGCCCGCTTCGAGCCGGGCGACGACGCGATGCGCCCGCGCCAGATCGCGCGTGAATACGCCCGCGGCAAGGCCGTAGGTCGTCGCATTGGCGCGGCGATAGGGGTCGGGAAGGCTTTCGCCTCCCCGCCGTCCGAACCGTACGGGCGGTTTTCCCGCATACGGCTCTCCGGTTGGTGGTTTCCTCATCGGGACTGTCTCGCTTGGCGCCAGGCTGTGT
>JBEKLU010000065.1:0-29165 GCA_050010035.1 Roseiarcus sp.
CCGAAAAGCTTCAAGGCGAGGTCTTGCGAGGCGAAATCGTCGATTGCGAACAGCTCACCCGCCTCGCCAACGCGGCGACGCGCATCTTGACGCGGCTCGGGATCAAGCGCGAGCGGCGCGACGCCGCGCCGACCTTGCATGATCGAATCGCAGCCAAGTATCCCGCCGCGAGACTTCCGGGGAGTGTGGCGCGGTGAACATTATCGAGGCAATGGACGATCCCGGTGTGTTTCAGCCATGGTTCGCCGGCGCCTCTTGGGATGCATGGAAAGCGGTGCTGCGCGCCGCCTTCGCATTGCCCATGTCTGAGGCCGACCTCGCCACGTTTGCCCGTCTGGCGGGCGGCCGTAAGCCACCTGAGCGACGTGTCAGGGAACTTTGGATCGTCGCTGGCAGACGATCGGGCAAGGATAGTATTGCGAGCGGCCTCGCCGCGTGGTCGGCGGGCATCGAACAAGGTCACGTCGGCAAGCTGCGGCCCGGCGAACTAGCGAGCGTTTTGTGTCTCGCATGCGACCGCGATCAATCGCGGATCGTCAAGGGTTACGCCGATAGTTATTTCACGGCGATTCCGGAACTCGGCGGCATGAAGATCCGCGAGACGCGGACGGGCCTTGAGCTCGACAACGGGGCCGAGATTGTCATTGCGACGAACAGCTATCGGCAGGCGCGCGGTCGCACGATCCTCTTCGCGATCTTCGACGAATGCGCGTTCTGGCGCGATGAAAGCTCGGCGACGCCGGATATCGAGACGTACCGCGCCATTCTGCCGGCGCTCGCCACACTGCCTGACGCGATGTTGGTCGGCATTTCGTCACCGTATCGAAAGGCCGGCTTGCTGTATGATCGTTGGAAAGCCTTTTATGGCCAAGACGACGATCGGGTGCTCGTCATTCAAGCCGAGTCGATCGAACTCAATCCGACGCTCGATCCCGCGCTCATCGCGGAGGCGCTTGCGGCTGATCCAGCCGCCGCGCGCGCCGAATGGCTTGGACAATTCCGCGACGACATCGCCGGCTTCCTCGATATCGAATTGATTGAGGGCGCAGTCGATCGCGCCGTGATCGTGCGCCCTCCGCGCCCCGGCCTTGCATATGTTGGCTATGTTGACGCCGCTTCCGGCGTTGGCAAAGATTCGTTCGCTGCCGCCGTGGCCCATCGGGAAGGCGAGGAAGTTATTGTCGATCTCGCCCATGAAATTCGGCCGCCGTTTAACCCGCAAACCGCAACCGCCGAGGTTGCGGAACTTTTCAAGAGCTATAATATCGGTAAAGTCAATGGTGACAAGTATTCTGCTGGCTACAATATCGAGGCTTTCGCCAAGTGCGGAATAACCTACGAATATAGCGAGCGTGATACCTCACAGAATTACATAGAGACAATCCAACTGTTTACGTCCGGCCGTGTTAGACTTGTCGACAACAAGAGGCTTGTTGCGCAGTTCGCGGGACTTGAACGTCGGACATCCGTCGCGGGCCGCGATCGGGTCGATCATGGGCCAAACGCGAATAGTCACGACGATATCTCGGCGGCCGTTGCGGGTGTTGTCGCCATCTTGGCGACAAAGAAAGTCCCGGTGAAAATCACGCCCGAAATGATTGCCCAGATTTCCGCGTTCGGCCGTGGCGAGCGTGCGCGGGCGCAATTCGAGCGTGCGGGGGATCGACGGCTTTACGGATTTGGAGGTTTCGGATGAGTACCTTACGTCAAGCAGCGACGCGGGAAAGCATTGGCATGCATTTTGGTCGCTTGGAGGCTTTCTTGTCGTTCATTTCTGCACGCTTGTCAGACAAAGACGCCACCGAAGCGGAGTCTTTACTGCATGCTGCGATTGACCCGCACCACGCCGCGCGACGCCATCGCGAGCGGCAGACTACTCGCCAAACATCGTGAAAGGACAAACAAATGTTTTCTAACCTGCAACTCAGCAACTTCAAGCGTTACGTCGAAACAACGCCCTCGCATCTACTGGGGAAGGCCCCGCCGTTCAATCCGATTGGCGCGTATGATTCGAAGTACGGGGCGCGTGATCATGGCTTTGGTCGGACCGTTCGCGCGAGCGACTTCGCCCGCGGCGGCGCTTTCGACGTTTCAGGGGCTAATTCATTGGGCGTCGTCGACCCTGAAACAGAGGACACATTGCGTTCGAAGGTTATGTCTTTCTTGAAAGACAAACTCAGCAGTCCGGACTTCGACAGGTGCAATTCGCTCTTGTTAGGCGAAGCAACTGACGGCTTGCACGAAGATATTAACGCAGAGCGCGAGACCCGCGACGAAGAGGCGCCGGACCATTTTGGCGCGATGCAGCGCTTCCTTCAGCGCGCAAAGTCAAAGATGAGTTCCGAGGGTTTTGCGGCGCTGGTCGACGCGCTCGCCGATGGCGACGCACGGGACGGTCTTCCTACTTACGGAAGGAACGGCCTTCCGAATTCGGCAATGGACGAAGCGCGCGGTCGCCTTGATCGGATCAAGGGCGAGAACGGGCCGGTCCTCGGCTTCGACGCCAGAACGAGCAAGGCCACCGAAATCACGCCGGACTTGGCGCGCATCAAAACCATTTGGTGAGGCGCTGCGATGAAAACGAACCTGAAGCTAGCGCCGCCTCCGGGTGATCTCGGCCGGGAGGCCCTGGCGGCGGCCATCGCGGCGAAGATGACGGCAGACGAAGCCCTGGCCGAAAACGTGCGGCTTGTAGACGAACTAAGAAGCCGGATTCGAGCGGCGGAGGAAGCGGTCGAAGCGGCGCAAGGCGTGGTCGAAGCGGTCCGCGAGGCCGCAATTCGTCGCGTCGGCGACCCTTCATGGCCGGGGCCGTCGGCAACAGCCCGCGAGGCGCGCGCGGCGCTCGCCGACGCCGAGGATTTTGCGGCGACGTTGCGGGCGGGGCGCGAGGCGGCGAAGCGCGCGAGGCCCGACCTGGAAAGCAACGTCACGATCGCCTCTATTCGGCTGGCCGCTGCGATTGCCGCTGTCGTGCGCGACGATCCCGCGACGCGCCGGCTTGTGCAGCGCTATACCGAGGTGCTTCGCGAGATGGCGAGCGTCCGAGAGGCTCTTTATTACATCGATAGCAAGGGCGCGATTCCGGTTGATCTCAAGGGTTGGGGCAGCGAGCCGGCGCACGATTTACCGAGCGCGGCGGCGCCGTGGAGAGCCGCGTTCGAGGCCCTGGCGCGAGACGCCAACGCGCCGTTGCCGACGTGATGGCGGCAAAATCCGAATGGCCGGCGGCTTATCCTTTCACTGCCGGTCGCAAGGCCGCCGTTGTCTTCGCGGCGGCTGCTGTCTCCCGGTTGTCATTGCCGGGAGCGCCCCAAGGCCAAGAGTGGGGCGGTTCACGAAAACCTTGGCCAACTCGCAAGAGGCTCTCCGGCTTCGACGGCGAGTGCAGCGCGGCCGGGCGGCTAAAGGCTGCCGGCCGCGCTGCTTTAAACGCGAAAGGGCTTGATCATGATTGATGCGGGGCGCGAGGCGCTGGCGGCTGCGATAGACGAGGCGAGACGCGTGCCCGACGGGATGCAGACTAGCCTTGCGGCTGCGCAAATGCGCATCGACGAAGCCGTGGCGGCTGTCATCGCCGACGAGCCGGCCACGCGAGCGCTTGTCGAGGGTTACATGCGCCATGCGGCGGCGGGCGACGCCATGCGGCGGGTGCTCGAATTTTTGTCGTCGCGAAAGGCGCTGCCCTCTGATCTCAGACATTGGTGGGCCGTCGAAGAGCATCGCGAACGTGAGGCGGTTTGGGGCGCGGCGTGGAAATCGCTGACGGTCGACGCGAATGCGCCTTTGCCCATAGAGCCCGACTTGCTGGGGTCGGCCGGATGAATTCAGAGCTTGCCGCGGGCGCCGACAATTCTCCTTGCTGGCCCGTGGCGAGGCCGGCCGCCGTTTCGATCATGCTCGAGACGGCGGCCTTTTTCCCTTTAAGCGCCGGGTACGCCGAATGACTGATTCGTTCACCGTCAAATACCTGAGCTTTTCGTTTTCCCTGGCGCAGGGCAATTTCCAGGGCGGCGGCAATTCGGCGACGGTGATGACGACGCCGGGCGACAATGCCGGCAATCTCGGCTTGCGCGCTTCGGTCCATATCGTCGAGCCGACCGGCCAATTGGAGGCGGCGATCTACGGCCTTCCGCTATCGCTGATGAACCAATTGACGACGTTGCCGGGCATCCTCAACACGGTCGCCAACAACAAAATCACTTTGCAAGCCGGCGACGCCTCGGGGATGCAGGTCGCTTTCACCGGCGACATATTTACGGCGTACATGGACGGCTCGGCGCAGCCGCATGTCCCGTTCCGCGTCTCGGCAAATTCCGCCATTCTCTCGCGAATAAAGCCGACGCAGCCGACTTCGGTCGCCGGTTCCGCCGACGTGGCGACGATCATGGGCCAACTGGCCTCGACGATGGGCCTGCAATTCGAAAACAACAACGTCTCGGTCAAGATCGCCAATCTCTATTTGCATGGCGCGGCGAAGGTGCAGGTCGAACAGCTCGCCAAGATGGCGGGCATTCAACATCTCGTCAGCAAGGGCAAGCTGGCAATCTGGAATTCCGGCCAATCGCGATCGGGCTCGCCGGTGCTGGTATCGAAAGACACCGGCATGGTCGGCTATCCGGCGTTCAGCTCGGCATGCATCATCGTCAAGTCGCTGTTCAACCCTTCGCTCGAAAGCGGCGGCCAGATCGCGGTGCAGAGCGACATCACCGCCGCCTGCGGCACATGGACAATCATCAACCTCGTCTATGAACTGGAATCGTTCATGCCGCGAGGAAAATGGTTTCAGACGATGTCGGCCACGCGATCGAGGCAACAGGTCAAGACAAGTGGCCAGTAAGCGAATGCAGGTCTCGGTTCGCTTGCCAGCGCGCCGCTTCCTTCTTTCAGGGCGATCGGCTTGGCGAGCTTGCTAGCCCAGGTCATCGGCTTTGCATAGCACGACTTCGTCTGACCGTCGCCAAGACGCTTCGCCGCGACAATGGCTCTTTGGCTTTCGTCAAGGCGACGGCTATGGCGCGCTGACGCCCCATGCAAACCGGCCGCCGAGTCGCCCCGGCGGCCGTTTCGTTTGGGGCGCTTGGACACGCGAAACTCACGAATGAGTGAGAGCGAAAATCAAAAATCGCCCGATGTTGTCCTAGGCGTTGTCCGGCATCAAAATGCCAGCGTTGGCGGTCTCTCTAAGTCATTGATTTTAATGGTGCCCAGGGGCGGAATCGAACCACCGACACTGCGATTTTCAGTCGCATGCTCTACCAACTGAGCTACCTGGGCGCCGAAGCGCCTCGGGCGCCGCGGACGGCGGTTTATAGGGAGGCGGTCGCGGCTTGTCCAGCGCGTTTCGAGCGCTCGCGCGCTCGCCCGACAGCGGTGGACATCCGCGCGTGCGCGTGGGAAATTTCGCTCTCTCGATCGCCCTTCATCCCAGGAGAATGAGCATGTTTCGTTTCGCCATCTGCGTGGCGGCGCTCGCGCTTGCGACGCCGGCCCTCGCCGACGCCCTGCCCAAACGCGTCGGCCAATGCGCGACGACGAAGGTGCAGAAGGTCGAGACCCGCTTGGTCGACGGGTCGACCAATAAGCCGATTGCGGATTCGGGCAGCGCCGTCGAGCTCGCCAACGGCGGCTATCAGGTCTCCTACGACACGGTCCCCGAGATCGAGGCGTCGCGCCCCGGCGACGCGGTGAAGATCTGCCTCGTCTCGATCCCTCATCCCTGCCCGCCCGGCGACAAACGCGGCCGCATCTACAAGACCACCAACCTGCGCACCAAGGGCTCCTGGACCTTGCCCGATTCGGAGCATTCCTGCGGCGGCGCCTGAGGCGGGGCCGGCGGCGAGCGGTCCGCTTCTGCCTCGCATTGCGCGGCGCGCGGGCATTTGCCATCATCGCGCCTCGTTCGATCGACGGCCCGGCGCGCGTCGGGCCGTCCAACCCGAGCGGGCGCGGGCGGCGGGATGGCGGCTGAGAAATCCGGTCGATCCTCATTGGCGAACGACCCCAACGCGCGGGCGCTTCTCTATCAGGGGCTGCTCGCGGCCGCGCTCGTCGCGCTCCTGTGGATGGGTTGGCGCAACGCCGTCGTCAACATGCAGGCGCGCGGCATCCCCATGGGCTTCGGCTTCTGGGACGAGACCGCCGGCTTCGACATCAATCAGTCGCTGATCGGCTATTCCGCGCTGTCGACCTACGGGCGCGCGTTCTGGGTCGGGCTCATCAACACGGGGCTGGTCGGCGCGATCGGCGTCGCGCTGGCGACGCCGCTGGGGTTCGCGGTCGGCGTCGTGCGGCTGTCGCCCAACTGGATCCTGTCGAAAGTCGCGCTCGTCTATGTCGAGCTGATGCGCAACACGCCGCTCTTGCTGCAACTGGCGTTCTGGTACAACGCGGTGCTGAAGACGCTGCCCGGCCCGCGCCAGTCGCTCGATCTCGGCGGCTTCGTTCTGCTCAACAACCGCGGCCTCTATCTGCCGCGCCCGCAGTTCGGCGCCGGCGCGTTTCTCGTCGCGGCGGCGCTGGCGCTGGCGCTCTTGAGCGCGCTGGCGTTCGCCGCCTGGGCGCGCCGGCGCCAGGCTTCGAGCGGCGAGCGCGCGCCGGTGGCGCTCGTGGCGCTCCTTCTCGTCGCCGGCCTGCCGACGCTCGCCTATTTCGCCGCGGGCGAGCCGATCGGCCTTTCCTTCGCAAGACTCTCCGGCTTCAATCTCAGCGGCGGGCTGCAGCTCTCGCCGGAATTCGCGGCGCTGACCTTCGGGCTCGTCACCTACACCGCCGGATTCATCGCCGAGATCGTGCGCGCCGGCGTGCTCGCGGTGCCGCACGGCCAGAGCGAGGCGGCGAGCGCGCTCGGCCTCCATCGTTCGGCTACGATGCGCCTCGTCGTCATCCCCCAGGCGATGCGCCTCATCGTTCCGCCGCTGACTTCGCAATATCTCAACATCATCAAGAACTCTTCGCTCGCGGTGTTTGTCGGCTATCCCGATCTGGTGCTGATCTTCGCGGGAACGGTGCTCAACCAGACGCACGCGGCGGTGCAGGTGATGGCGATCACCATGGCGGTCTATCTGGCGATTTCGCTTGCCGTCTCCTTCGCGCTCAATCTCTTCAACGCGCGCAACGCGCTCAAGGAGCGGTAGCGATGCCGGCGCCGGCGAACTCGAACGCGGCCTATGTCCGGCTCGCCCCCGAGCCGATCCTGCCGCCGCCGCTGCTTTCGCGCGGGGCCATCGCCTGGGCGCGCGCCAATCTGTTCTCGTCGCCGCTGTCGGGCGCGATCACGCTCGCGCTCGTCGCTCTCGCCCTATGGATGCTGCCGCCGCTCATCGCCTGGGCGACGACGCGAGCGATCTGGTCGGCGCCCGACGGCGCGCTGTGCCGCGCCCATCAGGACGGCGCCTGCTGGGCGTTCGTCGCGCAGAAGCTCGATTATCTCGGCTATGGCTCGTACCCGATCGCCGAGCGCTGGCGCGTCGACGTCGTCGAGGCCGTCGGCGGCGTGCTGATCGTGTGGATGCTGTGGAGGCGAGCGCCGCGCCGCGGCTTCGGCGCGGCGCTGTTCTTCCTCGGCTTCCCCGTCCTCGCCTTCGTGCTGCTGCACGGCGCCGAGGGCCTCGGCCTGCCGCTGGTCGACACCTTGCTGTGGGGCGGCGTGTTCGTTTCGCTGCTGACCGCGCTCGTCGGCATCGTGTTCTCGCTGCCGCTCGGCGTGCTGCTGGCGCTGGGGCGCCGCTCGAGCCTGCCCATCGTCAGGGCGGCGAGCGTCGTCTTCATCGAGTTCGTGCGCGGCGTGCCGTTCATCACCGTGCTCTACATGGCCAACAACATGCTGCCGCTGTTCCTGCCGCCGGGCTGGGTTCCCGACCGCTTCATTCCCCCTCTCGTCGGCACGGCGCTGTTCGCCGCCGCCTACATGGCCGAGGAAGTTCGCGGCGGCCTGCAATCGCTCGACGAAGGCCAGTACGAGGGCGCGATGGCGCTCGGGCTCGGCTATTGGCGGATGATGGGGCTCATCGCGCTGCCGCAGGCGCTGACGCGGGTGATCCCCGGCATCGTCAACAATTTCATCGGCCTGTTCAAGGACACGACGCTGGTGGCGATCGTCGGCATGGTGGACTTCCTGGCGGCGATGGACAACGCCTTCAAGGACACGGTGTGGAGCGGGCCGACGATCCTGGCGACCGGCTACGTCTTCGCCGGGCTGTTCTATTTCGTGTTCTGCTATGCGATGTCGCGCTATTCGGCGGCGATGGAGCGCCGCCTCGCCGTCGGGCGAGGACGCTGAGGGGGACGCCGATGGCGGACGATCAAAATGCGATCGAGTTCGTCGACGTGCACAAATGGTACGGCTCGTTCCATGTGCTGCGCGCCGTCAACTTAACCGTCGCGCGCGGCGAGCGCATCGTCGTGTGCGGCCCGTCCGGCTCGGGCAAGTCGACGCTGATCCGCTGCGTCAACCGTCTCGAGCAGCACCAGCGCGGCGTGATCCGCGTCGACGGCGTCGAACTGACGAACGACCTCAAGCGCATCGACGAAGTGCGCCGCGAAGTCGGCATGGTGTTCCAGCAGTTCAACCTGTTCCCGCATCTGACGATCCTGCAGAACTGCACCCTTGCGCCGATCTGGGTGCGCAAGACGCCCAAGCGCGAGGCCGAGGAGCTGGCGATGAAGCTGCTGACGCGGGTGAAGATCCCCGAGCAGGCGCACAAATATCCCGGCCAGCTTTCGGGCGGCCAGCAGCAGCGCGTCGCCATCGCCAGGGCCCTGTGCATGAACCCGAAGATCATGCTGTTCGACGAGCCGACCTCGGCGCTCGATCCGGAAATGGTCAAGGAAGTGCTCGACACCATGACCGCGCTCGCCGAGGACGGCATGACGATGATCGTCGTCACCCACGAAATGGGGTTCGCGCGCAAAGTCGCCGATCGCGTCGCGTTCATGGACCAGGGCGAGATCGTCGAGATCAACGCCCCGGCGGAATTCTTCGGCGCGCCGCAGCACGAGAGAACGAAGCTGTTTTTGAGCCAGATATTGAGGTGAGGGGCAGGGCCGCTTGAATAGCGCGCGCCCGTACCGGCGGCGTCACTCGATGGGGCAAGAAAGGACGGCTGGTCGATAGCCGGAGAGAGGCGCACGCGGATCAAAGGCGCCACGAATTATTGACATTTGCATATGCGAAATGATATGCGCATTCGGCGGGGGAACGATGGAGTTCGACGGCTTCGATCGGGACGGCGGCAACACGGACAAGTGCCGGAAACACGGGGTCTCAATCGCAGAGACGGAAAGTCTGTTTTTTGGAGAGCCGCTTGTCGGCCCCGACATCCTCCATCCGGCCGTCGAGCGAAGGTTCCGCGCGGTCGGCGTCACGGCCGAAGGTCGCAGCCTCTTTGTCGTGTTCACTTGGCGGCAGAGAGGCTCCGAGCGACTGATCCGGCCCGTTAGCGCCCGCTATATGCACAGGAAGGAGGTCGAAGCCCATGAAAAAGAAATTCCCGGAGTTCAAGACGGATGCCGAGGCCGAGGCTTTCGTCGAAACCGCCGACCTCGGCGAATATGATTTCTCCGATATGGTTCCAATGCGCTTCGAGCTGAGGCGCAAGGACAAGTCGGTGAGTCTGCGCCTGCCCGAAGGGCTTCTCGACGAAGTGCGCGCCGTCGCCAAGCGCGCCAACATGCCCTATCAGCGATACATCCGCATGGCGATTGAGCGCGCGCTGCACGAGCCAAAATAGCGTAGCGCCTCATGCCCCGGAAGCCGATGCGATTTCCTGGGCGTGACTCGACTCCGCGTGAGAGAGCCTTCATGCCCGATCTCAATCATGTCCACGCCGCCGCGGCGGCCGGCTTTTCCGCCGGGGCGGCGACCTACGTCGCCGGGCGGCCCGAATACCCCGCCGAAGTCGAAGGTTGGCTCCGCGACGACCTGCGTCTCGGGCCGGGCAGGGCGGCGCTCGATCTCGGCGCCGGCGCCGGCAAGTTCCTGCCCCGGCTGCGCGCTGCCGGCGCGAGGCTTCACGCCGTCGAGCCCGTACCGGAAATGTTGCAGATCTTGATCGCCGCCAACGCCGACGTCGCAGCGAAGCCTGGAACGGCCGAGCGCATTCCGCTGCCCGACGCTTCGATGGACGCGATCGTCTGCGCGCAGTCGTTCCATTGGTTCGCGAGCCGAGCCGCGCTCGCCGAAATGCGCCGCGTGTTGAAGATCGGCGGCGCGCTCGGCCTGATCTGGAACGTGCGCGACGAAAGCGTCGATTGGGTCGCCGCGCTGACGCGCATCATCGGCCCTTTCGAAGGCGACGCGCCGCGCTTTGCCAGCGGGCGCTGGCGCGAGGTCTTTCCCGCCGAGGGCTTTTCGCCGCTCGAGGAGCGCCGCTTCGCGCACGCCCACGTCGGGCCGCCCGAACGCGTCGTCGTAGACCGCGTGCTGTCGACCAGCTTCATCGCCGCGCTGAGCGCCGCCGCGCGGGAGACGATCGCCGCCCAGGTTCGCGAGACGATCGCCGCGACGCCGGCGCTGGCGGGCCGGGCGGAGGTCGCCTTTCCCTACGAAACGCGCGCGTTCCGCTGCCTCAGGATCGCCTGATCGTCGGCGCTCGCGTCACTTGCGCTTGCGCTTTTCTTTCGCCGCGGCCTTCGCCGCCTCCGCCTCGGCGGCGTGCGTGGCGAGCGCCTTGTCGATGCGGCGGCGCAACGCGGCGTCGCCGTGCGCGGGATGCTCGGGGTCGGCGGCGGCGGCGACCATGCGGCGCATCAGGTCGGTGTCGTGTTCGTCGCGATAGGGCTTGAGGTCGAGGTCGGGCGGCAGCTTGGTCAACCGTTCGTCGCCCATGCGCTTGACGTAGGTCTGCATGAAGCGATCGTAGGCGCGCCAGGAAACGCCGTCGGCGCGCACCGCCGCTTCCTCGGCGCGCGTCGCGATCTGATGGGCGTGCTGATAATGCAGGTCGAGCTGGTCGATCAGCGTCTTCTCGACTTCCTCGTGCAACAGCAAATAGCGATCGACCGCGATGGCGCGGCCCTTATAGAGGAAGGTCTCGGGCAGGTGGCGGTCGATATAGATGCGCTTGCCGTCGAGGCTGTAGCCGGCGAGATAGGGAATGTCGTGATCGCGGTCGATGCGGCCGACCCGGCGCGCGATGGCGTCGAGCGCGCGATCGAGCATCAGGCTGGAGACGTAGGTGTCGGGAATGCGCAGGCGCTTGTGCGCGCCGACGGGATGGCAGCAGCTTTCCGGCATTTTCCCCTCCCTGAAAAGCGAAACGCCGCTTCGCCTTGGCAAAAGCGAAGCGGCGTCGATGGCCTGAAGCGGCGATCGGCCGCCGATTACTTCGGCGTCTCTTCCTTCTCGCCCTTGGCGGCGACGTCGCCGGCGGCTTTGGCGTCGGCTTCGCACATATAGGCGCCCTGCTTGGTCGTGCCGTAGCTCTTATGGCCGGCGTAGTGGTACTTTTGCGACTTGGTGTTCACCCAGACGACGGTGTCGCTCGGGCAATGCGCCTTGGCTTCCACCTCGGCGGCGAATTCGCCGGCGGCGGGCGTCGCGGCGGCGGCGGTCTTCTTCGGCTTCGGCTTCACCGGCGCCGGGGCGGCGGCGGCGGGAGTCGGCGCGGCGGCGGGCGCCGCGGCGGCCGGGGCCGGAGCAGGCGTGGCGGCGGGGGTCGGAGCGGGCGCGGCGGCGGGGGCGGCGGCGGGGGCGGCGGCGCCGGCCTTCTGCGCCTTACAAGCCTTGAGGAATTCCTGCCAGGTCTGGCCATTGGTCGTGCCGGCGGCCTTGGCGGCCTTCCACTCGTCGCCGCACTGCTTCATCACGCTTTCAGCGCCGACCGCGCCGCCCCCCGTCAGGGCGAACGCCCCGGCGAGCAGGATGGCCGACAAGGCGATCCCCATTGTCTTGTTCATCATGGCAAGTCCCTTCACAATCCGCTCTGCTCGCCAACGCTTGGCCCAGCGCCAGAGTCTTCGCATCGCCGCGAATCGCCGCGGCCGCGCCTTCACCGGCTTTACGCCGTCGAACCCGGAACGAACATATTCTTGAATTTCTTCAGCTTGGTCGAAAACCGGTGTCGCCGCTGCTCGCTGTCGACCACCTCTTGCGAGGTCACCCAATTCAACTGGATGGCGCGGCGCCGGCCGGAGATCGGCTTGTGGCCGTGCCAGGAATTGTCGGCGCGTCGGAACGCCAGCAGCGTCCCCCCGTGCGGCGGCACTTCCGCGACGTAGTCCTCGAGATCGTCCGGGCCGCGCAGCAGGCGCAGCCGGCCGGCGTCCTCCTGCCAGCGCTCGTTCATATAGATGAGGACGGTGATGATCTTGGTCGTCGAATCGGTGTGGATCGAGCCGTCCTTTTCCCGGACGTAGCCGCGCACCGTGTACATCGTCGGGCGGCCGGTCAGATCGAGGCCGAACTTGCGCTCGATCGCCGCCTGGAACTCGGGTCCGCGCAATTCGTCGATGAGCGCCCTGAAATGGCCGCGGATGGTCAGTTCGCTCGGCGGATGGGAGCCGGGGCCGGGCACTTCGGGATAGTCGGCGAGGACGGGCGCAAAAAGGTCGCTCTTGAGAAAATCGGGCACGACGAGAAAATCGAAGGGATTGCGCTCGAGCGGCGTTCGCTCCAGCGCGGCGTAATCGCAATAATTCATCAGCCGCTCCGAGGCGGCGCCCGCAGTGCGATGCGCCGTGCTTGACGTCGCCCTATACCAGATGCGCCCGCGGCCGCCAAGAATGCGACCCGGTTGTGCGGCCCGGTTCGAGAAGCGCTGGATCGGCCGCCGCGCGGCGATGGCCCGCCGGCGCGCTTTCCTGTAGACCTTCGCCGACGCGGCGCCGGAACCGCCCGGGATCGGCGCCCGCCGAAGGCGCGAGCCCATGTCCAACACCGACGCCGCCCCTTCCGACGCCGAAGCGCTCGCCGCGGCGCTGGCGCGCACCCGCCAGAGCTACGACGAAACGCCGTATCTCTCGGCGCCGCTCATCCGTCTCCAGCCTGCGCGCATGGCGGCGAACGCGCGCTGGCTCGGGCTCGGCGCGCCGGACGCGCCGACCGCGCGCGTCCTGGAGATCGGCTGCGCCTCCGGCGGACATCTAATTCCGCTCGCCGCGGCGCTTCCGCGGGCGCGCTTCCTGGGCGTCGATCTTTCCGGCGTGCAGATCGCGGCGGGGAAGGCGCGCGTCGAACGTCTCGGTCTGACCAACATCGCGCTCGAGGCGCGCAGCTTCTCCGAGATCGGCGCGGCGGACGGCGAATTCGACTACATCGTCTGCCACGGCGTCTACAGTTGGATCCCGGGGCCGCTGCGCGAGGATCTGTTGCGCGTCATCGAAGAGCGCCTCTCGCCCGAAGGCGTCGCCGCCGTCAGCTTCAATGTCTTTCCCGGCTGGCGGCTGTTCCAGATCGCGCGCGATTCGATGCTCATCCATGCGCGCATCCAGAACGATCCGGCCCGTCGCGCCGAACAGACGCGCGAGCTCTTCGCCCGGCTCGCCGACGAGAGCCTCGCGCGCTACACTTACGGCGCGTTCTGGCGCAACGAGGCGCAGCGCATGGCGGCGGGCGGCGACGCCTATCTCGTCCACGAGGTCTTCGAAGAGGCCAATGCGCCCTCGACCTTCGGCGACTTCTGCGCGGCGCTCGGCCGCCATCGCCTCGCCTATCTCGGCGAAGCGATGATTTCCGCCAACTTCGAGGAGAGTCTCGCTCCCGACGGCGCCGAGAGCATTCGCGCCCTGGCGCGCGGCGACGATCTCGCGCGCGAGCAGTATATCGACATCTTCAGCGGCCGCTCGTTTCGCGAGGCGCTGATCGCGCACACGCCGCGCGCGCCGCTCATCGATCGCGCGCCGGCGCTCGACGCGATGGACGCGTTCCACTTCGCCGCGCCGCTCGAATTGCGCGTGACGCCCGCCGAAGGCCGGGACGGCGAATGGCTGGTCGCCGACGGCGACGAAGGCGTCGTCGTGCGCGAAGCGGCGACCGCCGAGGCGATCGGGCGCCTCGTCGCGCGGCTGCCGCGCTCCTCGCGCCTCGAGGACATTGCGCCCGCCGTTTCGAGCGAGCCGGCCGCGCGCCTCGCCGTCGCGGAGACCCTGCGGCGCTTGGTCCAATTCGGCCAATGCGCGGTCTCGCTGCTCCCCGTCGACTGCGCGGCGCGGCTGTCGGAGCGCCCGGTAGCGTGGAGCCTGGCGGCGAGCGACGCGCGCGGCGGCGACGACACGGCGAGCCTCCGCCACGCGCGGGTGCGGCTCGAGCCGTTGCAGCGACTGTTCCTGCCGCTGCTCGACGGGACGCGCACGCGCGAGGACCTTCTCGCCACCGCGATCGAGCTGGCCGAGCAGGGCGTGCTGCACATCAACGTTCCGGAGGACAAGGTCGAGGGCCGCGACAATTTCGCCGCGCGCCTCGGCCCGGCGGTCGATCGCTGCCTTGCGAGCCTTCTGCGGCTCGGGCTGCTCGTCGAGACGTGAGCGCGTCCGCCTCAGCCGCCTCGGCCCGCGCGGCGGCGCCGGCGCGAGCGCGCCGGCGAGCCTCAGCCCGCGAGTTCGTCGGCGAGCGCTTTTCTCACGGCGGGCCGCTCGCGCATCCGCCGTCGGTGATCCAAGACGCGAGGAAGCGGCTCCAGATTCACGCCGTCGGCCTCCAGCCATTGGGCGATCGTGAAAAGATAGGGGTCGGCGAT
The DNA here is from genome assembly GCA_050010035.1 of Roseiarcus sp. Classification (GTDB taxonomy): domain Bacteria; phylum Pseudomonadota; class Alphaproteobacteria; order Rhizobiales; family Beijerinckiaceae; genus Roseiarcus. Next base: position 14,676 of record JBEKLU010000065.1, read on the forward strand.
CGTGTAGGCGTCCCCCAACACCCACGGACCCCGGAACATCCCGCGCTCGATGAGATCGAAACAGGCGCCGACCGATTGGGGAACCTTCTTCTGCATGGCGGCGATCGCCGCGCGATCGTCGGCCCAGCGGTAGCCGCGCATGCGGTGCGCATGGGCGACGTGGACGGTCGAGCAGAGATAGGCGTTGAAGGCCTGAACCTCAGCGAACGCGAAGGCGTCGCCGAGCGGCGCGAGAGCGGCCTGAGGAAAACTCTGGGCGACGAAGGCGAGGATCGCCGGCGTTTCCGTCAGAACGCCGCGCGGGGTCTGCAGAGCCGGGACGCGCGCCTTCGGATTGATTGCGAGATAGTCGGGCTTGGTCTGCTCGGCCGCGCCGAAGTCGATGCGCTTCAGCGCATAGTCGGCGCCCGCCTCTTCGAGCGCGATATGGGACGCCAGCGCGCAGGAGTTCGGCGCGTAGAACAACGTCAACATGGCGCAGCCCCCGAAGGCGGCGCCCCGTCGGCGCCTGATCGCGTCAGGATGACGGATCGCGGCTCGGGCCGCAATCCCTGTGGACGCTCGGGGCGAGCGCGTCCGGCGTGTAGCGCCTACACCAGCGCTCGCGCCGCCTCGACGAGCGAGGCCAGATCGCCGGTCGCGTCGAGCGCGCTCCAGCCGGCCTCGACGAGCGGCGCGGCCGTCTGCGCGGCGACGACGCGCGCGTCGGCGTCCGAGGCGTCGCGCGCGCGCCCGCCGACGCGCCGCAGGCGCAGGGCCAGCGGCGCTTCGAGCCACAGGCCGGTGAAGGGGACTTCGAGGTCGGCCGCCAGGCGCGCCGTCGCCTCGCGTTCGCGCGGGTGCGCATGAACGGCGTCGATCACGACGCTGTGTCCCGCGCGCAGCGCCAGCCCCGCCTTGCGCGCCAGCCGCGCGTAGGTTTCGCGGTTCGCCTCTTCGCCGTAGGCCTCGTCGGGCAGGCGCGTCGTCTCCTCGACCGCGAAGAGGCGCTTGCGCTCGACGTCGCTGCGCAACACGAGCGCGCCGGGCGCGCGGCCGATTTCGGGCGCCAGCGCGGCGGCGAGCGCGCTCTTGCCGGTCCCCGAGAGCCCGCCGATCGCGACGAGCCGCGCCGGCGCGGGCTTCAGGAACGCCTCGGCGAAGAGAAAATAGCGCCGCGCCGCCTCTCTCTCGCGCGTCTGTTCGGCACCGCTCACGTGCGCGATGTTGGCCGCCTCGACCTTGGCGCGGATCGCGGCGCGGATGCTCATGAAGATCGGCAGCGCCGCCAAGCCGGAGAATTGCGCTTCGTCGCTCAGCGAGAGGTAGCTCGCCAGCAGCAGGTTGGCGGCGGGGCGCAGGCCGCGCTCCCAGAGATCCATCAGCGCGAAGGCGAGATCGTAGAGAATGTCGCCGGTGGCGATGTCGGGGTCGAATTCGATCGCGTCGAACAGCAACGGTTCGCCCTCGACGACCGCGATGTTGCGCAGGTGCAGATCGCCGTGGCAGCGGCGCACATAGCCCTCTTCGCCGCGCGCGAGGAGCAGCGGGCGGACCACGGCGAACGCCCGGCGCGAATCGCGCGCGAGTTCGTCCGCCCGCGCGGGATCGAAGAGATCGGGCCGCGCGCCGAACACTGTTTCGTTCTGATAGAGATAGGTCGACAGCGAGCGCGTCGCCCGTTCGCCGTCGCGCGTAGGCGCGCGTTCGTGCGAAAGATGGATCGCACGCGCCAGCTTGCGCACGAACTCGCTCGTCAGGGCGTCGCGCTCGGCGATTCGGTCGAGCGTCGCGTCCTCGTCGAAGCGGCGCATGTGCGTCGCCCACTCCACGACTTCGCCGGCGCCGCCGAGCTGGAGGCTTGCGCCCCGGCGCGTGACGGCTACCACGTCGAGATAGATGCGCGGCGCGTTTTCGCGGTTGACCTCGATCTCCGCCTCGCAGGCGGCGCGGCGCTTCTCCAGCGTCGAGAAATCGAGGAACGGCAGACGGATCGCGCGCCTGACCTTGTAGACGTCGTCGCCGGCGAGGAAGACGACCGAGCTTTGCGTGTCGATCCGCTTCACCGGCCCGGCGAGGCCATAGGCGCGCGCGTCGCTCAGGAAGGCGAACGTCTCCGACTGATCGCCCTCGAAAGGCGCCGAAGGCGGACCGCCGGGGCCGGCGGACGGGGCGACGCGCTTCCTCATCATTTCGGCTCGGCGATCGATAAACTGGTTGGCTTCGAAGCATTTGAAAGGCGCGCGCCCCTTCCCCCCTTGCGGGGGAAGGTGTCATGCGAAGCAAGACGGATGAGGGGGGCGAGCGAAGCGAGACGCCTCAGAGCCGCGTTGTCGCAAGCTGTCGCGCTTACGCGCGACCCCCCTCATCCGACCCTCGCTGACGCGAGGGCCACCTTCCCCCGCAAGGGGGGGAAGGGGCGCGCGCCTTTCAATTTCGAATCCTATGAAGTCCCCCCGCGCGCGGCGCCTTGATATGCCTCAAGCCTCGCGCGCGGCGGCGGGCTAAGAGCCTGCGAGCGCCAGCGCGATCGGAATTGCCCATGACCCGCATCGAAAATCACACCTTCGACGAATTGGCGATCGGCGAGACCGTGACATACGCGCGCGCGCTCGGCCCCGAGGATTTCGCGCGCTTCGCCGACGCGGCGGGGGCGCTCGATCCCGCGGCGGTCGAAACGGGCCTGGTGACGACCAACGGCTTCCAGGCGATCGCGGCCGAGAGCGGCTGGGGCGGCGCGCTGATCGCGGCGGTCCTCGCCGGGCGATTTCCCGGCGCGGGAACCGTGCTGCTGCGCCAGACCCTGGAGGTCCAGGGCGGGGCGGGGCCGGGCGACGTGATGACCCTCGTCGTCTCGGTCAAGTCGATGACCGCCGAAAACCGGCGCGTCGTCCTCGATTGCCGCGCCGCCAATCAGCGCGGCGAACCGACGCTGAGCGGAACCGTCGAGGTGACCGCGCCCTCGGAGAAGATCGTGCGCGGCCGCAACGGCGAGCAGGTCGGCGAAATCCACGAGAAGGGCCGTCGCTATCGCCGGCTGATCGAGATGACGCGCGGCCTGCTGCCGCTGCGCACCGCGATCGTCCATCCCGTCGACGAGGCTTCGCTGGTCGGCGCCGTCGAAGCGGCGCGCGAGGGGCTGATCGAGGCGGTCCTCGTTGGCCCGGAGGCGAAAATCCGCCGCGCCGCGGAGGAGGCGCACATCGACCTCTCTTCGTTCGAGATCGTGGCCACCGAACACAGCCACGCATCGGCGGAGGCGGCGGTGGCGATGGCGCGTTTCGGCAAGGTCGAGGCGCTGATGAAGGGCGCGCTGCACACCGACGAACTGATGCACGCCGTCGTCGATCCGACGGTCGGCCTGCGCACCGAGCGCCGCGTCAGCCACGTCTTCGCCATCGACGCGCCGAGCTATCCCCGGCCGCTGTTCATCACCGACGCGGCCGTCAACATCTATCCCACGCTGATGGACAAGCGCGACATCGTGCAGAACGCCATCGACCTGGCGAAGGCGCTTGGCATCGTGACGCCGCGCGTGGCGATCCTCTCCGCGGTCGAGACGGTCTCGCCGGACATCCGCTCGACCATCGACGCCGCGGCGCTGTGCAAGATGGCCGATCGCGGCCAGATCGTCGGCGGCATCCTCGACGGGCCGCTCGCCTTCGACAACGCGGTGTCGCTGGAGGCGGCGCACGCCAAGGGCATCGAATCGCCGGTCGCGGGGCGCGCCGACATCCTCGTCGCGCCCGATCTGGAAGCCGGCAACATGCTGGCCAAGCAGCTCGAATATCTCGCCGACGCCGAAATGGCCGGCGTGGTCCTGGGCGCGCGCGTGCCGATCATGCTGACCAGCCGCGCCGACAAGACCATCGCGCGGCTCGGCTCCTGCGCGATTGGGCTGCTGTTGGCCAGGCGCGGCCGGTAAAATCGTTCCGGCGGACGAGCGCGGCGGTTGCGGGATTTGATGAATCTCTCACGAGATCAGTGGGTTGCGCGCTGCGGCGGTCGCCCGGACGCTTGTCCGCCGAAACGCCGTTCGTCCAGGTCGGCGGCGATTCCGCAGCTTTCCGGGCGCGGCGGGGCAGCCTTCCGCCTTTTCGGTCGAACTCAGTTGGCGAAGAACATCGGCATCCGCGCCAACGCCAGCGCGGCGCGCGTCGTGCCGCCGTAGATCCATTCGTTGGCGCGCATGTGGCCGTAGCCGCCGAGCACCAGGATCGACGCGCCGAAATGGTCGGCCTCCTCCGCCAACACCGTCGCGACGTCGCGTCCGCGGCTGTGGGCGCGTTTGGTCTCGATCGGGATATCGTGGCGGCCCATGTGCCGCGCGATGCTCGAGCTGGGGTCCATGGCGTCGCTGAAGGCGGAATCCTCGGCGTCGACGGTGACGAAGCGGGTCAGCCGGGTGTGCCGCAACAGCGGCAGGGCTTCGCGCAGCGCGCGCGTCGCCTCCCGGCTGCCGTTCCAGGCGACGAGCGCGCGTTGCGGAACGGTGCGGAACGAATAGCCGGCGGGAACGACGAGGACGGGCCGGCCGGAATCGAACAGGCAGCTTTCGAAGAAGGCGCGCTCGATGTCGGCGCCGCCCTCCGGCGACCAGCCGAGGATAGTGACGTCGGCGCAGCGGGCGTGACGCGCGCAGATGCGGCCCACCTCCTGCTCGAAGGCGTCGACGCGGCGCAGCTCGCTGCGCGCGCTCAGCTTGCCGTAAATCGCCTTGAGCCGTTTTTCCGATTGTTCCGCTTCCTCGCTCGCCTGGCGCTGGGCGTGAATCCACGCTTCGGGAACCTTCGCCGTAGCGAGCGACATCGGATAGAACGGCACCAGTCCGAACATCAGCCCGGTCAAATACGCGCCGTACGCCGAACAGAGCATGTCGGCGTAGACGAGCGCGTGGATGCCCGCCTCGCTTTCGTCCTGCGGCACGAGCACATCCCGAAACCCGCCCGCCGCCGGTTCTCTCGCAACACCCAATTCGACGGCCGCCATGCCCTCGACTCTCCCGGAAGCCCTCGCCCCCCGCCCGAACGCTCGGGCGACTTTCGGGGAAACCTAGGCGCATGCGGGCGAGCGCTGTTGACATAGGTCAAGCTGGCCGGATCGACTGCGCCTCGCCGCCGCCTGTCGGGCGAGGGGCTTGCGATCGCGTCGAACCCGCGGCGCCACGACCGTGGCGAGGGGAGCCGCTCTGCGACAAACGGTCGCAGCCCTTGTCGAGCGGCGGTTCCCGGCCGCGCGCAACGGCGCGCCGAAGGCCCGGAAAAGCTGGAATCGGTCCAGTTTTCGCCCGGCGGCCGTCGGCGCGCCGGCGCGGGTCTCGGATCCGTCGCCGCCGCGCGGGGGCTAGACGCACGCGCGCGCGAACGGATACGCCATGGACGACACGGTCGAGACGCCGCTCGACGAGCGGCGGTTCGAGGGGGGGAAGCGCGGCGCGCGGCTTTGACTTTCGTCGAAGGCCATGGAAACGCTTCGTCCGATTTGCGACGAAAGTTTCGCTAGAGGTGGAGGGGGTTCCCTATGCAGGCGGTCACGACGGGAAAGTCGATGCGCGGCGGCGAAATCGGTCTGATCGCCGTATTGGCCATCATGGCGTTGGGGTGCCTCTACATCGCCGCCAGGACGATCGAGCCGGCCTTCGCTTTTCACATGGCGCTCGCAGTCGTCGCGAGCGCGGCGGGCATCTTCGCCATCTTCCAGCGCTATTCGGTCCGGCCGGCCGGGAGCCCGCCGCTCGAGATCGACGGCAAGCCCAATTATAATTTCGGGCCGGTGAAATTCACCACGCTGGCGGCGCTGTTCTGGGGCGTGGCGGGCATGGCGGTGGGCATCTACATCGCTTTCGAGCTCGCCTTTCCCTGGCTCAACATCGCGCCCTGGTTCAATTTCGGGCGTTTGCGACCGCTGCACACCTCGGCGGTGATCTTCGCGTTCGGCGGCAACGTGCTGCTGGCGACCTCGTTCTACGTGGTTCAGCGCACCTGCCGGGCTCGGCTGGTCGGCGATCTCGCGCCGTGGTTCGTGGTGCTCGGCTACAACTTCTTCATCGTGATCGCGGGAACGGGCTATCTGCTCGGCATCACCCAGGGCAAGGAATACGCCGAGCCGGAATGGTACTCGGACCTCTGGCTGACCATCGTCTGGGTCGTCTACCTCCTGGTGTTCCTGGGCACGCTGATGCGCCGCAAGGAGCCGCACATCTACGTAGCCAACTGGTTCTATCTGGCTTTCATCCTGACCATCGCGATGCTGCACATCGGCAACAACGCGTCGCTGCCGATTTCGCTGCTGTCGTCGAAGTCGGTCATCGTGTGGGGCGGCGTGCAGGACGCGATGTTCCAGTGGTGGTATGGCCATAACGCGGTCGGCTTCTTCCTCACCGCCGGCTTCCTCGCCATCATGTACTACTTCGTGCCGAAGCGGGCGGAGCGGCCGGTCTATTCCTACCGGCTGTCGATCATCCACTTCTGGGCGCTGATCTTCCTCTATATCTGGGCCGGCCCGCATCATCTGCACTACACGGCGCTGCCGGATTGGGCGCAGACGCTGGGCATGACCTTCTCGATCATGCTGTGGATGCCCTCGTGGGGCGGCATGATCAACGGCCTGCTGACGCTGTCGGGCGCCTGGGACAAGCTGCGCACCGATCCGGTGCTGCGCATGCTGGTGGTCTCGGTCGCCTTCTACGGCATGTCGACCTTCGAAGGCCCCGTCATGTCGATCAAGACGGTCAATTCGCTGTCGCACTACACCGACTGGACCATCGGCCACGTCCATTCGGGCGCGCTCGGGTGGGTCGCCTACGTATCGTTCGGCGCGCTCTACTGCCTGGTGCCCTGGCTGTGGAACAAGCGGGACCTCTACTCGATCCGCCTGGTGAACTGGCACTTCTGGATTTCGACCCTCGGCATCGTGCTCTACATCACCTCGATGTGGGTGTCGGGCATCCTCCAGGGCCTGATGTGGCGCTCCTACACGCCGCAAGGCTATCTCGAATATTCCTTCATCGAGACCGTCGCGGCGATGCATCCCTTCTACATCATCCGCGCGCTCGGCGGCGTCCTGTTCATCGCCGGCTATCTCCTGATGGTCTACAACGTCTGGATGACGATCCGCGTGGGCGAGGAAGCGGCCGCTTCCGCCCAACCCTCCCTCCAGCCCGCCGAATGAGGAACTGAACCATGAGCAGCGGGACGCCCACGCCCAACGCCTCGGGTTTCTTCGCCAAGCATCACATCTTGGAGAAGAATCCGATTCTGCTGGTGATCGCCATCCTGATCGTCGTCTCGATCGGCGGCATCGTTCAGATCGTGCCTCTGTTCTACCTGCAGAGCACGGTCGAGAAGGTCGACGGCATGCGGCCCTATACGCCGCTCGAACTGGCCGGGCGCAACATCTACGTGCGCGAGGGTTGCTACCTCTGCCACAGCCAGATGATCCGCTCGCTGCGCGACGAAGTGGAGCGCTACGGCCACTATTCCCTGGCGGCGGAAAGCATGTACGACCACCCGTTCCAGTGGGGCTCGAAGCGCAACGGCCCGGACTTGGCGCGCGTGGGCCTGAAATACACCGACTCCTGGCAGGTCGCCCATCTCAAGGACCCGCGTTCGGTGGTGCCGCAATCGATCATGCCGACCTACGCCTTCCTCGCCGACGCCCCGCTCGATTCGCGCGAGATCGCCGACTACATGCGCGCCAGCCGGAACGTCGGCGTTCCCTACACCGACGAGATGATCGCCGACGCCGACGCCGACCTGAAGACCCAGCTCAACCCGGACAGCCCCGACGCGGCGGCGTTCCAGAAACGCTACCCGAAGGCGCAACTGCGCAAGTTCGACGCCGAGAGCGCCGGAGTGACCGAGGCGGACGCGATGGTGGCCTATCTGCAGATGCTCGGCACGCTCGTCGACTTCGATATCTACGACGACAAAGCCAACCTGCGGTGAGGGGGGACCGTCATGACGTCAACGTATGAAACGCTCGCGCAATTCGCGCAGTCCGGCGGAACGATCTACTGCTTCGCGTTGTTCCTGGGCGTGCTGGTCTACGCGCTGTGGCCGGCCAATCGAGAGGCATTCAACGAGGCGGCCCGGATGCCGCTGCGCGAGGATTGAGCGATGGCGACGAGCGAACCAACCAACGTCGATTCGATCACCGGCCAGACCACCACGGGGCACGAGTGGGACGGCATCAAGGAACTCAACACGCCGCTGCCGCGCTGGTGGCTGTGGACCTTCTACGTCTGCATCCTCTTCGCCGTGGTGTACTGGGTGCTTTATCCGGCTTGGCCGATGGTCAGCAGCTTTTCGCACGGCGTATTGGGATTCTCCTCGCGCGGTCAGGTCGCCTTGGACCTGGAGGCGATCCAGGCGCAGCGCGCTCAAACGGAAGCGGGCTTGGACAAGGCGAGCGTGCAGGAGATCGTGGCCGACAAGAAGCTGCTGACCCTGGCGCTGGCGCACGGCAAGGCGACGTTCGCCGAGGACTGCGCGCCTTGCCACGGTTCGGGTGGCCAAGGCTCGAAGGGCTACCGCAACCTCACCAACGAGGACTGGCTGTGGGGCGGCACGCTCGACGCCATCCAGACGACGATCACGCACGGCATCCGCGACTATGCCGACAAGGACGCGCGTTCGAGCGCGATGCCGGCCTTCGGCAAAGACGGCATCCTCACCGCCCAGCAAATTCAACAGGTCGCCAGCTACGTGGCCACGCTGAGCAAGCTCGCGCCGGAAGCGGGCGTCGACGTCGCCGCCGGCCAGAAGATCTTCGCCAACAATTGCGCCCCGTGCCACGGCGACGATGGCAAGGGCAACGTGGCGATGGGCTCGGCCAACCTCACCGACGGGCTGCAGCTCTACGGCGGGGACATTAAAGACCTGACGCAGACCATTGCCTACGCCCGGAACAGCACGATGCCGGCCTGGGGCGCGCGCCTCGATCCGGTGACGATCAAGTCTCTGACCGTGTTCGTGCACAGTCTGGGCGCCGGCCAGTGAGTCGAACGAAGCTTGCGGGGGACCATGAGATTGACGATGGTGGTCCCCTCTACGCGGCGGCGGCCAAGATCTATCCGCAAAAGGTCCACGGGACCTTTCGCCGTCTGAAGTGGGGCCTGCTGCTCTTCTGCCTGGGAATTTACTATTTTCTGCCCTTCGTTCGCTGGGATCGAGGACCGAACGAGCCGAGCCAGGCGGTCCTCGTCGATCTCGCGCACTCGCGTTTCTATTTTTTCTTCATCGAACTGTGGCCGCAGGAAGTCTATTACTTCACCGGCCTGCTCATTCTCGCCTCGCTCGCGCTGTTCCTGTCGAACGCGCTGTTCGGCCGGGTGTGGTGCGGCTATTTCTGCGTTCAGACGGTCTGGACCGACTTGTTCATGTGGGTCGAGCTCCTGGTCGAGGGCGACCGGCGCGACCGCATCCGGCTCGACGCGGCGCCGTGGGGGGCGAACAAGATCGCCAAGCGCGCCGCCAAGCACGGCGTCTGGGTCCTGATCGCCTGGTGGACAGGCGGCGCCTGGGTGCTCTACTTCGCCGACGCGCCGACCTTGGTGCGCGACCTCGCGACGCTCCACGCCTCGCTGGTGGCCTACGTCTGGATCGGCATCCTCACCTTCACGACCTATTACCTGGCGGGCCACATGCGCGAGGACGTGTGCCTCTACATGTGCCCGTGGCCGCGCATCCAGGCCGCGCTGACCGACGTCGACGCGCTCAACGTCACCTACCGGAGCGATCGCGGCGAACCGCGCATGTCGCTGAAAGACGCGAGCAAGGCGCGCGCGGCGGGCCGGGAGGCGGGCGACTGCATCGATTGCCATCAATGCGTCGCGGTGTGCCCGACGGGCGTCGATATCCGCAAGGGCTCGCAACTCGGCTGCATTCAGTGCGGGCTCTGCATCGACGCCTGCGACGCGGTGATGCGCAAGGTTCACCGGCCGATCCGGCTGATCGCCTACGACACCGACGAGAACATCAAGCGCCGCAAGCGAGGCGAGGCGTCCGTCTACCGGCTCGTGCGCTCGCGCACGATCCTCTACGTCGTGGCGATGGCGCTGGTCGGCGGCCTCATGCTCTATCAACTGACGACGCGCCATCGCATGGGCCTGAGCGTGCTGCACGTGCGCGCGCCGATGTACACGACGACCAGCAACGGCGGCGTGCGCAACGGCTACACCCTGCGTTTCTCCAACAAGTCGAGCGAAGCGCACCGGTTCGCCATCGAGATCAGCGGGGTCGCGGGCGCGTTCGCCAAGAGCGAGGAGACCGACACGCTGCCGGACGGGCGCCTGGCTGTGACCGTCGATCCCGACGCGACGCAGGAGATCGAGCTCTATGTGACCGCGCCGCTCGCCTCGGCGACGAGCGCGGGCGCTCCGATCGTCATGAAGGCGACCGATCTCGAGACCGGCGAGACCGTCAGCGTCAGCGATCACTTCTTCGGGCCGTGAGGTTGCGCCGATGTGTTGCGAGGGATTAGACATGATGCTTCTCAACTCGGATCGAGCCATGGCGCGGCGCGGCTTTCCCGAACGTCCCGACCTCAAGCGGCCGCTGACCGGCCGCTCGGTCCTGGTCATGCTCGCGCTGTTCTTCGGCCTGATGTTCGTCGCCAACGGCGCGTTGGTGTTCACCGCGCTCTCGACGCTGCACGGCGAGGAACTGGCCAATTCCTACGACGCGAGCCAGGTCTACAACCAGCGCATCGCCGAGGCGCGCGCCCAGGATGAGCTGGGCTGGGTCGCCAATGTGACGACGCGCCAGGAAGGCGAGAGCGAGCGCGTCGTCGCCGATTTCCGCGATCGCGCCGGCGCGCCGATCCCGGGTCTCGAGGTGCGCGCGCGCTTCGTGCATCCGTTCGACAGGCAGGCCGATCGCGAAGCGATCCTCGCCTCGGACGGGGGCGCCTACGAAGGCGTCGCCGGGCCGCTGCACTCGGGTCGATGGACCCTCGTCATCGAGGCGAAGGCGGACGGCCGGGAAAAGTTCACGAGCCGGAACAAGATCACCCTCGCGGAGACCGCGTCTGGGGACTAATCGGTGAGCGAGACGAAGGATTTGTCGGTGTTCGTTCGCCACCCCGCCGAAGGGGTGGCGGCGATGGACCTCGTCGTCGAGGGCGTCCATTGCGGCGCCTGCATCACCACGATCGAGAAGGGCCTGGCGCGCGAAAGCGGCGTGCGCGGCGCGAGGGTCAATCTGGCGAGCAAGCGCGTCACCGTCGAATGGGACGAGGGCGCGCTGGAGCCCGCGGCGATCCTCGATCGCCTCGGCGGCCTGGGCTACCCCGCCTATCCCTTCGCGAGCGCGACCGTCGACAGCGTCGAGGCCGTCGAGGAGAAGCGCCTGCTGCGCTGCCTCGGCGTCGCCGCCTTCGGCGCGATGAACGTCATGCTGATCTCGATCGCGCTGTGGTCGGGCGCGGCGGACGCCGAGGGGTGGGCGACGCGCGATTTCTTCCATTGGCTCTCCGCGTTGGTCGCGCTGCCGACCGTCGCCTACGCCGGGCGGCCGTTCTTCGACAGCGCGCTGCGCGCGTTGCGCCAGGCCTCGTTCAACATGGACGTGCCGATCACCCTCGGCGTCATGCTCGCGCTCCTCTTGTCGGTCGTGCAGACGCTGAGCCACGCGCGCGAGACCTATTTCGACAGCGCGGTGATGCTGCTCTTGTTCCTGCTCGCCGGGCGCTTTCTCGATTCGCGCATGCGGCGCAAGACGCGCGACGTTGCGACCAATCTGGCGGCGATCAAGGCGGAAAAGGCGATCAAGCTCATCGATGGCGGCAAGGCGGTGGAAACGCCGATCGAGGCGGTCAAGCCCGGCGATCTCGTGCTGGTGCGCGCCGGCGAACGAGTCGCGGTCGACGGAATCGTCGAGGACGGACGATCCGAGGTCAATCAGAGTCTGGTGACCGGCGAGACCGCGCCGGTCGAAGTCGCGCCGGGCGCGCTCGTCTACGCCGGCGCGCTGAACATGTCCGGCGCCTTGCGCGTGCGCGTCTCCAACGCCGCGACCGGCACGCTGCTCGACGAGGTCAACGCGCTGCTCGGCAAGGCGATCGAGCAGCGCTCGTCCTATGTCCAGCTCGCCGATCGCGCCGCACGCCTCTACGCGCCGGTCGTGCATCTCACCGCGCTGGCGACGTTCCTGGGCTGGCTCGCCGCGGGCCTCTCCTGGCAGCCGGCGCTGGTGATCGCGATCACCGTGCTGATCATCACCTGCCCCTGCGCCCTCGGCCTGGCGGTGCCGGCGGTGCAGGTGGTCGCCGCCAGCGCGATGTTCCGCCGCGGCCTGATGCTCAATTCCGGCGACGCGTTGGAGCGCTTCGCCGACGTCGATACGATCGTCTTCGACAAGACGGGAACGCTGACCCTGCCGCAGCCGAGCCTCGCCAACGCGGCCGACATCGCCCCGCAGGACCTGGCGCTCGCCGGGTCGCTGGCGCTGGCGAGCAAGCATCCGCTCGCCAAGGCGGTGGCCGAGGCGGCGGGGGCGAGAAATCCGCTCGCCGCGCACGAGTTCCCCGGCCAGGGCGTCACCGTCTTCCACGAAGGCAAGCGCCTCAAGCTCGGCTCGCTCGCCTACTGCAAGGCGGAGGCGGAGGCGGCGACGGTGGCGGCGCAATGGCCGGACGCCTCGCTGATCGCCTTTCGCGGCCCGGAGCGCGTCGTCGTCTTCGCGGTCCGCCAGGCGCCGCGCCCCGATGCGCGCGAAGTCGTCGCCGGGCTGGCGCGCGAGGGCTACGCGATCGAGATGCTGTCGGGCGATCGGCCGGCGGCCGTCGAGGAGGTCGCGCGCGAGCTGGGGATTGCGCATTTTTCCGCCGGGCTGAAGCCCGCCGACAAGATCGCGCGGCTGAAGGCGCTGAAAGAGCAAGGGCGCCATGTGCTGATGGTCGGCGACGGCCTCAACGACGCGCCGGCGCTCGCCGCCGCCAACGTCTCGATCTCGCCGATCTCGGCCGCGCATCTGACGCAGGCGCAGGCCGACGCCCTGTTCCTCGGCGACCGGCTCGCCCCCGTCGCCGACGCGCTGCATCTGGCGCGCAAGGCGAAGAGCCTGATGGTCGAGAACCTCTGGCTGTCGGTCATCTATAATTTCATCGCGGTGCCGATCGCGATTTTCGGCTACGCGACGCCGCTGATCGCGGCCCTCGCCATGTCCGGCTCGTCGATCCTGGTGACCACCAACGCGCTGCGCGCGCGTGAGGGAGGGGCGAAGCGATGAACGTCCTCGTCTATCTCGTGCCCCTCGCCCTGGCGCTCGGCGGCCTCGGCCTCGCCGGCTTCCTGTGGGCGATGAGAAGCGGCCAGTTCGACGACCTCGAGGGCGCGGCGTGGCGGGCGATCTCGGACGACGATCTGCCGGAGGAGAAGGACGGGAAGGGGCGAGGGTAGGGCGGCGCGCCGTCGCTCAACGCTCCGACCGCTCGCCGAAAAAGGCCTCGATGTCGCGATGTCCTTCGAGAATGTTCACGACCTCGAAGCGATCCGCGACATAGCGAAAGAAGATGACATAGCCTTTGTAGGGGAAGCTTCGCATATCTGGGCGAAGCTCGGGCCGCGGTCGCCCGATCGTACTCTCCAAAGCCGCGAGTTCGTGGCATTTCGCGCGAAGCCGCCGTACGAAATCTTCGCCCACGGCCACGCTTCCGCTCGCGTCCGCGATATAGGCGAGAATATCGAGAAGGTCGGCGCGGACGGAGGCGAGGAACGTCGCCCGCCTCAAGCGCCATATCCCTTCGCCCGCAACTCGGCGCCTTTGGCCGAAATCGCCGCGTCGAGTTCGGCGTCCGTGACTTCGCCGCCCTCAGCGATCGAGGCGTCCAGCGTCGCGCGCAACGCGACGAGTTTGGCTTCGCGTTCCTCCACCAGGCGCAGGCCTTCCCTCACGACCTCGCTGGCGGAGCCGTAGCGGCCCTCCTTGACTACGCGATCGACGAATCCTTGCCAGCGATCCCCGATGGAAACGTTCATGGCGGCGGCTCCTTGAGGAAACGACGAAGCATATAACATAAACTGGGCAATTTACGCCATCAGAAATCAATCACGCTGCGAGCGCGGGGCATGGCGTGCGCGTCGGAAACCGCGGGATTACGGCGCCAGTGCGCTCAATCGCGCCGTCGGCGGCGTGGCCAAACTGTCTCCGCCGCGACGAGGCCCGCGGCGTCGAGCGACAGTTCCCTTTCTGCGGACGGTGGGGCGCCGAGCGAGATTCGAACTCACGGCCTCCGCCTTCGCGGGGCGACGGTCGCTCGAGCTACTGGAGCCGGCGAGCCGGAAGCGGGCGCCGCGGTGTGAACAGCTTCCCATTTTGTCGGGAGTGGTTCATTGAAAAACGACGTCATTCGTCCATCGCGGGCGCAAGGAGACGGCCATGCAGCTCACCACGGTTCGGATCGACAAGCCGGACGCGACGAATTTCATCCTCGGACAGACCCATTTCATCAAGTCCGTCGAAGACATCCACGAGACCCTGGTCGGCGCCGTGCCGGGAATCAAGTTTGGGC
>JBEKLU010000066.1:0-30591 GCA_050010035.1 Roseiarcus sp.
CATGAAGATTCTCGTGCCCGTGAAACGGGTGGTCGACTACAACGTGAAGATCCGGATCAAGTCGGACGGGTCCGGCGTCGAGCTGGCCAACGTGAAGATGTCGATGAACCCGTTCGACGAGATCGCGGTGGAGGAGGCGCTTCGGATCAAGGAGGCGGGCAAGGCGAGCGAGGTGATCGTCGTCTCGATCGGCCTGGCGCAGGCGGCCGAAACGCTGCGCACGGCGCTGGCGATGGGCGCCGACCGCGGCATTCTCGTCAAGACCGACGGCATCGTAGAACCCTTGGCCGTCGCTAAATTGCTCAAGGGCGTCGTCGCGGCCGAGCAGCCGGGCCTGGTGATCATGGGCAAGCAGGCGATCGACGACGACTGCAACCAGACCGGCCAGATGCTGGCGGCGCTGACGGGCCTCGCGCAGGGCACCTTCGCCTCGAAGGTCGTGGTCGGCGAGGGCAAGGCGCTGGTGACGCGCGAGGTCGACGGCGGCATGCAGACGGTCGAATTGAAGTTGCCGGCGATCGTGACCACCGACTTGCGCCTCAACGAGCCGCGCTACGCCTCGCTGCCCAACATCATGAAGGCGAAGAAGAAGCCGATCGACGAGAAGACCCCGGCCGATTTCGGCGTCGACGTTTCGCCGCGGCTGAAGGTGCTGAAGACGGCGGAGCCGGGCGGGCGCAAGGCGGGGGTGAAGGTCAAGACGGTGGCGGAGCTGGTCGCCAAACTGCACGACGAAGCGGGAGTGATCTGAGATGGCGACCCTTCTCCTTGGCGAAGTGGCGAACGGCCGCCTGAGCGATCTGACGGCGCGGGCGCTGACCGCCGCGCTGCAACTGGGGGCGCCCGTCGACATTCTCGTCGCCGGCGCGAATGTCGGCGAGGCGGCGAGCCGGGCGGCCAAGCTCTCCGGCGTGGCGCGGGTGCGCCTCGCCGACGCTTCCCTCTACGCGCACGGCCTGGCCGAGCCGCTCGCCGCGCTGCTGGTCGCCCTGGCGGCCGACTACGACGCGATCCTCGCCGCTTCGAGCCCGTTCTCCAAGAACGTGTTGCCGCGCGCGGCGGCGCTGCTCGACGTGATGCAGGTTTCGGACATCACCAAGGTCGTCGGCCCCAAGACCTTCGAGCGGCCGATCTACGCCGGCAACGCGATCCAGACGGTGGAGGCGAGCGACGCCAAGATCGTCGCCACCGTGCGCACCGCCTCGTTCCAGGCGACGGGGGAGGGGGGCGGCGCTCCGATCGAGCCGGTCGCGGCGGCGGCCGATCCGGGCGTCTCGAGCTTCGCCGGCGAGGCGCTGGCGAGGTCCGATCGGCCGGAGCTGACCTCGGCCAAGATCATCATCTCGGGCGGGCGGGCGATGCAGAAGGCGGAGAACTTCAAGACCTACATCGAGCCGGTCGCCGACAAGCTGGGGGCCGCGATGGGGGCCTCGCGCGCCGCGGTCGACGCCGGCTACGCCCCCAACGACTGGCAGGTCGGCCAGACCGGCAAGGTGGTGGCGCCCGACCTCTACATCGCGGTGGGCATATCGGGAGCGATCCAGCATCTGGCGGGGATGAAGGACTCCAAGGTCATCGTCGCCATCAACAAGGACGAGGAGGCGCCGATCTTCCAGGTCGCCGACTACGGCCTGGTCGCCGACCTCTACAAGGCGCTGCCCGAACTGGTTGAGGAATTGGCCAAGATCGGGCGGTGGGCGCGGGCTTTGTCGCTCTGGGATGACACGGATGGCACTCTCGATCAGCAAAGTCGGCGTCATCGGCGCGGGACAGATGGGCTCCGGCATCGCGCTGGTCTGCGCGCAGGCCGGCATGGGCGTTTTGTTGAACGACGTCGCCGAAGAACGGGTCAAGGCCGCCCTGGCGACGATCAACGGCTTCCTGTCGCGCCAGGTCGCCAAGGGGCAGCTCGACGAGGCCGGCAGGCAGGCGGTCCTGGAGAGGATCGGGGTCGCCAAGGCCTACGACGAGCTCGTCGACTGCGATCTGGTCGTCGAAGCGGCGTCAGAGAACGAGGAGATCAAACGCAAGATATTCACCAACCTGCGCTCGTTTCTGAAGCCGGAGACGATCGTCGCCTCGAACACCTCGTCGATCTCGATCACGCGGCTGGCTTCCCTCACCGCCAATCCCGAGCGCTTCATCGGCATTCATTTCATGAATCCCGTGGCGCGCATGCAACTGGTCGAGCTGATCCGCGGCATCGCGACCAAGGACGACACGTTCGAGGCGGCCAAGGCGTTCGTCGCGCGGCTCGGCAAGACCGCGACGATGTCGGAGGATTTCCCCGCCTTCATCGTCAACCGCATTCTGCTGCCGATGATCAACGAGGCGATCTACACCCTCTACGAGGGGGTCGGCTCGGTCGAATCGATCGACACGGCGATGCGCCTGGGCGCCAACCACCCGATGGGGCCGCTGCAACTGGCCGATTTCATCGGCCTCGACACCTGCCTGTCGGTGATGCAGGTGCTGCACGAGGGCCTCGCCGATTCCAAGTATCGGCCGTGCCCCTTGCTGGTCAAATACGTCGAGGCGGGCTGGCTCGGGCGCAAGACCCAGCGCGGCTTCTACGACTATCGCGGCGAGCATCCGGTGCCGACGCGCTGAAGCGCTCAGCGCCGCTCACGTCAAATCCGGCCGCCTCGCCCGCGTGATCCGCAGCGCCTGCTCGCGCCGCCACCTCTCGATCGCCTTGTGATCGCCCGACAGCAGCACCTCGGGAATGGTTCGCCCCTCCCATTCGCGGGGCCTGGTGTAGTGAGGATATTCGAGCAGGCCGGCCTCGAAGCTTTCGGACTCGCCCGACTCCGTCTTGCCCATCACGCCGGGAATCAGCCGCACGCAGGCGTCGAGCACGGCGAGCGCGGCGATCTCGCCGCCGGACAGCACGTAGTCGCCGATCGACACCTCGATCAGCGCGCGGCCTTCGACGATCCGCTCGTCGACGCCCTCGAAGCGCGCGCAGACGATCGCGAGGCCGGGGCCGGCGGCCCACTCGCGCGCTTGGGCTTGCGTGAACGGCGCGCCGCGCGGGCTCATGAGAAGGCGCGGGCGCGGATCGTCGGGCGCGAGCGCCGCGTCCAGGCTCGCCGCGAGCACGTCGGCGCGCATCACCATGCCCGGCCCGCCGCCGGCGGGAGTGTCGTCGACGGCGCGATGGCGCCCGATCCCGTGCCCGCGAATGTCGCGCGCCTCCAGCGACCACAAGCCGCGCGCCAGCGCGTCGCCGGCGAGGCTCTGGCCGAGCGGGCCGGGGAACATCTGCGGAAAGAGCGTGAGCAGCGTGGCGGCGAACATCGGTTTGTCCAAACGGGCGAAACCCTTCTCCCGCAAGCGGGAGAAGGTGGCCCGAAGGGCCGGATGAGGGCCGCCCCGAGCGCGCTGCTAGCCCAGCGCCACCCGGTAACTCGCCTCGGTCTTGGCGGCGATGTCCTCCAGCGTCACGCCCGGCGCCAGTTCGATCAGCGCCATGCCGCGAAAGCCGTGCTTGTCGATGGAGAAGACGCCGAGTTCGGTGATGACGAGATCGACGACGTGGCGCCCGGTCAGCGGCAGATTGCAATGGTGCAGCAGCTTCGGGCCGTCCTTGGCCGCGTGCTCCATCACCACCACGATGCGCTTGACGCCAGCGACGAGGTCCATCGCGCCGCCCATGCCCTTGACCATCTTGCCGGGGATCATCCAGTTGGCGAGATCGCCCTCCTCGGAGACCTGCATCGCGCCGAGGATAGCGAGGTCGATGTGGCCGCCGCGGATCATCGCGAACGACTCGGCGCTGGAGAAATAGCTCGTCGTCGGCAGTTCGGTGACGGTCTGCTTGCCGGCGTTGATGAGGTCGGCGTCCTCCTCGCCCTCGAAGGGAAACGGCCCCATGCCGAGCATGCCGTTCTCGCTCTGCAACTGAACGTGCATGCCTCGAGGGATGTAGTTCGACACCAGCGTCGGAATGCCGATGCCGAGATTGACGTAATAGCCGTCTTGCAGTTCCTGCGCGGCGCGCGCCGCCATCTGGTCGCGGGTCCAAGCCATGCGTGTTCTCCTCAGGCGGCGGCGCGCTTGCGCGTGGTGCGTTGTTCGATGCGCTTCTGGACGCCGGGGACGTGGACGATGCGCTGGACGAAAATCCCCGGCGTGACGATCGTGTCGGGGTCGATCTCGCCGGGCTCGACGAGATGCTCGACCTCGACGATCGTCAGCTTGGCCGCGGTCGCCATCATCGGATTGAAATTGCGCGCGGTCTTTCGGTAGACGAGGTTGCCCTCCTTGTCGCCTTTCCAGGCGTGGACGAGCGCGACGTCGGCGAACAGGCCTTGCTCCATCACGTATTGTTCGTTGTTGAAATCGCGGATTTCCTTGCCCTCGGCGACGATGGTGCCGACGCCCGTGCGGGTGAAGAAGGCGGGAATGCCGGCGCCGCCGGCGCGGATGCGCTCGGCCAGCGTGCCCTGCGGATTGAACTCCAGCTCCAATTCGCCGGAGAGATAGAGCTGGGCGAAGGTCTTGTTCTCGCCGACGTAGCTCGAAATCATCTTCTTGATCTGGCGCGTCTCCAACAGGGCGCCGAGCCCGACGCCGTCGATGCCGGCGTTGTTGGAGATGACGGTCAGATCCTTGGCGCCCGACTTGCGGACCGCCGCGATCAGCACTTCGGGAATGCCGCACAGGCCGAAGCCGCCGCACATCAGCGTCATCCCGTCCTTGACGACGCCGGCCAGGGCGTCGTCCGCGTTGGCGAAGACTTTGTTCATCGTTTTTCCCCTCGAGGACCGGGCTTACCTAGCCCTCGCGCGCGACGGCGGCAAGGCAAAGAATCGGGTGGGCGGCGGTGGGGCGAGCGGTAAGGGAGGCAAATTCCGGGACTGCGCTGCGGCGTCGTGACGCGGGCTGTCAGGCGCCCGCGGCCTACCTCGCCCGCCGCGCGCCGCCGCCCTCGCGGAACCACACCCAGATCAGCGCGCCGAGCAGCGCGGCGAGGCCGAGGAAGCCGGCGGCGAGCGGCGTCTCGGCGACCCCGACGAGCTCGCTCGCTCCCGTTCGCTTGACGCCGATGTAGTCGGCGCCGTCGTAAACAGGCGATTCGTGCATGCTCACGAGCCGAGGAATCTCGATCGCGTCGCCGGCCCGGCGCGCCAGCCGGCGCACGCTTCCCCCGCTCGCCTCGGCGAGCGGGCGCAGCTTCTCCAGCGTCGAGACGACCTCCTGGAATTCGAGCGGATTTTCCGGTCCGACGACCGCGAGCGCCACGTGGTCGCCGTCGCTGGCGCGGTAGAGGCCGTCCTGATCGACCGCCAGGCTCGCCCGGGAAAGGCCGGGGGCGACGCTGACGAGCTGGACGTTGGTCGTCTTGCCGTCCGGCCCGGTGACGCTCGCCTCGGGGACCTCGCCTTTGACGCTCTGGCGCTCGATCGTCAGCTCGTGCCCCTTGGCGCGGGCGCGCAACGCCTCTTCCTCGAGGTCCGGCTCCTTCATCAGCCAGTGCGCGAGTCGGCGCAGCAGCGCGAGATGCGGGCCGCCGTCGTCGTATCCGCGCGCCCACAGCCACATCTGGTCGGAAAGCAGCAGCGCGACGCGTCCCTTGTCGACGCGCGAGAGAACGAGCAGCGGGGCCTTGTCCACGCCTTGCAGCACCGCCGAGCCGCCGGTGAGCTCGGCGCCGATCTGCCGGAACCAGCGGCCCCATGTCGGCGGCGAGGCTTCCCCGCCCGGCAGGCCGCGCGTCACCGGATGCTTGGCGCCGTCGGGCGAGACTTCGGCGCGGAATGGCTGGTCGAACTCCTCGCCGGTCGGGCGGGCGGGCGAAATTTCGCCGAGCGGCGTCGCGTAGAGGCCTTCCGGCGTGCCGAAGGCTGGGCCTTCGGCCATCAACAGCGCGCCGCCGTCGCGAACGTAACTGACGATGTTGTCGAGATAGAAGCGCGGCAGGATCGCCTGGCTGGAGTAGCGATCGAAGATGATGAGATCGAAGTCCTTGATCTTCCGGCCGAACAGGTCCGCCACGGGGAAGGCGATCAGCGACAGTTCGTTGATCGGCGTCCCGTCGCTCGACTTCTCCGGCGGACGCAGAATGGTGAAATGGACGAGGTCGACGTTGGCGTCGGACTTCAACAGATTGCGCCACATGCGCTCGCCCTGGTGCGGCTCGCCCGACACGAGCAGCACGCGCAACTTGTCGCGCACGCCTTCGATGGCGACGACCGCCTTGCCGTTGCGCGTCGTCAATTCGTCCTCGACCGGAGCGACTTCGAGCTCGATCACGTTGGGGCCGGCGTGGTCGACCGGGACCTTGATCGAAAGCGTCTGGCCGATCTCGGCCGTGAGCGTGGCGATCGTCTCGCCGTCGCGGCGCACGGTCAGCGTCGCCGGCTCGCTCCTTTCGGCGGTGTCGAGGACCCGCGCGACGATCGTCTGGTCCTTGCCGACGATGCCGAAGCGCGGCGCCTCGACGAGCTCGATGCGGCGATTGCGCTCGCCTTCGTGGCCGGTGACGAGGACGTGCAGCGGCGCGTCGAAGCCGAGCGCGTCGAGCGAACGGGGAATGTCGTGCGCGACGCCGTCGGTGACGAGGATCGCCCCGCCGACGCGCTCGGGCGGCGTGTCGCTCAGCGCCGAGCGTAACGCCGCGAACAGGCGGGTGCCTTGGTTGTCGGGATCGCTGCGGCCGGTCTCGACGAAGCGGGCCTCGACGTTGTCGAGCGCGGCGAGGCGCTTTTGCAGTTCGGCGCGCGCTTCGTCCGTCTGGCGCGGCCGTTCGCCGATCTGATTGGAGGCGGATCGGTCGATCACGACCGCGACGACGTCCTTGAGCGGCCGGCGATCCTCGCGCACCAGCGAGGGATCGAGCAGCGCCAGCCCCAAGAGCCCGAGCGCGAGGGCGCGTAACGCCGCGCCGCGCGGCCGCCGCCATAGCGTCAGCGCGATCAGGGCGAGCGCCAGCCCTGCCAGCCCCTCGAGGAGAAGAAGCGGCGGTTGCGGCGCGAAAGCGATCGACCACGCGTTCAATGCGAGAGCCTTTCCAGGAGGTCCTTGGCGTGGACCTGGTCGGCCTTGTAACTTCCGGTCAGGGTGTACATCACGAGGTTGACGCCGCCGCGCAACGCCAGTTCGCGCTGGCGCGCGCCCCCGGGAACGAGCGGATAGAGCGCTCGGCCGTCCGCGTCCACCGCCCAGGCCGCGGCGAGGTCGTTGGACGCGATGACGATCGGCGAGACGTTGTCGCCGGCGCGCGCCGGGCGCGGCGCGCGATCGTTCGGATCGGGCGGCGGCAGGGCTTCGATCCAGGTCTGGCCGCTGTCGGTGCGGCCGATGAAATTATCGATGAGATAGAAGGTCTTGGTGACGACATGGTCGCGCGGGACGGGCTCGAGCTCGGGCACGTCGACGCCGGCGAGCAGGGTTCGCAGCCATAAGCCTTCCGGCGTCGGCGGCCCGCCGGGGCGCGCCGTCAAGGCGTCGCGCGTGTCGAACACCACCGTGCCGCCGTTCTTCATGAAGGCGGCGATCCGCGCCACCGCGCCCGCCGAAGGCTGCGGCCGCCCGGCGACGACCGGCCAGTAGATCAGGGGATAGAAGCTCAATTCGTCGCGCGCGGGATCGAGCGCGACCGGGTCTGCGATTTCCGCCGAGGTGCGTTGGTCGAGCACGCGCGCGAGATTTTCGAGCCCGAGGCGCGAGGTCTCGTCGGCCGCGGCGTCGCCCGTGACGATGTAGGCGAGATGGGTCGCCCGCGCCGCCTCGGCGTCGCGATTGGAGATCGGCGCCGCTTCGTCCGCGAACGCGCGGCCGCCGACGAGCGCCGCGCCGGCGAGCGCGCCCGCCAGCAGCATCGCGGCCGCGACGGGGCGGGTGAAGCGCGGCGCGCGGCCGAGCCACAGGCTCGCCAGTCCGTCGACGAGAAAGCCGATGAACGCGGCGAGCAGCAGCCACGGCTTCAGATCGACCGGCGCGGCGACGTCGAGCCCGCCGGAGGCGACGGCGAGGCCCACGGTGTCCGCCGGCGCCAGCGCCTGGCCTGGCGTCAGCGCGTTGACCGCTTCGAGCGCTTCGGCGGTCCCGTAGAACCCGGGCGGGTGGGCGGCGTCCGCGGGCCCGTGAAAATCGTCGCCGATCGGCGTGGCGTTCGACGGCGGGGCGCCGAGAACGCCGAAGCCATCGAGGATGCGGTAGGGCGGGCGCGTCGCCTCGCCGTCCGCCTTGGCGCCGGCCTGCGCGTCGGCGGGCGCGGCGCCGGCGCGCGCCACGATGCGCTGGAGCATGTCGACGAACAGCCCCGATATCGGCAGGTTCGACCAGGTCGTGTCCGCCGTCACGTGGAACAACACGATGAGGCCCTTGCCGCGCGGCGCCGCCGTCACCAGCGGCGTGCCGTCGGCCAGGCGCGCCCAGGTCTTGGCGGCGAGGCCCGGCTCCGGCTCGGCCAGCACCTGGCGCGACACCGTCACTTCGTCGGGCGCGGCGAGGCCGAGGAACGGGCTGTCCTTGTCGAAGGGCGCGATGTGCTTGGGCGTCTCCCACGACAGCGCGCCGCCGAGCGTGCGCCCGCCCCGCCTCAGCGCGGTCGGCGTCAGATCGTCCTCGCCCGCCGCCAGCCGCGTGCCGGCGAAACGCACCAGCACGCCCCCTGCCTCGACGAAGTCGACGAGCTCGTCGCGCGCCGGTCCGGGCGGCACGCTCATGTCGGCGAGCATGAGAACCGAAGGCTTTTCCGCCAGCAACGAGACGATCGGATCGCTCGCCGCGTCGCGCCATTCGCGGATTTCGGCGAAGGGCGCCAGCGCGCGCTTGATGTAGTAGGTCGGCGACAGCAGGGGCTGCGCGACGTCGGCGCTGGCGCCGGAGAGAATCGCCACCCGCCGTCGGCGCGAGCGCTCGTCGACGAGCCACACCGCGCCCGCCGATCCCTCGTCGGCGACGACGACCCGGGAAACCTGATTGCGCAGCTCGACCGGCAGATCGAAGCTCGCTTCGGCCGTCCGTCCCGCGCCGAAATCGAACGGCGCTTCGCCGATCGAGCGCCCTTGAGCGTCGAGCGCGCGGACGAATCCGGCTTTGCGCGCGTTCGCGCCGGCGCGTGTCAGATGCGCCGCGAGGGCGCCCGCGAGATTGTCGACCCCGGCGAGGCCGACCGGCGTCGAGCGGTCGACGACGAGCGAAACCGAGTGGCCGCGCGCGACCGCCGCCAAGCCGCGCGCGAAGGCGCCGGCGCCGCCGAGCTCGATTCCGTCGGCGATCCAGACGATCTCGGCTTGCGGATTGACGGCGAGGAAGCGCGCGATCGCCGGCAGCGTCGCCGCGCGCGGCGGCGCATAGGGAACCGGCGACAAAGCGCGCAGTTTTTCTTCGATGCGCGGGCCGTCGAGCGGCTCGACGTCGAGCCCTCCCTGGGACATCGGCAGCACGGCCGCCAGGCGCCCCGCCCGCGTTGCGCCTCGCAGCGCGTCGCGAGCGTAGGCGATGCGGCGCTCCCAGGCCGGCGCCGCCGGCCAGCCGTCGTCGATCGCCAGCAGCAAAGGGCCGGCGCCGGCGCCCGACGTCGGCGAAAGGTTCCACAGCGGCCCCGCCATCGCCAGGATGACCAGCGCGGCGATCGCGATCCGCAGCGCCAGCAGGGGCCACGGCGTCTTGGCCGGCGTCGCGTCCTTGGCGTTGAGGCCGATGAGCAGGCGCAGCGGCGGGAACACCGCCTGGCGCGGCCGCGGCGGCGTGACCTTGAGAAAGATATAGAGCGCGGCGAGCAGCGCCAGAGCGGCCAGAACCGTCGGCGCGGCGAAAGCGAGGGGCAGGCCGAACATCGTCAGGCGCTCCACGCGGTCGTCGTCGGCCCGGGACCGGCGAGGCGCGCGCGCAGCGCGAGCAACGCCTGAGCCGCCGACTGGTCGGTTCGATGCAGCGCGAAGCCCCAGCCGCGCGCCGCGCAGGCGGCGCGAATCGCCTCGCGATGCTCGGCGAGGCGCTCGAGATAGGTTTGGCGCAGGTTCTGCGCGCGCGGCGCGCGAAACCGGGCGGCGCCGCCCGCCTCGAGGAATTCGGTGTGGCCGACGAAGGGAAAGGTCTCCTCGATCGGGTCGGCGATCATGAGGATTTGACCCTCCGCCCCTTGCGCCGAGAGCGTGCGAATGGCGCGCGCGGCGTCCTGCGCCTCGCTCAGGAAATCGCCGAGCAGCACCACTTTCGAGCGCGCGCGCACCGGTTCTGGCGCCGGCAGGCCCGACGCCGGAGCGGCGCGCAAACGCTCGTCCGCGGCGATCGCTTCGGCGAAGCGCTCGATGACGCCGCGCGTCGCCAACGGGCGGGTGAGGCCGATGAGGCCGGCGCGTTCGCCGCCGCGCACCGCCAAGTCCGCCAGGGCGAGCGCCAGGACGGCGGCGCGATCGACCTTGGCGCAGGGCGCGAGGTCGGAGGCGAACGCCATCGAGGCGGAGCGATCGAACCAGATCCAGACGGTGTGCGAAGCTTCCCATTCGCGCTCGCGCACGAAAGCGCGGTCCTCGCGCGCCGAGCGGCGCCAGTCGACGCGCGCCGCCGGCTCGCCGGAAACGAAGGGGCGAAATTGCCAGAAGGTTTCGCCCGGGCCCGCTTGCCTTCGCCCGTGCACGCCGTGCATCAGGGAGTGCGCGACCTGCCGCGCGGCGACGACGAGGCTCGGCAGGCGCGCCGAAAGAGTCGTGGCGTCCTGACGAATCCGCCGGCCTGATGCGGGAGCAGCAGTCGCCATCGGGTCAGCGCAGGATCTTGGCGACGAGCCGCGCGACGACGGCGGAAACCGTTTCGCCCTCGGCGCGCGCGGCGTAGGTCAGCGCCATGCGGTGCTTGAGCACGGGCTCGGCCAGCGCCACGATGTCGTCGCGCGAGGGCGCGAAGCGGCCGTCGACGAGCGCGCGGGCGCGGCTCGCCAGCATCAGCGCCTGCGCGGCGCGCGGCCCCGGCCCCCAGGAGATCGCCTGGGTCAGTTCCGGGTCGCCCTCGCCCGGGCGCGCCGCGCGCACGAGATCGAGGATCGCCTCGACCACGCTTTCGCCGATCGGCGCCCGGCGCACCAGGCGCTGCGCCGCCATCAGCTCGGCGGCGGTCATCGCCGGCCTCGGCGTCGCTTCGACGTCGCCGGTCGTTTCGATGAGAATGCGCCGTTCCGCGACCCGGTCGGGATATCCGACGTCGATCTGCATGAGGAAACGGTCGAGCTGCGCCTCGGGCAGGGGATAGGCGCCTTCCTGCTCGAGCGGATTTTGCGTCGCCAGCACGTGGAACGGAACCGGCAGATCGTGGCGCGCGCCCGCGACCGTGACGTGATGCTCCTGCATCGCCTGCAGCAGCGCCGACTGCGTGCGCGGGCTGGCGCGGTTGATTTCGTCGGCCATCAGCAATTGCGCGAATATCGGCCCCTTGATAAAGCGGAAGCTGCGCGCGCGATCCGGCCCTTCCTCCATGACCTCGGAGCCGAGGATGTCGGACGGCATCAAGTCGGGCGTGAACTGCACCCGCAAGGCGTCGAGCCCCATGACGACCCCGAGCGTCTCCACCAACTTGGTCTTGGCCAGGCCCGGCACGCCGATCAGCAGGCCGTGGCCGCCGGCGAGCAGGGTGACGAGCGTCTGTTCGACCACCGTCTCCTGGCCGAAGATCACCGCGCCG
The DNA here is from genome assembly GCA_050010035.1 of Roseiarcus sp. GTDB lineage: Bacteria > Pseudomonadota > Alphaproteobacteria > Rhizobiales > Beijerinckiaceae > Roseiarcus. Next base: position 11,632 of record JBEKLU010000066.1, read on the forward strand.
ATGGCCTCGCGGGCGGCCGCGATGCGGGCCAGACTCGCCTCGGCGGCCTTCACGACGCTGGCGTCAAAATCGGCGACGGTCATAAAATCTCCTCATGGGCTTCGTGCGGCGCGACCCGCGGCCCGCGTCGGTTTCCCGCTCGCCGCCGAAGGCCGGGCGGAAAAGCTCGGCGAACGAATTCCCCTTCGACGAGTCTCGCACTAGATTGGCTTCGCCGAGGCTTCTCGGCCGACGCGTAACACGGGGAAGCGACGTTTGCCCATAAACAAGCGCGAGATTATGGCGGAGCCGAGCGAAAGCGGCGGCGCGGGCCGAACGCCCGAGGCGGCGCTCGGCGGCCTGCGCGAGGCGGCGGAGGCGCGAAAGCGCGGTCCCGCCCCGGTTCACCTGTGGAATCCGCCCTATTGCGGCGAGATCGACATGCGCATCGCCGCCGACGGGACATGGTATTATCGCGGTTCGCCGATCGGCCGCGCCCCGCTCGTGCAGCTCTTCGCCTCGATCCTGCGCAAGGACGAGGATCGCTATGTTCTGGTCACGCCGGTCGAACGCGTCGGGATCCGCGTCGACGACGCGCCCTTTCTTTGCGTCGAGATGGGAGTGGCCGAGACGGGCGGCGAGCAAGAGCTGACGTTCCGCACCAACGTCGAGGATATCGTCACGGTCGACGCCGAGCATCCCCTGCGCTTCGAGCGCGGCGCGGCCGAGGGGATCAAGCCCTACGTGCGCGTGCGCGGCGATCTCTGGGCGCTCGTCAAGCGCGCGCTCTATTACGACCTCGTCGCGCTCGGCAAAGTCGAGCCGTGGCAAGGCGAGGATTGGTTCGGCGTGCGCTCGCGCGCGCTGTTCTTCCCGATGACCCGCGCCAGCGAGATCGACGGCCTTTGAGCGTTTCCCCGCCCGACGATTTTTCGCCTGAGGACTTGCGCCGCCTCGCGCGCGAGCGGCTGGCGCCGCGCCTCGCCGCGGACGCTTTGGCCGCCGACGCCGCGCCGCGGGTCGGCGACCACGCGCTCAACGGGCCGGCGCCCGATTCGGGCACGGTGGCGCGCGCGCGTCCGGCGGCGGTGCTGGCGCCGATCGTGGCGCGGCCCGAGGGCCTGAGCGTGCTGCTGACGCTGCGCGCGGCGCATTTGCGCACGCATTCCGGCCAGGTCGCCTTTCCCGGCGGCAAGATCGACCACGGCGAAACCGCGCTCGAGACGGCGCTGCGCGAGGCGCGCGAGGAAATCGGCCTCGAAGAGCGCTACGTCGAACCGTTGGGCTGGCTCGATCCCTATCTGACCGGGACCGGCTATCGCGTCGCGCCGCTGGTGGCGCTGATCGATCCCGCCTTCACGCTCAGGATCAACGCCCATGAGGTGGCGGACATCTTCGAGACGCCGTTCGCCTTCCTGATGAACCCCGCTAACCACCGCCTCGAGGAGCGCGAATGGCGCGGCGTCAGGAGAAAGTTCTACGCCATGCCCCACGGCGAGCGTTATATCTGGGGCGCCACCGCCGGCATTCTGCGCAATCTCTACGAGAGGCTGTTTTCCTGATGTGGCGCGCCATCGTCGAGTCCCTCGGCCTGTTCCTCGCGCCGTTCCTCTTGTTCGCGGTCTATCTCGTGCTGCGCTTGCGCTATCCGCTCGCGGTCGAGCATTGGACGCGCAGCCGGGTGGCGACGCTCGTCATCATCGGACTCGCGGCGGCGCTGCTGGGACTGATCGCGCTGACCCTGACCGCCCCGCGCAGCCAAGGCGTCTACGTGCCCGCCCATGTCGAAAACGGCGCGCTGGTGCCCGGACATTTCGAATGAGCGGCCTTCCCGCCATTCGCGACGGGCGCCTCACCGACAGGCGCCTCATCGACGAGGGCCGGTTGGCGCGCGCGCTGCGGGCGCTCGACGGCCAGGGCGAGGAGACGCGCCTCATCGGCGGCGCGGTGCGCGACCTCGCGCTGGGCGAAAAGGCGGGCGATTACGATCTCGCCACCACCGCCCTGCCGCAAGTCGTGATGAAGCGCGCCCACGCCGCGGGCTTCGGGGTCGCGCCGACCGGCCTCGCTCACGGAACGGTGACGCTCATCGTCGAGGGTCAGCCGATCGAGGTGACGACGCTACGCCGGGACGTCGCGACCGACGGGCGCCACGCGACGGTGGCGTTCGGCCGCGATTTCGCCGCCGACGCGCGGCGACGCGATTTCACCATCAATGCGCTGTCGCTGGGGCGCGACGGGGTCGTGCATGATTACACCGGCGGCCTCGCCGACCTCGCCGCCCGGCGCGTGCGCTTCATCGGCGACGCCGGCCAGCGCATTCGCGAGGATTACCTGCGCATCCTGCGCTTCTTCCGTTTCTCCGCCCGCTATGGCGACGGCGCGCTCGATCCCGAAGGGCTGCGCGCGGCGATCCAAGAGCGCGACGGTCTGATGATCCTGTCGCGCGAGCGCGTGCGCGCCGAGCTGCTCAAGCTCCTCAGCGCGCCGCGCGCCGGGGAAGTCGTGACCACGGTTTGCGAGGCCGGCCTGCTCAACCCGCTTCTGGCGGGGCAGACCGACGCGGCGCGCCTCAGGCGGCTCGCGGCGATCGAGGCGCGCCGCGGCGGCGGGCCCGACGCGCTGCTGCGCCTGGCGGGGCTCGGCGTGCGGATCGAGGAAGACGCCGAGCGCCTGCGCGAGCGCCTGCGGCTCTCCAATGCCGAATTCGAGCGCCTCGCCATCCTCGCCCAGGCCCTGCCCGGCTTGCACGGACTGAGCGCGCCGCCGCACTTCGGCGCGCTGCGCCTGCTGTTGTTCGAGCGGCGGCGGCGCGGCGCGCTCGACGCGCTCGCGCTGGCGCACGCCGATTCCGGCGCGCCGGCCGACGACTGGCGCTTCGAGAGCGCCTATCGCTTCCTCGGCGAGACGCCCGAGCCGACGCTGCCGATCACCGGCGCCGATATCCTGGCGCGCGGCGTGGCGCATGGCCGACGCGTCGGCGCGACGCTCAAGGCGCTGCAGGCCTTATGGATTCGCGCCGGCTTTCCGCGCGAGCCGGAAGTCCTGGCGCGGCTGCTCGACGAGGCGCTGAAGGATTGACGGAAAGAGGCGGCCGCGCGCCGCGCAAGGGAGCGGGAGACGGCGATGTTGCCGACGAAATTTTGGGCGGAGATGTCGTGGCGCGATTTTTCTGGCGCTGACATGAGCAAGGTCGTCGCGGTGCTGCCGGTGGCGGCGATCGAACAGCACGGGCCGCACCTGCCGGTCGGCGTCGACGCGTTCATCAACGAGGGTTATCTGAAACGCGCCGTCGCGCGCCTGCCCGCCGATCTGCCCGTCCTCTTCCTGCCACTGCAGCAAATCGGCAAATCGGACGAGCACGTCGAATTTCCCGGCACGCTGACGCAGTCGATGGAGACCCTGACGCGCGCCTGGACGGAAATCGGCGAGAGCGTCGCGCGAAGCGGGTGCCGCAAGCTGATCTTCATGAATTCGCACGGCGGCAACTCGGCCGTCATCGACGTCGTGGCGCGCGAGCTGCGCCTGCGCCGGCATATGCTCGCGGTCCACGCGTCCTGGCGGCGGCTCGGCTACCCCGACGGCCTCTTTTCCGCGCGCGAGCGCGCGCACGGCATCCATGGCGGCGACGAGGAGACCTCGCTGATGCTCGCCTTCCGGCCGGACGCGGTGCGCATGGCCGAGGCGCGCGACTTCGTCAGCGCGGCGGCCTCGATGGAGCGCGAATTCAAGCAATTGCGCGCGACGCAGCCGATCGGCTTCGGCTGGATGGCGAGCGATTTGAACGAATCGGGCGCGGTCGGCGACGCCGCGGCGGCGACCGCCGCCAAGGGCGAGGCTTGCGCCGAGCACGGCGCCGACGCGTTCGTCGATCTCGTGCGCGACGTCGTCGCGTTCGACCTCGCCCGCCTCGTCGCCGGCCCGATCGGCTGACGATGGGCGCGCCCGACTTCGCTTTCGAGCGCGAACTTTTCGCACGCGGCTGTTCGCAGGTGGCGGGCGTCGACGAAGTCGGCCGCGGCCCGCTCGCCGGGCCGGTCGGCGTCGGCGCCGTGATTCTCGATCCCGACGACCTGCCCGAAGGGCTCGACGATTCCAAAGCGCTGAGCGTCGAGCGGCGCGAGGCGCTGAGCGAAGCGATCTACGCCAAGTCGCGATGCGTCGCCATCGCCTTCGCCAGCGTGGCGGAAATCGACGCGCTCAACATCCGCGGCGCGACGCTCCTGGCGATGGCGCGCGCCGTAAACGCGTTGAGCCTCAGGGCGGACTTCGCGCTCGTCGACGGGCGCGACATTCCAGGCGGCCTATGCTGCCCCGCGCGCGCGATCGTCCGCGGCGACGCGCGCTCGGCGTCGATCGCCGCGGCCTCGATCGTCGCCAAGGTGGCGCGCGACGCGCTGATGAGGCGGCTCGACGCCGTCTGCCCCGGCTACGGATTCGCGCGCCACGTCGGCTACGCCACGCGCGAGCACGTCGAGGCGCTGGCGCGCCTCGGCCCGACGCCGTTCCACCGGCGCTCCTTCAAGTCAAAGGGGCTTTTCGACTGATTGGGCGGGAGCGCGCTCGATGCAGACGCGCGGTTACCTAGACGTTGCGGCGCCCGACCGCCGCCGGCCGCGCAAGCAGTCGCGCGGGTCGATCGTCCGCGATCCGCAAAATCGTTTAGAAATCGTTGATTTCACGTCCGTTTCCACAAGCCCAAAACCGTACGAAAACGAGACATCGGCGCGACGCGAGGCCTAACGCGAACTTTACCTAAAATGCTCACTATCGCGAATGTCGGAAGCGTTCTTTCCGACATTCGCGTCGAGTGGTTGCGTTCATGCGTGGTTTTCGTGCCGGGGCGACCCGCCTCCCTGCCCAGCTTCAGGTCTTGCGTACTGGAAGCGGCGAGGCGCGGCGTCCCGCCACGATGGCCACGCCGCCGCGCGACGCCATCGTCGTCGGCGACTGCGTCGCCGAGCTCGACAAGCTGCCCGACGCGTGCGTCGATCTCGTCTTCGCCGATCCGCCCTATAATTTGCAGCTCGAGGGCGCGTTGTCGCGTCCCGACCAGAGCGTCGTCGACGCGGTCGACGACGAATGGGACAAGTTCGCCGATTTCGCCGCTTACGACGCCTTCACCCGGGCCTGGCTCGGCGCGACGCGGCGGGTGATGAAGCGCGACGCGACGATCGTCGTCATCGGCTCCTATCACAACATCTTCCGCGTCGGCTCGATCCTGCAGGACCTCGGCTTCTGGATCCTCAACGACATCGTCTGGCGCAAGGCCAACCCGATGCCCAACTTCCGCGGCCGCCGCTTCACCAACGCGCACGAGACGATGATCTGGGCGGCGCGCAGCGCCGACGCCAAGGCCTACACCTTCAACTACGAGGCGCTGAAGGCCGGCAACGAGGATTGCCAGGCTCGCTCCGACTGGTTCCTGCCGATCTGCACCGGCGCGGAACGCCTCAAGGGCGCGGACGGGCGCAAGACGCATCCGACGCAAAAGCCGGAGGCGCTGCTGCAGCGCGTGCTGCTCGCGGCGTCGAATCCGGGGGATCTCGTGCTCGACCCCTTCTTCGGTTCGGGCACCACGGGCGCCGTCGCGCGCCGCCTGCGGCGCAGTTTCATCGGGCTGGAGCGCGATCCCGGCTACGCGAGCGCGGCGCGCGCGCGCATCGAGGCGGTGGTTCCGGTCGAGGCCGACGCGGTCGCCGCGATTCCGACCCGCCGTAGCGAGCCGCGCGTCGCCTTCGCCAGCGTGATCGAAGCGGGGCTGATCAAGCCGGGCGAGCGGCTCTTCGATTCGAAACGCCGCCACGGCGCCCTGGCGCGCGCCGACGGCGCGCTGACGCTCGGGCCGGCCACCGGCTCGATCCACAAGATCGGCGCGCTGGTCCAGGGCTTGCCGGCGTGCAACGGCTGGACGTTCTGGCACGTCGAGCGCGCCGGCGGGCTCGTCTCAATCGACGACTTTCGCGCCAATATCCGCGCTTCGATGCGCGCGGCGGCGGAGTAGCGGCCGTCGGCCCGCGCGGGCGGAAGCGCTTTATCGCCTCGCACCCGACTTTCTCGCCTTGGCCTTGCGGCGCGGCGCGGCGAGATCGGCGGCGCGGACGAAAAACACCTCGCCTTCGCTCTCCTCGGTGTCGAGCCAGATCAGCGGCAAGCGCGGGACTTCCGCCTCCAGCCGCGCGCGACCGCTGCCGACCTCGCAAATGAGCGCCCCTTCGGGCGTCAGATGCTCGCCGGTTTCAGCGAGAATCCGCCGCACGACGTCCAATCCGTCGCGCCCGCCCTCGTGCGCGAGCCGCGGCTCGGCGGCGTATTCGGGCGGCAACGCGGCAAACGATTCGGCGTCGACATAGGGCGGATTGGCGAGAATCAGATCGTAGCGCTTGGCCTTGATCGGGGCGAAGAGATCGCCCTGGTGAAGCGCGATTCGGTCGGCGAGGCCGTGCTCTGCGACATTGCGCCGCGCCACTTCGAGCGCGTCGGCGGAGAGATCGACCGCGTCGATCCGGGCGTTGGGGAATTTCATCGCCGCCAGGATCGCCAGCGAGCCGCCGCCGGTGCACAGATCGAGGGCGCTTTCGATTCTCTCGGCGTCCCCGATCAGCGATCCCTCGCCGATGAGGCCGCCGAACAGCAGCTCGCCGATGAAGCTGCGCGGAACGATCACGCGTTCGTCGACGTAGAAGGGCACGCCCTGGATATAGGCGCGGTTGAGCAGGTAGGCGGCGGGCTTGCGCGTCGCGACGCGCGCGTCGATCAAGGCGAGGAGGCGCGCGCGCTCCTCGAGCGTCAGCGACGCGTCGAGAAACGGATCGAGCGTGTCGATGGGTAGGCGCAGCGCTTCGAGGACGATGAAGGCGGCTTCGTCGACGGCGTTGGTCGCGCCATGCCCGTAGGCGAGACCCGCCGCGTTGAAACGACTGACCGCGTAACGAAAGAAGTCGCGCACCGTCGCGAAGAGCGTGAGGCGCTCGTCGTCGGCCCGATGGTCGCTGTTCGCCTTCCCCATTCCGTCTCCTCGCCAGGCGGACGATCGCGCGGCCGACAAAAATGGCCGGCGTCGCCGGCCATTCGCTCGAGCCTCTCTCGACCGGCCTCTACGGGCTCAGTTGGCCTTCTTGCACTCCGCGCGGAATTTCCGGCGCTCCGCGCCGTGCAGACCTTTGGCGTCGGCCTGCTTCGAGCATTCGACGGCCTTGGCCTTGGCTGCGGCGATGGCGGCGGCGTCGGCCGCCGGCGTGGCGGGAGCGGCGGCGTCGAACGCGTAGGCGGCGCTCGAAACGAGGACGCTGAAGGCGATCGCGGAGGCGAGAGTCGAGATGCGCATGGCGATGAAGTCTTTCTCGATTGGAGCAATTCGCGAGGCGCCCGCCCGGAGCCGGCGGACGAGCCGAGGCGACCCGGTGACGGCTTATAGAGCGGCCCGGGGCCGCAAGACAAGCAGCCCGCAAATGCCGCGAACGAGCGCCGTTCGTTAGGCGTCGAGGGTCGGCGGCAGGTTGAGATGCTGTTCCACCCGGCGGACGCGCGCTTCCAGCTCGCTGATGAGCACGCCATGGCCGATGACGACGGAATGATATTCGACGACGGCGCGACGCAGGTCGACGATTTGCTCGCCGAATTGCGTGCGCGTCGCCTTGTGCTCGGCGTCGTTCTTGGCCTGCATCGTCGCCAGGTCCGACGCCACGTCGGCGCGCAACGAGCTGATGTCGCTTTTCAATTCGGCTTTCGTGTCGTCCAATTTGGCGTCCATGCGCCCAAAATCGGCGCGCATGCCGCGAAGCAGCTCGAGCGCGACATTGTCCGGTTCGCCGCTCATGAAGACACTCTATCTCGAGCCGCCGCTTCGCGCCACCGGCCGGTCGATGTCGCAGCTCGGCCTCTCACTCCGCCCCGAGCCCGCCCTTGTCGCGAAGGAAGGCGATCACCGCCTCGACGCCTTCGCCGGTTTTCATGTTGGCCATCACGAAGGGGCGGGCCTTGCGCATCAGGGCGGCGTCGCGCGCCATGATTTCGAGCGAGGCGCCCACATACGGAGCGAGATCGATCTTGTTGATGACGAGCAGGTCGGAGCGGGTGACGCCGGGCCCGCCCTTGCGCGGGATCTTCTCGCCGCCGGCGACGTCGATGACATAGATGGTGAGATCGGCGAGCTCGGGCGAAAACGTCGCGGCGAGATTGTCGCCGCCCGATTCGACCAGGATGAGGTCGAGCGCGGGAAAGCGCCGGCGCATCTCCTCGATCGCCGCCAGGTTGATCGAGGCGTCCTCGCGGATCGCGGTGTGCGGGCATCCCCCCGTCTCGACGCCCATGATGCGCTCGGCCGGCAAGGCGCCGGCCTCGACCAGGATGCGCGCGTCCTCCTTGGTGTAGATGTCGTTGGTGATCGCCGCGATGGCGAATTCGCCGCTGAGACGCTTGCACAAGCGCTCCATCAGCGCCGTCTTGCCGGAGCCGACGGGGCCGCCGACGCCGACGCGTAAGGGTTGCCGGGATCGGCTCATGAGCGGAACAGCCTCGAATATTGCGTTTCGTGCCGCATCGCGGCGATGTCGGAGCGGAAGGCGCAAGCGCCGAGATCGTCGAGCGAGGCGCTCGCCGCCTCGCGCGCCATCGCGCCGAGGTCCGGCAAAATCCCTGCCAAGACCCGCTGGCCATCGGTCTGGCCGACCACGCTCAAGCGAACCGCGGCCGAGACGAGATTGGCGAACAGGGCGACGACCAAAGCCTGGGTCGCGCGCTGGCGCGCCATGCCATGGCCCGCCGCCGCCGCGGCGACCGCGATTGGGTAGGCGATCGCCTCGCCCGGCTCGGCGACGCGCGCCAGCGCCTCGCAGTCCCACGCGGCGCGCGCGGCGAGACGGAACGCGCCCCCTTGCGCGGTCGTCTCCAAGCGCCGCTCCGCCGAGCCCGCCAGCGCGACCGCCAATTCGTTGATTTCGTTCAACGCGCGCCAATCTGCGGCCTCAGCCGCGCGGTGCGCGGCGGCGAACAGAATCGCGTCCATGCGCGGCGCGCCGAACGCGGCGAGATCGGCGAGCCAATTGCTGAGCGAGCCGGCGTCGACGACGTCGCCCGCCTCGACCGCCCATTCCAGGCCGTGCGAATAGGCGAACGAGCCGACGGGAAAAGCGGGCGAGAGCCAGAGGAACAGCGGCAGTTCCCGCCAGTCGCCGACTTCAGCGCTCGGCGTGGCCATGATCGTGGTCGTGGCCGTGAGGCGCGTGGCCGTGATCGTCGTGGCCGCAGCCGGGGCCATGGACGTGCGGCTCGGCGCCGACGCTCTGATGATCGCCGTGACGATGATGCGCGTCGCCGTGATGGGCATGGTCGTGATCGTGGTCACGGTCGTGGTCATGGTCGTGATCCGGCGCCGGCGCGCGCACGTAGGCGCCGCCTTCCGGATTGAACGGCGCCTCGATGGCGACGACGGCGCCGCCGAGGCCGCGCGCCATCTCCTCGATCACCGCATCCCGGCGGATGCGCAGGCTCGTCCTCATCAGTTCGGTCGGCAGGTGGCGATTGCCGAGGTGCCAGGCGATGCGCGTCAACGCGGCCGCGTCGGCGGCGCGGATCTCGACCAGCGGTTCGGGCGCGGCGACGACTTCGACGATGCGGCCGTCCTCCAGTTTGATCCCGTCGCCGGCGCGCAGCATCACCGCCTCGGGCAAATCGAGCAGGAAGCCGAGGCCGCGCACGCCGGTCATGGCGACGCGGCGCCGATAGCGCTCGTCGTAATCGAGCACCACCGTGTCGGCGGGCTCGCCCGACCAGGCGCCGGAGGGGAGAACCGAATGAGCGTGCAGCATCGCCTCGCCTCTGCTCGAAAGCGGGCTCGCGCCCGCGAAAAAATCAGCCAGCCGGCCTGTAAGCCGGGTTCTGTATGGCCGGGAGCCGAGGGGCTCCCGACGTGACGGCCATTCCTCTGGGACGCCCGTCGCCGGGCGCCTCGAGCGACCAACCCGAGCGACAAGGCCCGCGGACTGGCCCCGAAGCGCCCGAAGGCGCCGCGCATCGCTCCTATTCGGTCTTGCTCCCGGCGGGGCTTGCCGTGCCGCCGACGTTGCCGCCGACGCGGTGCGCTCTTACCGCACCCTTTCACCCTTGCCGGCCCTGGGGCTTTCGCCTTGCGACCGGCGGTTTGCTTTCTGTGGCGCTGTCCCTGGGGTCGCCCCCGCCGGACGTTATCCGGCGCCGTGTCCGCGTGGAGCCCGGACTTTCCTCCGCCCGCGGGAAACCCGCAGAGCGACGGCCGTCCGGCCGACTGGCTGGCAAGGGGCATAGGCTCGCCGAGCGGCGCGGGTCAAGTGCCCGAGGCCGGCCGCGCGCGGCCGACCCGCAGCCGGCGGCCGACAAAGACGAGAACGACGACGAGAATCGCCGCGATCACCGTCTCCGCGTCGATGCGCTCGCCTAACAGCCAGGCGGCGAGCGCCAGGGTCAGGAACGGCTGCGCGAGCTGGACCTGGGCGACGCGCGCGACGCCGCCGAGCGCCAGCCCGGCGTTCCAGGCGAAGAAGCCGAGATACATGCTCATCGCCCCGAGGTAGACGAGGCGGCCCCAGGCGAGCGCCGGCACGCTCGCCGCATCGTCCGGGCGCCAGAGAAAACTCAGCGGCGCCGACACGGGAAGGGCGAGGACGACGATCCACGAAATGACCTCGCGCGCCGGCATCCGCCGCGACAATTGCGCCGACAAGGTATAGCCGACAGCGGCGCTCGCGACGGCCGCGAGCAGCAGCGCGTCGTCCCCATGCAGGGAGCTGCCGCCGTGATGCAGCGCAAAACCGACGACGAGCAGGGCGCCGAGGACCGCCGAGGCCCAGAACGCCGCCGAGGGCCGCTCGCGATCGATCAGCGCGGCGGCGACGGCGGTGGCGAGCGGCAGGGCGCCGACGACGACGCCCGCGTGCGCGGCCGGCAGCGCGCGCATGGCGAAGCTGCTGAAGCCGGGGAAACCCGCGGCCAGGCAGAGCGCGCACAGGATCAGCAGCGGAAAGTCCCGCCACGGCGGCGCCCGGCCGCCGGCCGCCAGCACCGGGATCGCCAGGAGGCCGGCGATCGCCGCGCGGGCCGCGGTGAGGAACTGCGGGCCGAGGCTCGCCACCGCAGCCCGCGTCGTCGGCAGCGTCGCGGCGAAGATCGCCACGCCGAGGAACCCCAGCAGCAGGCCGACGGTTTCTTCGCGCCGCGGCGTCATCAGCCGGTCCTTGCGACAGCGCGCTCGCGCGACCGTCTTGGCCCCGGTCGAGCCGCCGGCCGGCGCTCCAGCGCTCGAATCCGCGCCTCGGCGGCGCGCGCCGCGAGCGCGCGCGTCGGGTCCTCGTCGAGGGCCAACGCCGTCGCATCACGCAAGTCTTGCGCGGCGAGGCCGATGTCGGCGAGTTCGCGCGCGTCCATCGCCGCCAATTGGGCGAACGCCGCGCGAGCCTGCGCGACGCGCGCGGGCCACAACGCGAATCGCGCGCCCCAAGCGAAAACCTCCGCGGCGATGCGCCTCAGCTTCGTCATGACGCCCTCCTTTCGCGTCGGTCATCGCCGAAGCGGGCTGGCGCGCCCAGAGACAATCGGATACAGTTCGCCCAAACTGTACCAATCAATAGGCAATACAGATGCTCGATCGCCCGCCGTCCCGGGATCGCGCGCCGACGCGAGTCGGCGCCGTGATGGCGTCCCTGAAAGGCCGCATGGACAGCCGCGCGCTGACGCCCGGCGCGCGTCTGCCTTCGGTGCGCGCACTCGCGGCGAGTCTGGCGGTGTCGAAATCGACGGTCGTCGAGGCTTACGATCGGCTGGTCGCCGAGGGCGCGGTCACCGCGCGGCGCGGCTCGGGCTTTTTCGTCGCCGGGCCCACGCGTCCGCTGGTGCTGGCGCGAGCGGTCGAGCGGCGCGAGCCGGTGGCCGACTGGCTGTGGTCGATCCGCGCCGCGCTCGAATCGGACCCCGACGTGGTGCAGCCGGGCTCGGGCTGGCTGCCCGAATCCTGGCTGCCCGAGACCGGCATGCAGCGGGCGCTGCGCCACCTCGCGCGCGACCGGGCGTTCCGCAAGACGCAATACGATTCGCCGATCGGCTACGCGCCGCTGCGCCGCCAGCTCGCGGTGCGCCTCGGCGAGCGCGGCGTCGCGGCTTCCCCCGAGCAGATCGTGCTGACCGATTCGACGACCCAGGCGATCGACCTCGCCCTGCGCTTCCTCGTCCAGCCCGGCGACACGGTCGTCGTCGACGACCCCAGCTATTTCAGGCTGCTGCCGCTGCTGAAGGCGCATCGCGTCGACGTCGTCGGCGTGACCCATACGCCCAAGGGGCCGGACGTCGAGGCGCTGGCGAACGTCTTCGAGGCGCATGCGCCGCGCGTTTACCTGACGATCGCCGGCCTGCACAATCCGACCGGCGCGGCCCTCTCCGCGGCCGTCGCGCATCGCGTGCTCAAGCTCGCCGAGCGGCGCGACGTCGTCATTATCGAGGACGAGATCTTCGCCGATTTCGAGACGGGGGCGGCGGCGGCGCGGCTGGCGGGGTTCGACGGGCTCGAGCGCGTCATCCAGGTCGGCAGCTACTCGAAGACGATCTCGGCCGCGCTGCGATGCGGCTATCTCGCGGTCCGGCCCGACTGGGTCGATCCGATCGTCGATCTGAAACTCGCGACGTCGCTCAGCAGCGGCCATTTCGCCGCCGCCTTCCTGCACCGGATACTGACCGAAGCGGGCTACCGGCGCCACTTGGGCGCGCTGCGCGCGCGCCTCGCCGACGCCATGGGCAAGACATTGGTCCGCCTCAGGGCCAGCGGCCTGACGCCTTGGATCGAGCCCAGCGGCGGGATGTTCGTCTGGGCGCGGCTGCCCGATGGGCTCGACGCCGCGCAAGTCGCCCGTTTCGGCCTGCGCAACGGCGCGGCTTTCGCGCCGGGCCCGGTCTTCAGCGCCTCGGATGAGGCGCGCGGCTTCATGCGCTTCAACGCGGCGGCGAGCTTGAACCCGCGCGCCTTCGAAGCGCTGGACCAGGCGATGCGCGCCGCCTCGCGCGAACCCGCCGCGTCGTGAGCGCCGACGCGAAATTCACCTTGGGTTCACGAAATCTGTGTCAGTCTGAAGAACGTGGTAAGGGTGAGGCGGGCGACGGGGTCAGGGGCCGCGGCGCGCGAACGGCCAGACCGTAATGCTGATGTTCGCGCGTGGGTTTAGCGCGACGTATGGGAGACGGGTGTGATGAAGAGACTCTTTTTCCTTTCGCTGGCCATGGCGGCTGCCGTGTCGCTGGCGGGCTGCGACACGCCGCAGGGCCAGAACGCGGCGGGCGGCGCCCTCGTCGGCGGCGCGACGGGCGCTCTGCTCGGCGGAGCGCTGACCAATCGGCCGAGCGGCGCGCTCGTCGGCGGAATCGCCGGCGCGGCCACCGGCGCGATGATCGGTTCGGCCGCCACGCCGCAGGGCCCCGGCTATTATCCGCCGCCGCCGCCCCCGCAGGGCGGCTGCGCCGAATGGTATTACGATTACTACGGCAACCGCGTTTGCCGCGCCTACTACTGATCGACCCCGCCCTCCCCCGCCTTCGCAAAGCGGGGGACGGCCTCGTTGGAGCCTAGCCGCTTGTCGCCGACGCGCGAGCGCGCCGCGTGACGGCGCAGCCCATTCCCGACAGCCCGATCGCCTCCGCGTTCCTGCCTTCGCCCAACTTCGGCGAGCGGCGCGCGCACGCGCGGCCCGACTGCATCATCCTGCATTACACCGGCATGCCGACGGCCGAGGAGGCGCTGGCGCTGCTGCGCGATCCGGCGTCTCAGGTCTCGGCGCATTATTTCGTCTGGGAGAACGGCGAAGTCGCGCAGCTCGTCGCCGAGGACAAGCGCGCCTGGCACGCGGGGGTCGGCTCCTGGGGCGGCGAGGCCGATCTCAATTCGGCGTCGATCGGCGTCGAGATCGTCAACGCCGGCCACGACGGCGCCCTGCCACCCTTTCCGCGCCGGCAGATCGACGCCGTCGTCGCGCTGTGCCGCAACGTCGCCGCGCGGCGCGCCATTCGGCCCGAACGCATTCTCGCCCATTCCGACGTCGCGCCCGCGCGCAAGCGCGACCCCGGCGAGAAATTCCCCTGGGACGTTCTGGCGCGCGCCCGCGTCGGCCATTGGACCCGCCCCGCCGCCATAACAGGCGGCCGGTTGTTCGCCGCGGGACAAGAGGGTCCGCCGATCCGTGCGCTGCAGGCGATGCTCGCGCTCTACGGCTACGGCGTCGCGCTCACCGGCGTCTACGACGCCCAGACGAGGGCCGTGGTGACCGCCTTCCAGCGCCATTTCCGTCCCGAGCGCGTCGACGGCGAAGCGGATTCCTCGACGATCGCCACGCTGCGCGCGCTGATCGACTCGCTGCGCGCCAAAGGTGACCGCGCCTGACGCGGCGCCAGCCGGTCAGATCGCGTTCGCCGCGCGAAGCCGGCGCGGGCAAGGGCCGCGGCGGCAGGATCGACCGAGTTGTGCGGTTATTGCCGCGGGGCGTTTTCCCCGCGGTCTTTCGACCGTCCCGCCGAGCCACGCCGACGATCGTCGGCGTGGAGGCCGGGCGACGGTTAAGGGCGACGATCCGCCCGACGCTTCGCGTTACTTCGGCAGTTGGTGACCGTTGGCGGCGAAAGCGTTGCCGAAATCGTTCCGCGGTCCGCCGCCCGCCGGATTCACGTGGCACTTCCCGCAAGGAAGCTTGGTCTGCGCAGCGTACGCCGGCAGGGCGTTGGCGGGACGCGGCGAGAGCGTCACGACGACGCCGGCGATCGCCAACGCGGCGGTCACGCCGACCGCGCCAAACACGACCCTCATGGGAACCGAAACGCGAGAACCTTCTTCACTTCTCATAGCCATCCCTTTCCTCCTGTCGTCGCTCGGACCTTCTCGGCGTCGCGCCGTTGTCGGCAGCATCCTCAGGCGCCGGCGACCTTCATCGCGTTTCCGATCCTGAGCCCGGAAACCGATCCCCAAAACGGCAACTATGCGTGAAAAAACAGCCCTTTAGGACGCAGTTCCGCCACACGCGCCGAAGTCGACGCCATCTAGCCCGACTCGAGCGTTGCCGGCAAGCGGGACCTTCGAACTACGACCGCGCCGAGGGGGCTGAAAAAAGGCGAGCGCCGAACGGCGCGATCGCGTCGGCCCGCCCCGGTTTCCCTGGCGTTGCTCCCTAAGGACAGCCACAACAATAACTGCGTCACTTTCGTTGCCTTGGCCAGCCGCCTGAACGGCCGGATGATCGAGAGAGGATTCAGTTAATGTTGCCGCTGTCCTAAGTCGACGAACGCGCGCCGGACCGCGCTCGGCGCTGCGCGCGCGTCGTCGCAGCGGCGAAAAGCCGCACAGCGCGGCGCCGCCGACGCCATCGCGCGACGGCGTCGACCGGCCGGCTTCTGCTCGTTGTCGCCCTCAGGCCGCGCGCTGCCGCCCCCGCCGCGAACGGCCGTTCGCGGCGGGCGGCGGATCGACAAACGGCGGAAAATGGGATCGCGCCGCGATCCCGCGCGGCGATTCCTGTTACTTCGGCAGCGCGTTGCCGTTGGCCTTGAAGGCCTTGCCGAAATCGGTCAGATCGCCGCCGCCGGACGGCTTCACGTGACACTTGCCGCAAGGGAGCTTGGTCTGGCCAGCGAAGGCCGGGGTCGCCTGCGCCGCGCGCGGAGAAACGGTGACGACCGCGCCCGCGATCAGCATCGCCGCCGCGACGCCGGCGGCGCCGAACGCTATCCTCGTGGGAATCGAAATGCGCGAACCTTCGTGACTGCTCATGGCCGTTCCTTTCGTCGTGTTGTGGCTTGGTCCCTCTCGGCGTCGTCCCCTTCTTAAGCTTGCATCGATTATCGCCGGCAAGCATCGCGTCGCCGATCTTAGACGACCGGAAACGAGTTTGCGAATCGCGACATCAGTGGAAAAACAGTCCGTTAAGCCGGCGCTCCCCCAACCGTCGCCCCGCCGCCGCCGTCTTGCCCGAGTTGGGCGTTCTCGACAATTCTGCACTTTGCCGCACGCCGAAAGGATAGGAGCCGCGGCGCCGTCTTGCGCGTCCGCCCCGCTTCGTGATAGCCGACCGCGCGTAATCAGGGCGCTGAGCGCGGCAGGCCATCGGGCCGGCAACCGCGGCGCGCAGGCCCCGGTTCGATTCCCGCCTCGGGGCTTTTTCGGGAGAGCCCTTGTGAAGACGATCATCGAACCCTTCCGCATCAAGTCCGTCGAACCGATCCGCATGACGAGCCGCGCCGAGCGGCGCGGCTTGCTCGCCGCCGCGCATTACAATCTGTTCGCGCTGCATTCCGACGACGTGCTGATCGATCTCCTCACCGATTCGGGAACCTCGGCGATGAGCGCGCGCCAATGGGCGGCGATCCAGCTGGGCGACGAGAGCTACGCCGGCTCGCCGTCGTTCTTCCGCTTCGAGGCGGCGGTGCGTAATCTCATGCCGTTCCGCCACATCATCCCGACCCATCAGGGCCGCGCGGCCGAGGCGATCCTGTTTCACCTGCTGGGCGGCGCCGGGCGCAAGATTCCCTCCAACACTCATTTCGACACGACGCGCGGCAATATCGAGGCGACGGGCGCGCAGGCGCACGACCTCGTCATCGCCGAAGGGCGCGATCCGCAGGCGCTGCACCCGTTCAAGGGCAATATGGACGTCGAGCGCCTCGCCGACTTCCTCGCCGCGCATGAGGCAAACGTGCCTTGCGTGATGCTGACGGTGACCAACAACGCCGGTGGCGGACAGCCGGTCAGCCTCGCCAACATCCGCGCCGTCGCCGCGCTGGCGCGTCGATACGGCAAGCCGTTCATCATCGACGGCTGCCGCTTCGCCGAGAACGCCTGGTTCATCAAGATGCGCGAGCCCGGCCAGGACAAGCGCGCCGTCGTCGACATCGTGCGCGACATGTTCGCCGAGGCCGACGGCATGACGATGAGCGCCAAGAAGGACGCGTTCGCCAACATCGGCGGCTGGCTGGCGCTCAACGACGACGACCTCGCCGAGCGCGCCCGCACTCGGCTGATCCAGACCGAGGGCTTTCCCACCTACGGCGGGCTCGCCGGGCGCGACCTCGAGGCGATCGCGCAAGGCCTCGCCGAGATCGTCGACGAGGACTATCTGGCCTATCGCGTGCGCACCAGCGAATACATCGGCGAGCGGCTGACGGCGCTCGGCGCGCCGATCGTGCGGCCGACCGGCGGCCACGCGGTGTTCGTCGACGCGCGGGCGTGGCTGCCGCACATCGCCCCGCTGAACTATCCCGGCCAGGCGCTCGCCTGCGCGCTCTATGAGATCGGCGGCGTGCGAAGCTGCGAAATCGGCACGGTGATGTTCGGCCGCGCTCCCGACGGCTCGGAGAAGCCGGCGGCGATGGACCTGGTGCGCCTCGCCCTGCCACGCCGCGTCTACACCCAGTCGCACGCAGACTATGTCGTCGAGACCTTCGCGGAAGTGGCGGCCGAGAAGGATCGGCTGCCGGGCTATCGCATCGTGCGCGAGCCGAAGGCGCTGCGGCATTTCACGGCCGAGTTCGAGCCGCTCCGGGAGGGGTGAGGCGAATGCCGACAAGCACGACCTGTCGGAAGACGCCGCCGAGCCGCCGGGGCGACCAGACGTTTCCAAGCCATTCCAAGGAATTCCAAACCTTTTCCAAGCAATTCCAAGCTTTTTCCAAGGAAATTCCAAACTTTTCCAAGGTATTCCAAATTTATTCTTTGGCGGTTTTGAACGAAATCAAGGCCTTGACGGCGGCGCCGGCCGGTTTCGGCCTTCGTGGGCCGCTTGGCTCGAATTCCCCAAAAAGCGGAACCCCGGCCGGCGCGGATGCAGCCGCGAGACCAAATTGAAGATTAGCACGAATTCTGTTTTTCCGGAAGAGAATGCCGCGGCGGCGCGAGCCGCCACCCAGCCGCCCGCCGACCCGCCGCGCCGTCTTTCCTCGCGCAGGCCAGAGCCGCCGAAGCCGAAACGACGCCACGGCGACGGCCCGCCCGCGACGCAGGCGAGCGTCTTCCGGCAGGTCGAGCTCGCCGGAAGTCGGCGTGAGGGTTTTCGATCGGCGGGCCGCGCGCGCTCGTCTGCGCGATCGCGACGATGTAACATCGACCCGAATCATCGCGAGCGGCGCAGACGTGAAACAAGGCGATCTCTTCGAAGCCCTGCGCGGGGCGGTCGACGACGGGCCCAAGCCGTACGTCTTCAAGCCGAACCTCGAAAAGATTCGCGCCGTCGTCGAAAAGGCTCGGGCGTCGACGACCGAGCCCTGGGACGCGCACGAGTTCGGCTACTGGCGCACAGTCCTGCCGCAGATGAGCCGCTGGCTCCCCGAAGAAGAGCGCGCCGAACTCATCCGCGAATTCGAAGCGGAACTCGCGCGGCTGACCGCCGGATGACCGTCAATTATCCAGGAAGCTCCTCAACATCCTCGACCGGCTCGGGTGCTCGGCGGCGGGACGGGAAGTCCATCCTCCTCGAGGCCTTCGATATGGAAGCGGATCGCCTCGCGCAATTCGCGCTCCACTTCCGCGACGGTTTCGCCAGTCGCGATGCAGCCCGGCAAGTCCGGCACGTAGGCGGAATAATTGTCGACCGCCTTCTCGATGACGACGGCGTAACGCATCAACGTTTCTCCGTGACCCCGGCCCGCTTCATGACGCTGTTCAACGTCCCAGGCGCGATATCATCGGAAGGCTTGCCCGCAATGGCCACACGGCCCGCCGAGCCTCTCGGCTCGACGACCCCTCATCCGTCGGCCTTCGGCCGACACCTCCCACAAGGGGAGAAGGGAGGGCCTCCCTCAATTATCCAAGAAGCTCCGCAGCTTCCGGCTCCTGCTCGGGTGCTTGAGCTTGCGTAGCGCCTTGGCTTCGATCTGGCGGATGCGTTCGCGCGTCACCGAGAACTGCTGGCCGACTTCCTCCAGCGTGTGGTCGGTGTTCATGCCGATGCCGAAGCGCATGCGCAGCACGCGCTCCTCGCGCGGGGTGAG
>JBEKLU010000067.1:0-38459 GCA_050010035.1 Roseiarcus sp.
CAACCGTCGACACCGCAAGGCTCAAAGGCGCGAACCCCTTCGCCGTGATCGTCGGAATCCTGGCTTGAACGCGCTCCGAGCCGCAAGCGTCCGCCTCATCAAATAAGGGGTGGGTAATTGCCCTCGCTTCTTAGAATCAAAGCCACTCCTTAGACGAACGCGAGCATACATGAGTAGTTTTCCAGCGCAAGCGGTTTATTGCTTGCAACTCTTGCAACTAACGTAAGCGCTATTTGCGTTTGTTGCAAAATCTAGTTGCGTTCCGCAACAGATAGTTGCGCGTTTTGCGCCGCTATTGTCGGCGGCGCATACCGGGTCCGCCGGAGAAGCCCGCGAGCGTTGGAGTCCCGCCAAAATCTCGTTTGTCGGGAGGCCGGGGCTAATTGTCACTCGGCGTCACCGGCGGCGACGCGACCGCGATACGTCGGGCGGCGACGCTCGATCCTATCGCCCGTCGTGACCGCGCCCGCGCGCGGCCGCGCCGCCGATCGGCGGTTTCTTCATGACGACGAAGCCGCTTCGCTCAAGATGCTCCACAAGCCGCTTGGCGACGATCCGCGCCATCATCTCGGCGGCATCGTGCTTCCTTTTCCGGCCATCAAAGCGCAGCGCGAACGCCAGGGCGTCGGCGAGGTCATCCGGGGTGGCCTTTTTCTGACCGCGAACTTCCCTCGCTGCATTCAAGGCGCGGGCGTCGCCGGACAGGCTCTCATCCCCTTTGCTGTTCTCTGGTTCTATTGTTCCATACGACAGGAAGCCCCGGCGCCATTCGTCATGGCAGACCGTGCCTAGCTCGTATGGGTTCTGTTCGGGAAGCACGCCCCAGGCAGCAGCAACTAACCCCTCGTCGTAGAAAGTGGCGTTCCCCTTGCGCTCGGCCCGAATGCCTTGCGAGGGCGCTTTCATCGTTGACCTTCTTGAAGGCAGCGTCAGTCTCATTTTAGCCGCGACAAAGGAGAAAAGCCCCCAGCCTTCGTGGCCGAGGGCAGAAAATCTCTTCAACATGTCAATGCGGAACCGACGCCGCGCAGACGTAGATTACGCACGCCCCGCAAAATTGCAACGGCCCAAGCGTCACGCGAGGCGCGACATTTGCGCCTAGGAATATCTCAGTCGCCGCACCTGACCGCCGCCGGCCGCGCGGATCACGGAACATGCGGCACACGCCATCCGTCATTCGCGCCGAAATGAACCGCGTCGTTACCCGACCGCAGCGCCCAGAGCCGCAGCCTCGCGCCGCCGACATCCGCAAGGGGGCCGGCATGGTGGCGGCCAGGGCGGCCCGCCACGGGGCGAGCTGATGGCGGCTCGACCCTCTCGCTTTCACGCTAAGTCACCGGCCGCCGCGCTCAATATTCGGTCGACCCCCTTGCGGTAACGCCGAGCCTGAGACTCCCCGGAAATCTGGCGCACGTCCATCTTGAGCATTCCCGGAAGTATGCCCGCCCGCTCCATGATCTCTCGCGCTATCGCGCCGCGCATGGTTCCGGTTCTGATTCCCGGCTCTGGCGATTCCTCCGGCCAATGATTTTCGTCGAGCGCACGGCCTAACTCGCTGACGGCGCGGCATACTCTCTCGTCCATCAGGGCCAACTGCGCCAGACGCCAGACGAGTCGCCGATAGGCTCGACGGACAAAGCGACTTCGCCATACCCGCTCAAGCTCACCGGCGGCCTTATTGATTTGGGCGTCGTCGCTTGAGTTGCTAAAATTGAGGGTCGGGAGGTTTCTCGCCAAGCAGAAATTTCGCGCCGCAGCCGGCCCCGCAGCAAACGTGACGCCGTGGGCAAGGACGCCCGAATCGAAGTGCCCTCGGCAAATCACCCTCCTGGTTCGACGCCAGTTGCTCTGATCAGGCGTATGCAGCCCGCTAAAGCCGATACCCGCGACTCCTTCGCAATCGAACGTCGTTACCGTCAGGGAAATCTTTGAGCAGCCCAAGCCTAGGGCATACGCCACGACTGCGTGACCGGCCTCGTGGATGGCCGTAGACTGTCGATCTCCCCTGCAAAGGTTATCGTCGTTCGCCCGATCGACAACCCTAATGGCGCCGCCGCACATGCCGGTTTCATAGTCGCAAAAGCTCTGCGCCAGCGGCGAGATTGCCATTGGATTTGACTCGTTCATCGTGATTCCCCCTTCCGCCGCAAGCTACCATTTATCACCCGCGCCGCCTCGCCCGGCGGCCGGCTCCGGTCAATGGAAGCCGTGATCCGGGTACGTCTCCGACGCCTGCCCGTCAAAGGCGCTCGACGAAGTGATCGAGCGAAACGTCGTCGTGATTTCTTTTTCGACCGCGGCGGCGATGGCGCGGCCGTCGAGCAACACTTTGACGTTGACTTGCGTGTTGACCGCCGGTGCGTTGGCCCTCGCGAAGGCTCCGCTACCCATTACGCGCCCATGCGCCCCTTCAGGGTCGGCGCGGAAGTCGATCGCGTTGCGGCGCGCCCTCTCAAGGACTCCGGGGTCGATGTACATGCGCCGGCCAGGGTGCTCGACGTCGTCGCGCAGCATGTCGTTATAGACCTCTGGGCCGGCCATCGCCGCAAGCGATGCAAGCACGCCCCACGGGCCGCCTAAGCCAAGAGCGCGACCGCCAAGCGCCTTAGCGCCATTCCAGAGCGCGCCCTTGAACATCCAACCCAAGAGGCCGGCGCCGAGAACGCCTAATTCGCCCTTTCCGCCGAGCGTTTGGTTGGCCTCTTTCAAAGCGCCCGTCACGTAAGGCAGCACGTTCGACCCGAGATTGATCAACTCGACGTTGAGCCCGGCGAACGCAGTGCGGAATTGAACGATCGGCGAGTTTTCGAGCGCCTGTTTCCACATCGGCTCGCCCGCGATGAATCCCTTTTCCTCGTCTGCAACCGACGCCATGATTCCACGATTGGTCGGGTCGGCGAAGAATCCCGCAGCCCTTCCCCCTTGCTGGCCCCACAAGGCTTTTTCGACCGCAAGCCGATGCGCCGGGTCCATCTTGGCGATTGCGTCGCCAGCAATGCCCGTCATTTTGACTAGATCGGGGCGGCCGTTGGTGAACCACGTCGGCTCGTCATGAGCGTCGATAAGCCCCAACGATTTGAGCGCGGCCTCGTGCTTCGCGAAGAGCATCTTGGACATCAGCGACGTGCCAGGGAATGACTGCATCGCGAGTTGCGAAATCCAGGTTCCCGACTTCGTGTTCTGAATGCCCGCGCGCTGCATGCTGGTGACCATTAGGAGCAATTGCTCCGGGTCAAAGTCGGCCGTCCGCAGCATCGGAATCGCGTAGGACGCCGCACGCTCGATCTGCTCCACTGACACGGGCGTCGTCGTCGATAGATAGGCGAAATGGTCGGCGAGTTTCGCAATCTCGTCCGGGCTGTATTTCCCCTCCATATGCGCAAGGCCAACGAACGCCTGCATCGCCTCTGGAATTGTCGTGCCGTTCTTCAGAGACGCCTCAGTCGCGGACGCGGCCAGCAGGCCGGGCATCAGCGCGAGGCGCTTTTCAAGGTCTATGCCAGCGAGTCCGCGCGTGCCGGTAAGGATTCCTTCCTCGATCTGCGCGAGGGGCAGCCCGGTCATCGTGTACGCCTTCAGGATGGAGTCGCGGATTTTCCCGAAGAGCGGATTCGATTTCTCGTTGCCGGTCGTGATTTGGCCCGACAGGAAGATTTTGTTCACGAAGTCTTCGATGTTCGCTTCTTCGTAAGCCCCGTAGCCGATAGCGCCGGCCGCCGCGAGCGCGGGCGTCCCGCCGATATGTGCGCGTTGACCGCCCGGCAGCGCCACGGCGGCCCCGGCGAAGTTGAGGCCGCCCCCATGCGACGGGCCGGCGCCGGTTCTCAAACTCCGCGGCCCGTTGAGCGCCCGCGACTCGGCGGCAATCGCCTTCATTTCCCGCGAAACGTTTCCGAGGTTCGCGGCAGTCGCCGCCATCGCCGAGTCCATCTTCGCGAAGCTCGCGGACGCCACGTCGCCAGCAGCCTTCGACGCACCGGAAATCGCCATGAAGCGCTTTTCCATAGCGCCGAGCGAACGGTTTAAGCCCGGAGGCATGACAAGCAGCTTCATGGCGGCTTGCGTCCGGTCGATTGAGAGTTGTAACGAGTTGAACAGGTCCATCAGTCGCTTTAGGACTGGGCTTGCATCATCAAGAATCGTGAAACGTGCGCCCACGGCGCCGGCTTCGATCATCACTTTGTTCCAAATTGTAAGAGTCTCTCGGCGAACTTGCCGAAGGTCTTGGCGATGACGGGAGTCGCCAGCCAAAGGGATTTGAACAGGAACGATCGCGGCGGCTGGCCGTGGCCCG
Source organism: Roseiarcus sp. (assembly GCA_050010035.1). Classification (GTDB taxonomy): domain Bacteria; phylum Pseudomonadota; class Alphaproteobacteria; order Rhizobiales; family Beijerinckiaceae; genus Roseiarcus. The sequence continues at coordinate 4,295 of JBEKLU010000067.1, forward strand.
GCCCCATCGTTCCGAGTTCGGCCCAAAGGGCTTCCTTCTGATCGGAATAAACGAGACCTTCCACGCCGCCCGCTACCGCCTCGGCCTTTGTGGCGATGCTGGCGCGCATGTCGCCGGTCCGGAGCAAAGGCTCATTCGCGGGAAAGCCGCGGGCGACGCGATCATCCTGCGTCGCCTCGGCGAGTTGCGGCCAGCCATATTCGTATGTTCCGATGACGCGCTTCGCCTCTGCCGCGACCGCCTTCATGACGACTTCGGTAGGCTCGACGAGGCCGACTTCCGCCGTCTCGGCGGCGCGGCCAAGCATCTTCGCGAATTCCGCGCATGACATCATGGCGCGCCTCGATTCTTCGTTGTCATTTGTCGGGCTCGCGCCACTTCAATTCGTTCCAATCCCACTCGCCCCCGCGGGCCTCGCCGAAGGCAACACCCCAGGCGAGGATTTCGGCTTCGTCGAAGCGCTCGACATCGGTTAGGCTGAGTCCATTGCGCACAAGCCAAGCGATGTCGCGAAGGGGCGTGCGGGTTACAAATTTTGGGCGGCGGTCGCCACGTCCTCGCGTTCGGGATTGAGGGCGACAAGGCCCTTCACGACGGCTTCTAGCCCATCTTCGTCGAGGCGCTGGACAAGCGCCGAAAGTTGAATCTGATTCATGGGAAACGCGACGGGCAAGCCCTCAAGTTCCGTGACGGCGGCGGCGGCGTTCGCGTAGCTCATGAAAAGCCGATTTTCCGAGTCCTCGGCACCGACTGCCTTAAACAGACGCATGCGATCGAACGCCGACAGCTTCTTGATCTTGATCGATCGCCCGCGCGAGTCGACGATGATCGCGTTGCGGTTATCGACCAAGGTGACGCCGTTCCCGGCGGGCGGGGCAACCGGAGCGGCGGCAATGACGGGGGCGGCGGCGGCCGGCGCGGGAACGGGCGCAGCGGCGGCGCCGGCAGTGGAAACGGAAACGTTCGTAAGGCTTGCCATCAGCGAAAAGCTTTCATGGTTGTGGAAAGATCGAAAAGGGAAAGGGGCCGGCGCTCGACGAGCGAATCAAGCCGAGCGCCGGCCAAGCGACATTGATCAGAATGCGTCCCTACGCTTTCGCCGATGGAAGGCGGCGCCGACCAATGTCGATGGGAATAGGCAGCGGCGGGACCGGTCAGGGGAAGGAACTGAACGGCCCCGCTGCGCCTCGATCCCGACGCGAAAGACCAGCGCATCGGGAGAACTGAAATGGTCGCCGCGGCGCCAGATGAGGGGCAACCGGCGCCGCGGCGCATCGTCGCGTGAGACGCCTGGAGAAGGCTTGCGCGGTGGCGAAGAGTCCGCGTCACTTCGACGAATTCGGAAGGGCAGGTGCGGGCGCGCCCAAGGATCAAACGCGCCCGCACCCCGGCGCGGAAATTATCCGCCCCGCCGCGCCCAAGCGGCCAAGCTCATACGGGCGCGGAATTTGGGATCGTGAGTCGAGGAAGAACCGGCGCGACCGGCGCCGCATCTTCCGCTTCGGCCTCGGCAGCCGGTGCGGCGGCTTCGATCTCGACGACCTCGGCGGCGGCCGGCTCGCTCGATGCGGGCTCGGCGTCGTCGGCTTGCGCTTCGTCATCGGCGGCGGGCGGCGGCGGCGGATCGAGCGAACTCACGACCGTGAAACCCGCTGGCCCGTCGCAGATCGAATCGAGGGTGAAGAGCGGCGCGTCTATCAGGCCGTCCTCGCCGATCTCGAAATGCTCGCCGCCGTGACTGAAGCCGGTCGTTCCGATAGGCGGTCGGACTTTCACCGTCTGGCGCGGGCCGCTGGCGAGGGCGGCAATCGCGCTGAGCAATTGAGCCTTCAGGTCGCCGGTGGGCAAGGTGCGGGCCAGGGCTTCGACATCCGCAATCGAGGTCTGGCGCGGTTCGGGCGGCGCCGGTGGGACGTCGTCGGGGGCCAGACTGAAGCCGCCTGTGTGCATCAAGGGGCCGAGAACGTCGGGGTCGTCGGGGAGATGGAAATATCCATCGTCGTGGGGATGATATGCGACGCCCGCCGCGTTGCACTCGTCTGTGCCTTTCGGGCCAAGTAGCCGGATCATTTGCGTCATTTCTGAATTGCCTTCCTTCGCGTTCCGTTCACCTTGGTGGCCAGGGCGCGAATTTTGATTGCGATGGATTCAAGTTCATTTTCGGCGACCGCACGGGCTGGACCCGCGACCATTTCTCCGATCGAGGCGACGAGCCCGGTCAGCGCGGCGGCGATCGTGATCGGCGGCGGGCGGCGGGGCGGCGCCGTGAAGGTGCGACAATCGGTCATCGAATGGCCCCCGGTTCCAAGGTGGCGAGGTAAGAAATCTCGCGGACCAGCGCAGCCTCGTCGCTTTGCATCTTCGCTAGACTGCGCTCCATGTCGGCGAGCGCACCGCTAATGTAGTCGATCGCGGCGCGCTCCTTCTTGCGCACGGCGTCGCTTTCTCCGAGGCCGGCCGCCTTCAGCGTCTCTGGATTCGACTGCCGATCGACCTCGTCGAGATCGGCTTGCAGCGCGTCAAGTTGCGCGACGACGGCGCGCGCCCTGCGCAACGACCGCCCCGCCATGCCGCCGTCCGTCATTTTCGCTGCCCTTTCTTCGCGGGCGGCGCATTGCCGGAAAGCAACCGCAGTTCGGTCGCGCGGATCGCGACGGCCAAATCATCGAGCCGCCGAGTCATCGCAGCCTTGGCCAAGCCGTCGGGAAGCGCGCTCACTTCCGCGACGGCGGCGGCGTGGGCGGCGTTGAGTTTGCGCGTCGCGACCGGCGAGGCCACTTTTTGCAGCGCGGCCGTTGAACCGCGTTCGCCAAGAAAGCCGACGAAGATTTCGGAGTTTCTCATGTCACTCCCCCAAAGTCGCGCTGGCGTCCGCGTGGAGTCTGCCGACAAGCGAGCCCCACTCGACGCGGTACTTGCTGGCAGCGTCGACGTCCGGCACAGCCCGCGGGAAGATTTTTTGCAGCCGCTTGGTGAGGGTTTCGAGCATCACAAAGAGCGGGCGCGCCTGGTTGGCGTCCGGCGTCGATCGCGCCATACCGCCAATCATGTCCTCGACGAAGCCGATCCGGGCGGCTTTCACGCCAAGGGCGTGGTTCGCTTCTTCGAAATCGGCCAGAAGCGGTTCGACCTCTTCGAGAAGGACGTTGGCAACCACTTCGTCGATCACCGCGCCGAGCCCCGGCAGTTTGGCAATCTCGCGGTCGCGCTCGGCCGCCAAAGCGGGTTCGGCACCCCTTGCGGCCGCGGCTTTGGCGCGAACGTCGACGAGCTTGCGAGTCAAACGTTCGCGCCTTTCGACGTCAGTCTGTGGCGCATCGCCTTCGCCACTGCGCGCCCAAACGCCCATCGCGACGGCCTCGACAGACTCGAGTGCTTGCAGTTCGCTGACGACCTGGCCTTCGCTCGTCTGCGCCGTGGCGAGGCGTTCCAGTGCGGATTGTATGCCGTCGATTTTCGCGGCGATTGCGTTGCGTTCCTCGATCATCGAGGCCAGCCGGCGACGCGCGTCGCTCTGAGGCGCGGCGGCGGCGGTAGTGAATTTGGCCATTGGGTGTTTTCCTTGTGCTTTCGAGCTTACGCGGACACGCCGGCGACCGTCCGCCAAGTCGCGCCGTCATGTATGACGAATTCGGAAAGCGTCGTGTCGTAGTATACGAAACCGGCGGCGGCGAGATAAGGGGGCGTTGTGTTCGGGTTTGTTGAAGGCCGAGCCGACGTCGGCCCCGATACGCAGGCCTTCGTCCAGCCGTTCGCGGCCAAGATACCCGCGTCGATGTCGGGAACGTCTTGATAACTGCCCGGCGCGCCCGTATAGGTGCGCCCGTTGGCAACGGTAGTCTGGTAAACGATTTCGATGGGCGGGAACATTCTGAAGGTGGTCATTGCTGTCCTTGTCTATACTTGTAGCGCTCATGCGCGTGCTTCAATCGCGGCGGTTTCGCGCGCGATGAACTGGTGAGCCGGCCTTTTTACCGGCGAAAAATTATTGGGGCGGAGTCGCGAAAGGCGGCGCCGCATTTTCTACATGAAAAGTTTGGACGTAAGGTGGCCCGGCCCCCGGAGCGAGGCCGCGCTTAATTCTGCGCGCCTCGACGAAGCGCCCCGACGCGGTCGACGCCGATCGCGAGCGAGCGAGCCCGCGTTGCCGTCGCGTAGTCGGCTAACGAGCGGGCGCACGCCGGCAACGCGACGCGCGGCGCTACGTTGATGGCCGCGAAGTGCGATCGCCGCCAGCCGGCCGCGTTGGCGATCGTCGCCCCGGTCTCCAATCGATCAACGGGCGACGGTATCGGCGCGCACCGCGCCGACCGCCGGAGCTTACCCCTCTTCAGGCGCGCATGGTGCAATGGCTTGGCGCTCGCCAGCGAATCCAAATCGTCGGGATGGTCGCGATCCATGCTCGCGGGTCGGTTCATTTTGGGTATGCCCTAACGAAACCGCCTGAAAGCCGGTTCATAAATACCATTTGACAATCCAAACTGAACCGATATAACGAAACCATCTAAACTGAACCGATGGGGATTCGCGATGTTCGTCCGGTCGTACCTAAGAGCCTCAACAAACGAGCAAGACGCCACGCGGGCGCGAGCGGCGGTCGAAGCCTTTGCGGCCGGACGCGGGCTTACGATCGCCGCGACCTACGTCGAGAACGAGTCCGGCGCCAAACTCGCGCGCCCCGAACTGTTCCGGCTAATCGCCGACGCGCGGCCGGGCGACGTTCTACTAGTCGAACAGGTCGACCGCCTGTCGCGCCTGACCGATGCGGACTGGCAGAAGCTGCGCGCCGAACTCGCCGCGAAGCAAATCCGCGTCGTCGCGCTCGACCTTCCGACAAGTTGGCAGCTTGCCGCGCCGGCCGACGAATTCACAAGCCGCATGTTCGGCGCTGTCAATTCGATGATGCTCGACGTCCTCGCGGCCGTGGCGCGCAAGGACTACGAGGATCGCCGCCGGCGCCAAGCGGAGGGGCAAGCCAAGGCGCGGGCCAAGGGCTTGTATCGCGGCCGGCCGGAAGACACCGCACGGCTCGCCGGGATCGCCGCGCAGCTTAGGGGCGGCGCGACGTGGACGGCGATTCAAGAGGCGACGGGATGCTCGCGGGCGACCATCGCCAAGGTTGCGGCAAGGCTCACCGCCCCGGCCGCCGCCGACTGACTCGCCTTCGCGGCGGCGCGGCGCTCGCGCATGTATGCCGCCCGATCGCGCTTCGGGCCGTCCGGTCTCACTTCCGCGGAAGCGAGATTGGTTACGCTCGGGTGGTTACGCGGCGGGGCGCTGGTTACGCGCTGGTTACGCGGGGCGCGGGTGGTTACGGTCGGTTTGGCGGCAACGGCCGGCACGTCGACGAACTGATCGCGGATCATGCGGCCAACTTCGCCGCCGCCGCGACTTTGAGGCGGGCGCGACGCTTCCTTTGGCGCTCTGCCCCGGTCTGCGCGCGCTTCGGCGCCGGCGCAGAAAGCGCCAGCGGCTGCCTTGGATAGTCGGCTTCGATCCGAGCCGCCATTTGCGCTTGCCATCGGGCCAAATCCGCAAGACCTTCCTCGGTCGATCCGTCATAAATAATAACGGTTTGGCAATCAATATCGTAGATTCCTAACCGAGTGATCCCCGGATCGCGCCCGTTATCCGGGAGAAACACGCAACTCTGCGGTCTTTTCTTGGCGGCCTCGGCGGCTTCGGCGGCGGCGGGATCGTCACGCACGAGCGCGCGGGCGGCTGAAACGCGGGCGTGGTCGGCGGCGTCGGGATTATCGGCGACCTCGGCGAGCGTCGCCCAGGCGCGGCTTCGCATTGCCTTGGTCGGCTTTTCCAGTTTCTTCTTGGACATCGGATTTCCTCGTTTTCGCATAAAGATATGTGCATACGTCGAGCGACAAGCCTTCCTCTTCCCCTACCTCCCGTTTTCTGCGCGACTCCGGGCGCATGGCTGTTACAATGTAACACTCTGGGAGGCTCGCGCGGGGCCGTTCGTGACAATCCTGCTTGACAGGGCGGCGTATCTCACCGAATTCCGAGTGAATAGCGGGGCCGCGGGTTACGCGACTGTATGGCCTATAGGGGTGAAAGGGGCCTGCCAGGGGGGTTGAGCTCGATCGGCGGCGTTACCGGCGTAGGACATCGTGGCGTCACCACATACATTGCTCAAGGAATTGCGGGGATTTCAGGCGTTTCGTCGCCTTGATCGGGTCCGCCGGCAGGCCGTTTCGGATACGCCACCGGAAGTGGTCACTAAGTGGTCAAGTGATGACTAGTGGCCACTTTCCCTATAAGTAGTATTTTACAAAATTCACCTTCCAAGGAGAATGACCACTGATGACCACTTGACCACTTAGTGACCACTTGAACGGAGGGCGAGTTCTACGCGACAAGATGTAAGTTGGGGGCGATCCAAGGGCGGACACCATCGCGCAACTTGTCGCTGCGCCGCCAGCCGTGACTCGCCATGATCGAGGTTATGCGTCTGGTGTCGGACGTCGCGATGCGCTGGGCTTTCATATCGAGCGCGCCCGTCGCGACCTCCCCCACGGTGACGCTGGCGCCATGCTTCCCTTGGCTAGAGCTTGCATCCGCCTTGCGGGCCAGGAAGTTGGCGATTGGCTCATCCCATGCGTCGATCTCGCGCCGCGCCTCTTGGACAGGCTTGATATGCTTCCGCTCAAATTCGGCGTCTGGGTACGTCTGCATTCCCTCGCGGTGCAGCGCGACCGCCTCGGCAAACAGTTGGTCGCGGTCTGCGGCGAGGGCTGCTAGATCAATCGCGCCGGTCTTCACCGGCCAGAAGCGGCGTCCCCCCGTCTCGTCGTGCAAGTAGGTGGACTCGTTCGTCGTGCCGATGAACAAGCACTGTCGCGGCTCGACGACCTCGCGGCGACCGTATGCCGGCCGATACCGCTCCGACGTCCGAGAAAGGAACGCCTTCAGCGCCGCTTCCTCCGCGCCCCGGATCGCACTGAGTTCGGCGATCTCGACAATCCATTTGCCCCGAAGATGATTCGACGCTTCCTTATCGAGCCGGACGCTAGGCAGCGAATCGGTGAAATAGTCGCCGCCGAGGATGCGGCAGGCGGACGACTTGCCCGAGCCTTGAGGGCCTTCCAAAACCAACATGTAGTCGGCTTGGCATCCCGGCTCGAAGATGCGCTGCACCATAGCGGTGAGAAACATTTCGCCGATTGCGTCCACATAGAGCGACGAGTCGGCGCCGAGGTAACGCGAAAGCCATTCGTCCGCACGACGCTGGCCGTCCCATTTCAGGCCGGCGAGGTAGTCGCGGATCGGATGAAAGGCGCGCTCGTCAGCCCGTAGGTCGATCGCCTGAAATATCGCGTCCTTCCCGATTCTCGGAAGGCCGAGGCGCTGAAGGTACTCTTGAACGCGAGTTGCGTCCGTATCGCGCACGGGGCGCGGAAGCGAGTCCGGCCGATTGTCGGCAGATCGCGAGCCCGTCGCCGGAAGCTCCTTGATCAGCAGCACGTCGCGCAGCATTTCATCTCGCGCGAAGCATGTCGACAGCGCCGGATCGTTACGCAGCGCCCGCATTGCGTTGGCGAGGTTCGCAATGAGTTGACCGCGATCGTCGCGGACTCCATCTTCAAGCCACGCGGGCTCTGATCTCTTGCGGGCCGCGCTCATTTGAAGCGGCTCCACAGCACGCGCTTGAACTCATGCACGTCCTGAAGCGTCGCGGTGCGCTGACCGTTTACCCGTTTGAATCGGAGCGCGCCCATTCGCATCGCTTCGTTGATCGCGTCGCGCTTGATGCCGCAGATGGCGGCGGCGGTCCCGATGTTCACTCGGCTGACGGAAGGAAGTTCCTCCCCGCCCCGTTGGTCTGTCATGCTGGAAATTTCCTTTTCAAGGTTGCGATCCACATCACGCGGGATCGTGGTTCATTTCGTTGCGCGCCGCCGAGTCAGGCGAGCGCTTGCAGTCGGTATCGGCGGGCGCGGCGATCGTCGGGGCTGCGTCTGCAAGCCGCTCGGCCTCGATTTGCCGTAGGCGCGAGCGTTCTCGTCTGTGGCGGCGCGCCTGAGTCGGCGTCAAAGAGGGCGGCTGACTCACGTCAGGCGGCCTCAGCCATGTCGCTCTGGCCGCACTCCAATTCCGGCAATGGTCCCGCGGTCTTGAGCACCTTGCCGCCGCCGCAGTAGCGGTTCCAAGCGCGGAAAATGTATTCGGCGCGACGGTTGGGGTTGCCGTCCAGTTTGCCGTAGCTCATCTTATCGCGGGCGCTCTTGATCGCGTTGCCCCCGCTGTCTGGGCTGAGGTTGTGTCCGTGCATGAGTTGGCCGAAGAAGTCGTCGACCTTGGCGGGGACGGCTTTCTGTGAAATCGCCCAATGCGCGAACGCCGTGACCGACAGCGCGCCGATCTCGCGCGCGTCCTGTACGGCGTCCATGTGTTCGCCGAGGTCCTTGAACTCGCTCATAACCGCTTCGATCCCGGCAGTTGTCTCCGCCGGCTCCTCCACGACCTCGCCGCATTCGTCGGCGACGCGATAGGCGAGCGTGGCGCCTTGCCGATATTGCCAAATCCAACGCGCGACCTCTCTTCGCCGGCTCCCGACGAATGCGGCGAGCATCTTCCCTAAGGCGTAGATGCTGCGATCACTCATCCTGTTGACGCTATGGCGGATGTTGTAGAACGTGTCCTCGATCTCGGAGTCCGCGAGGAAATCGCGCTCGTCTACGTCGTCTTCCTCGTCCTTGAATGGGACCTCGACTTCGACCGGCGCCGTCCCCGCACTCGCGTCCTCCCGGATCGTCCTTGCCGCTTCGCGCACCGCAGTCGGGCCATCGGCGACAATTGCTTGCTGCTCTTCGACCGGAAGGGACGCTATGGTTGCGGCGGCCGAGACTGAGACGCGGCCCTGTTCGACCGCGGCAATGAGCGATGGCGCGCCTTTTTCAATAACCTCGCGAGCGCGTTCGACGCTGCGCTTGCCGACGTTGAGCAGTTCGGCAGCCTTGGCCTGAGTGATGGCTTCGCCAATTGGCGAACCCTCAGCCGTCTTGTGCTGGTTGTCGCCGACCCTGATAGTCGCCAGTTTCGCCCCGACAACCGATCGCTGACTCTCGTCCATGTGTCGGCGCCGAAGATTTGCGCTGATGACATAGGCAACCGGGTCGTCGCCCTCGAAGACCTCGAAGCTCGGCTCCACGCCAGCGGACTTGCAAGCGAGATAGCGATTGCGGCCGTCCAAGATCATGTCGTCAAGCAGCTTGATCGACTCACGAAGGCCGTGCTCAGCGATGTCGTCGGCGAGCGCCATGAACTCCTTGCCGTCGAGCAGCGGGAAGGCGTCGGCGAGTGGGTGGAATTGAGGTTCGGTCACTGTTGCTCCTTGGCGTTGTGGATCAAGTCGCTCATGCGACACTCCGTATACTGATCTTGGCCGGCGCTGCGGCAGGCATCGGCAAGCCGCCCATGAATGCTTCGAGATCGGCCGGCGCGATGCGACGTCGACCGCAAACGAATGCGCTGCGAAGCGCGCCTGTTTCGATCGCACGTTCAAGCGAGCGCCGGGAGATACCGGCGGCGAACTGCGCTTCTTCAATCGTCAAAGCCACCTTCGCCGGCCAATTGGTTGTCAGCGACATCTGTAAGAACCTTTCTGAGTTTTGCTTCGGCCGGTGCGGCGACGGCCGCCCAAAGGCGGGATTGCGCTCAGGCCGCAAGAAGGCCCTCGCCGTCGAGCTTGACGGCGGGGATGGGGGCCGGGTTGTCGACAACGAGGGTGAGGCTCCGCACAGGGCTGCTTGCGGGCTTTGCCGGCTTTGGCGGGTATTTGGGGCGCTTGGGCAGTTCGGCCTTGCGAAGCGCTACAATCACGCCATCGCGGCGAACGATGGGCTTTGATCCGGCCTCAATCGCCGCGTCCAATTCATCGAGAGACAGGCCGTGTTCGCTGCAGGCTGCGTGCGCGCCGGTGATGGCGCCGGGCAACCGGCACGGTGTCCGCGGCGGCGTTGGCTGGTAGCCTTCGGCGTCGAGGCGTTCCGCCTTGCGGTCGAAGTAGACGGCAGAGTATGGGAACGGCTCGGCGCGCTTGCCCCATGCGATGACGCCGCGGCGAAAGACTTCAAGACCGGGGTCGGTCTCGCGCCGAGTGATGAGGTCGAGCGCTTCGATCGCAAGCTCCTCCTTGTTGAGGATGAGGCGACACGCCACGTCATCGTTGACGAGCTTGCCAAACTCGGTCGCGTCATGGCGGGAGCCCTCGCGGACGCCAGCGCGGGAACGCTTCTCATGGTCGGTGTTCCGCTTCCGCCGAAGCGGTCGGTCCGGCCGAGCGTCGCGGTATATCGACATGCCGACCAGACCGCGACCTCCCGCCTCGTCCGCCTCGACGCCGAAGCTGCCGATCAACAGGTCGTGGGGCATGGGCGCTTCGGGGTGGAAGCTGAAGACGGGCTCGGGAACGATTGGGGAGGGTGATTCCTCTCCCTGCGTCTCGCCATCCAAGGCGTCGGCTTCGCCGTCGTCCGGCCTGAGGCGGTTAGGCTGCTCGCGCTCTACGCGCTTCAGCTCGGCGAGATATTTCCAACTGTGCCACGTCCCATACTCAGACGGGTCCGGTTTGCGAGGCCAGCGGTCCCGCAGCGTGTCGAAAGCGTCCGAAACGCGGCCGGCGAGCGCGGCTGGCGAAAATGAGGCCCTTATTTTACTCGGGTCGTTCGATACGAAATCCGATCGCGTCATGTGTTTTACCCCCGCTCCATCCGCACGGCGGCTCACATGCGGTGAGTCCGCGTACCTTCCTTCATTTTCGGATTGGCGGGCCGGCGAAGGCTCTATGGCCATCGCTCGGCGGGGCGCGGCCCCATCCGCCAATGTTCAGTGGGAGTCACCCGCATGCGAAGCGAAGTTCTCAACCACTGATGCACGTTCTCATTTCTTGCTCTCGGTCGCAAGTCGCGGCGCGACTCGATTCCGGTAGCCACGACATCTCAGCGCCGGCCGAAATCCTCGCTCGGGCCATAAAAATTAGGCCACAGCGAGCGATCTTCGTACACACGAAATGTCCCGGGGCGGTGGATTTGCGGGATAGGGACCGCCGGACAGGGTGGCCACCCCGCGCGTTCAGAGCCGAGTCGGCCGCGCGCGCGGTAGGGTCTCAGTTTGAAATTAGTCGCCGTCGACAAGCATGGCCGCAGATCGCTCTAGCTGCTATTTACCGGGCATGGAACCGAGGTGGCCTCAGCGGAAATGGGTGCTGGCGGGCGCGGGCGCTCTCGCGGGCGTCTGCTTCCTCGGCGCGCTGTTTTTGGCTCTGTCTGGGAGGTCGGACCAGTGGTTTACGTTCGCTTTGGCAGGCGGGCTCATTCTGATCGTTCTCTTGCAACTCGCTCGCCGGGACCGTCCGAAAACCTAAGCGTCAGGTCGGCGACGCGAGCACGTCCAGCCAGGGCCACCCCGCGTACTTGTCGCCGGCTTGGCGTAGATGCGTGTAGCGCTTCAAAGATGCCCATGATCGATGACCCGACACCGCGGCGACGTGCGGGATGTTCAATCCAAGCTCGAAAAGACGCGAGACACCGTCGTGGCGAAGGTCGTGGAAGTGAAGGTCGACGATCTCTAGGACCTTGCAAGCGCGCGTAAAGGCCGCGCTGATGGCGTCAGCACCGAAAGGAAAGATGGCGCCGTCAGAGCGCGGCATGACGCGAATGACTCGCATCGCTTCGGCCGGCAGATCGCACGCCACGTCATTGCCGAGCTTTTCGCCCGGATTCTTCATGTCGCGGACAACGACTCTCGAATTCGCTTCGTCTAGGTCCGCCCATTGAATGCGCGTGATTTCCTCAAGTCGCCGCGTCGAGAAGATCGCGAACGCCGTTATGAGTTGCATCGGATTCGAGTCGGGCCGCCGACGCTTGGCCACCCCGAAATGCTTCATGAGCGCATCGAGTTCGGGCAGGGTAGGGCGGCGGTTTCTCTCTCTCGATTTCGAGGTCAGCCCGAGTCGCTTGGCGACTTTCGCAGCGTCTGACATCGCCTGCGGATCGAGGTCGAATCCCCACGCGGGCTTCGCGATGGCAAAGACGGCCCCTAGATGCGCGAGATAGTTCGCCGTCGTCTGCGGCTTGGCTTTCTTTCCGATCGTCTGGGCGAAGGCGATAATGTCTTGGCTCGCGATTTCTCCGCAGCGTAGGGACGCAATGTCGTGCTGCTTGATTGTCCGAAGCACTTGCAATTTTGTCCTGCCCGCCTGACGTAGCGACTCCGCCGTATAGCGATCAATCGCGTCTGCGAGCGTTGGTGACGATTTGCCGACGCGCGCTTTCGTCAGGCCGCCCGGCTTCGCTAACTCGGCTTCGCGCTTCTTAATCCAAGCCGCCGCGGCCGGCTTGCGGTCGAATGTCTTCGACTGTCGAAAGACCGTTTCGCCTTCGCGCATCAGTGAGATTTGGGCTAAGAAGGCGATCGAGCCATCCCTGCGGGGCCGGTCAATTATCGTTCCCATTTTTACAACACGGCTCCAAATTTACAGCATGTGTTGCAAACGGTATGCGGAATGGGCGAAAATAGCAAGAAATGAGACAGGAAAAATCGTAGGCGTGATGGTGAAACTTGAGATAAATCAACGATCTGACGCGAAATTGCAAGGCTGGCGCTTCAGCGTCGCCCCTATGATGGATTGGACGGATCGGCATTGCCGCGCCTTCCATCGCCTTCTGACGCGCCGCGCGCGGCTCTACAGCGAGATGGTCACGGCGGACGCGGTCATATTCGGCCCGCGCGAGCGGCTGATCGGCTTCGACGCGTGCGAGCATCCAATCGCCTTGCAGCTCGGCGGCGCCGAGCCGAAACGGCTCGCCGAGGCCGCGCGCATCGGCGCCGAGTTCGGCTACGACGAGATCAACCTCAATTGCGGCTGTCCGTCCGACCGGGTGCAGAACGGCCGCTTCGGCGCCTGCCTGATGCGCGAGCCGGCGTTGGTGGGCGAATGCGTGGCGGCGATGGCGGCGGCGACGAGGGTCCCGGTCACCGTCAAGTGCCGCATCGGCGTCGACGAGCAGGAGCCGCGCGAGGCCCTGTTCGCGCTGGTCGAAGCGGTCGAGGCGGCGGGCGCGGCGGGCGTGATCGTCCACGCGCGCAAGGCTTGGCTCGAAGGCCTCAGCCCGCACGACAATCGCACCGTCCCGCCGCTCGACTACCCTCTCGTCTACGCGCTCAAGGCGGCCCATCCGGAGCTGCCGATCGCCGTCAACGGCGGCATCGAGGACCTCGCCGCGGCCCGCGGCCATCTGCAATGGGTCGACGGCGCGATGATCGGCCGCGCCGCCTACCAGAACCCCGAAATGCTGCTCGGCGTCGACCCCGAAATCTTCGGCGAGCCGGCGCCTCTGCGCGACGCCTTCGAGGTTGTCGAAGCCTATTTGCCCTATGTCGCGCGGGAGCTCGCGCGCGGCGCGCGCCTGCACGACATGACGCGCCATCTGCTGGGCCTGTTCGCCGGCCGGCCCGGCGCGCGCCTCTACCGCCAGAGCCTGGCGACGCTGGCGACGCGGCCGGGCGCAGGGATCGCCGAGTTGCGCGAAGCGGTCGGGCGGATCGTGCGCGCGCCGCTCGCCGAGGCGGTTTGAGCCGCTTTCACTTGGCCCTGAGGATCAGCCGCCCGCGCTCGACGGTGTAGCTCTTGAGCCGCTCGAGGAAGCTCATGCCGATGAGGCTCTCCTGGAGCGCGCCGGGCCGGGCGACGAGCGCGCGCACGTTGCGCGCGACGATCGGGCCGACGGCGATGCTGTCGAGATGCGTCGGCGCGGCCATGGCGGCGCCGTTGGCGGTGACGACGTCGACGCTGAAGTCGAGTCCGGCAGCGTCGACGCCGATGCGTCGGGCGTCCTCGGCGCGCAGCACCACGTCCGAGGCGCCGGTGTCGAACAGGAACGCCACGCGCGCGCCGTTGACCACGGCGGGAATGACGAATTCGCCGCCGAGGCGCCGGTTGACGATGACTTCGCCGCTCTTGCCGATCTGCGGCTCGTCGGGCGAGAGTTCGGCCAAGACTCGATCGGCGATGTCGGAGACTTCGAAGCGATAGGCGTAGACGCCGACGAGGCCGAGCATGATCGCCGTCCAGATCGCCGCCCCGCCGAGGATGCGCGCCAGCGCGCCCGGGCGAACCCGCCGCGCCCAGGTCCAAAACAGCCAGCTCAAAAAGGCGACGGAGACGGCCAGCCGCGCGAAACTGCCGTGATCGAGGCCGAGGAGCGACGTTTGCTCGGGAACCGCGAAAAGCCCGATCAGCGCCGCAGCGAGAAACGCCAGGGGGACGGCGAGGCGCATTTCAGCGGCGTCCGCGCGAGCGCCGCGAGCGCGCGGCCTTCAGCCGTTGCTCGAGGCCCGCCATGATCGTGCGCCGCTCGTCGTCGCCGAGTTCGCCCCACATCGCGATTTCCGCGACCGTGCGGCCGCAGCCGATGCAGAGCCCGGAAACGGGATCGACGACGCAAATCTTGACGCAAGGGCTGACGGGCGCGGGCGCGGAAAAATCCATGGGCCTGATTTAAGGCGCGCGAGCGCCGATGAGAAGAGCGCAGAGGCAGGCGATCTCCGCCGCCTGCTGGGCCGCGCCGGCGACGTCGCCGGTCTGGCCGCCGATCTGGCGGCGCGCCAGCGCGCTCAACCCCCAGGAAGCGGCCGCCGCGAGGATGCAGGCGAAGACGGCGCGCGTGACGCCGAGCGCGGCGAGACCGGCCAGAAACGCCACGCCGGCGACGGAAAGGCCGGCCGCGACCAAGTCGGCCGCCTCGAGCCGGCCGGCGCTCGCGCCGGCGTTGTCGGGGCGGGCTGGGGGCAATAGCGCCAAGGGAACGAGCGCGCCCGCGCGCGAGGCCGCGCCGGAAAGGATCAGGCTCGCCGCGGCGACGCCGAAGCCGGCTCGCGTCAGCGCCGCGAGCGCGCCGACGCGCAGCATCAGCGAGAGAACCAAGGCCACGGCGCCGTAAGCGCCGATGCGGCTGTCGCGCATGATCGCGAGCTTGGCCTCGCGCGTCAGCCCGCCGCCGAAGCCGTCGGCGACGTCGGCGAGGCCGTCCTCGTGCAGCGCGCCGGTCGCCAGCGCCAGCGTCGCCACCGCGAAAGCCGCGCCGAGGAGGGGCGGCAGGCGCAGGAGAACGGCGAGGCCGAGCGCCAGCGCGCCGAGCGCGCCGATCAGCGCGCCGGCGAGCGGCGTCGCCCAGGCGATCCGCGCCAGGTTCAGCGCCGCGCCGGTCCGGCTCTGCGCGCCCGCGCCGGGCGTCGGCAGGCGCGAAAAAAAGCGCAGGTTCTCGCCTAGGTCGCGCCAGGCGCGGGCGATCAGGGCCGAGCGGGCGGGCGCATCGAACATCGCGTCGCCTTTCAGGAAGCCGCGCCCCGGCGCGCCGGCGTCACAGCGCCCACAGATACACCGCGCAGGCGGCGAGGCCGATGCCGGTCTGGCCCCATTCGAGCAGGCCCCATTGGCGCACCAGAACGCGCGCCGCGCCGACGTCGCGCGGCGCCAGCGTCAGAATCTGGTCGTTGAGCGGCGCCATGGCGAAGAAGGTGTAGGGCCAGCTCAGGATGATGATCAGCGCGCCGATCGCCCAGCGCACGTCCTGGCTGGCGAAATAGGCGATCAGGCCGAGCGCCGCCGAGAGGAGCGACAGGCCCGCCAGCAGCGCGACGCCGCGTCGGTCGCTCGGCGTCCATTCGTTGAGAATGGCCTGATCGTCGAGCGCCAGGCGCGCCGGCTGCTCGACGAGATTGACGTAGAGCGCGGCGCCGGAAAACGCGGCGGCGAGAACGAGGGCGAGTGATCCGGGCGACATGACGATTCCTTGAATGAGGCTGCGGGAGGATCCCGCGCGACGCCATCACGATTGCGCCGCGATTGCAACGGCGGCCGAACCCGCCCCGGCTCTTCCACTACCCCCTGGCGCGCGAGGGGCGCTTGGCCGGGATCAAACGACGCGGCGAATTTGGCCGCGTTTCGGATGCGCGCCGCGTCCCGGCGGCGTCCGCCGGGCGCTCCTTTACGGGCGCTTCACGATTTGGCGGTTACCTTCTCTTGCGTAAAGCCCGGCGCGCCGACGGCGCCGGAACCCGGGGCGCCTTCGTGTGGATCGCTCGATGACCTCCGTTGCGGAAGGACGCCCGCCCCTTCGCGCCAGCCCGGCTTTCGCCCTGGCGCGGCGATTGAGCGAGTCGCCGCTCGCCGTAGCGCTCGCGGTCTACGGCGCGGCGCTGGCGTGGACCCTGCTCGTTCGCCTGCCGCTGTGGCGCATGGACGGCCTCGACGACGCGTTCTACGTCGAGGTCGCGCATCTCTGGACCCGCGGCGTCTTGCCCTACGCCGGCGCCTTCGACGTCAAGCCGCCCGGCTTCTTCGCCATTCTCGCCGGCGCAGAGACGCTGCTGGGGCCGAGCCTGGATTCCTTGCGGGCGGTGGCCGTCGCCTTCGACGCGCTCGCCGCGGCGGCGCTCTACTTTCTTGGCCGCCGCTTCGGCTCTTCGGGGCTCGGCCTCTTCGCCGCGATCCTCTATCCCGTCCTCTCCGAGCTGGTGACCAGCAACGACGCCTATTGCCCGCTCGGCGCGCTGACCATCCTCGCCTTCCTCGCGGCGCTGTCGCCGATGAGCCCGGTCAAGAGAGCCGCGCTGACGGGGCTGGCGATCGGCGCGGCAGGCGCGGTCAAGCAGACCGCCGGCTTCGAGGCCGTCGCGCTGGCGTTCGTCCTCTTGAGCGCGCCCGACGGCGCGGGACGGCGCGGCCGGGCGGCGCTCGCCTTCGCTCTCGCAGCGAGCGTCGCGCCGCTCGCCTTTCTCGCCTATTTCGCCGCGCACGGCGCCGGGCAGGCGCTCGTCGACGACGCGCTCCTGGGCGCGCTGGCGCGCCCGGGAAGCGCCAGCGAGGGCCTGACCTTTCTCGACGGCGTCGGCCGCTATTTTCTGCTGCAGAAGAGCGTCGCGGCGATCTTCGCGTTCGCCTGCCTGGCGCTGCTGCGACGGCGCGCGCTGGCCAAAACGCTTCCCGCGGCGCCGCTCGGCGCCCTCGAAGCCTGGTTCGCCTGCGCGTCCCTGTCGATCCTGGCGCAGCGCTCGATCGCGATCACCTACCTCGGCCCGACGCTCGCGCCGGGCCTCCTGCTGGCGGGTCTGTGCATAACCAAAGCGACGCACGAGCTCGAGCGCGTCCCCTCGGCGATGCGCCTGGCCGCGCTCGCCTTGGCCTCGACCGCGATCGCGCTCGCCTATCCCGGCAACGACATCGGCTTTCGCCAGGAAACGCAAGCGCTCGGCGCGGCGGCGGCGGCGATCCGGGCGAGCGGGCCGACGCCCGAGGACAAGCTCTACGTCGTCAACCGCGGCGCATGGCTCTACGGCGCGGTCGATCTGCCGCCGCCGACGAAATATTTCTATCCCGGCCACACGCTTTGCGACTTTCAGGACAAGGGCCCGGGCCTTCTCGCCGCGATCCTCGCCGCCGAGCCGCGTTACCTCGTCGTCGCCGACCGGCGCCTCCATTACGTCTGCGAAAAACCGGACCGCTGGCGGATCGTCGAGGCCGTCCTGGCGCGCTCCTATCGCCGCATCGCCCACGCGGCGGGGCAGGTCGACTCCTACGACGTCTACGAGGCGGTCGGCGCAGCGGACAAGACGCCCGATCCGCAGTGACGCGGTCGACGCGGCGTCGCATCGCAAGAGCGCTCGCCTGCGCCCGAGTTCGCAGGCCCGAGCGGGCGACGCCGGCGCTTTGACAAGCGCCCGGCGACGGCCCATATCCGACGCTGGCGGCGCGCGTCGGCTCGCCGCCGGCAGGGAGCATGCGTGTGTCCCTCGATCGTCCGCCTTTGCCGCCCTTCACCCACGAAAGCGCGATCCGCAAGGTGCGCGCGGCGGAGGACGCCTGGAACGGCAGGGACCCCGAGCGCGTCGCGCTCGTCTGCACGCCCGACAGCCTGTGGCGCGACCGCGTGGAGTTCTTGCAGGGGCGCGAGGCGATCAAAGCCTTGCTCGCGCGCCAATGGGCGGAGGAGCGCGATTATCGGCTGATCAAGGAGCTCTGGGCGTTTCGCGAGGACCGCATCGCCGTGCGCTTCGCCACCGAATGGCGCGACGCGACCGGCCAGTGGTTTCGCTCCTACGGCGCCGAGAGCTGGTCGTTCGACGCCGCCGGCCTGATACGCGCGCGCCACGCTTCGGCCAACGACCTCGCGATCGATCCCGAGCAGCGCAAGTTCTATTGGGACGCGCCCGGGCCGCGCCCGCTCGATCATCCCGGGCTGACCGCCTTCGGCTTGTGAACGCTTTCGGCCGCGCGGCGCAGCCGGCGGGGGCGCGCTTGCCGTAGAGGCGTCGCCGCGCGAGAGCGGTTGATTCAGGAGTGCGTTTGAACAATCCTTAACTTGTTTTTGCGCATTCCTTATTTCTATGCGCGCGCTCCAAGAGAAGCAGGCAATCCGGCAGGTGGCGCCGGAGAGGGATCATGGCTTCGCCGTAAGCCTGATGGAGCATCTTATCGTTCCGACGTTCGTGCTCGACGCCGCTTCTAGAGTATTGATTTGGAACAAAGCTTGCGAGCGACTGACGGGCGTGCAGGCGCAAGAGGTCATCGGCACCTCCGATCACTGGCGCGCCTTCTACGCCGAGCGCCGACCGTGCCTTTCCGATTTGCTGCTGGCGCGACGGTTCAACGAGATCAGCGCGATGTACGCGAACGGCGGCAGCTACGGATTGAGCGATTTCGGCGTTTCCGCCGAGAACTGGTGCATCATGCCGAGGGTCGGCCATCGCCTTTATCTGGCGATCGACGCCGGTCCGATCTACGACGAATCCGGCGATCTGATCGCGGTGGTCGAAACCTTACGCGACATAACGACGCAGAAACAGGCGCAAACCGATCTCGAGGCGCTGGCCACGCGCGACGGCCTCACCGGATTGGCCAATCGGCGAAGCTTCGACGTCAAGCTCGCCGAGGAAGCCAAGCGGGCGTGCCGCGATCAACTGCCCTTGTCGCTGCTGATGATCGACGTCGACTGCTTCAAGCTCTACAACGACACCAACGGGCACCAGATGGGCGACGAGTGCCTGCGCGCGATCGCCCAGGCGATCGCCGCGACGCTTTGGCGCGAGACCGATTTCTCGGCGCGCTACGGCGGCGAGGAATTCACCGTGATCATGCCCAACACGCCGCTCTCGGGCGGCATGCTGATCGCCGAGCGGCTGCGCAGGGCGGTCGAGGACCTCGGCATCGCCCACTCCGCCTCCATCGCCTGCGACCACGTCACGCTGAGCATCGGCGGCGTCGTCGCGGTCGGGCGCGACATCCATCCCGATCGTCTGATCGCGGCGGCCGACGCCGCCCTCTATCGCGCCAAGCGGGCGGGGCGCAACCGCGCCGTCGTTTGCAAGTTCGACGAGGGCGCGGCGGCGAACGTCGCGGCGCGGGCGAGCGCGTAGGCCCGCAAGCGGGATATGGCGTTCACACATCTTTCGATGGCCGGCGGCCACATCGGCCCGTCGCCGTCAAGCCGCTGCGCGGCTCCTACGCTTCGCTGCGGTCGCTGCGCGATGACTGCGCCGTGCCGCTGTGGCGTTTTGCATCCATGATCGTTGCTGCCCGGAGCGGCCGCAGGCCGCTCCGGGCAGCAACGATCATTGAAACCGAGAGCCTGAGCCGCGCGGAGGAGGCAATGTTCGCGAGCCATAGCCCGTCGAGAGACGGGCGTTCTTCCGAACGCCGTATGGCGAGCAACCCAAGGCGAATGCAGAGCATTCGGCCGTGCGAAGCGCGCGGCATTGACGGCGAGCACGGATCAGGCGGAGGGGTCGCGGAAATTATCGAACTGGGATGAGCGAATGCGATAACCCGCGAGGGCGAAGCGGGGCGCGACAACCGCGCGATAGCAATTAAAGCTGACGCGGCAACTTTTGTTCTCGGGAAACTCTGTGTCCACGCGATTTCCAAAGTCTGCGACAATTTCAAGGGTTGTAGCGGGGTCGGCCTTGTCCGACTCTGGCCGCTCCCGGGGAGACAGATCGACATCGGCCAAAGCAATCTTTTGCCCCCGCAAGAAGGCGCAGAGCTGTCTTCTGCCGCCAGGAGGGGACGGTTCCCTGGGGGCTAAATGATCGCCGGCCTGTCCCGGTTTCGGTCTCTTTTTCGCCTCGCTACACCAAGCGCGACCGAGAACAAAAAAAGAACTTGCGCGCGAGAACAAACCATGCACATATCTCGTTTCCAGGGGGTCGCGGAGGCCGTAGTTGCCTCGATAGCGCCGACCGTGAGAGAAGGATGACAGCCGTGAGCCAACCCAATCTTCGCGTCGTGGAAGGAACTTTCGTGGACAAGACCAAGGCGCTCGAGGCCGCGCTGGCGCAGATCGAACGCGCGTTCGGCAAGGGCTCGATCATGCGCCTGGGCAAGAACCAGAAGGCGGTGGAGATCGAGACGATTCCCACCGGTTCGCTCGGCCTCGACATCGCGCTGGGGGTCGGCGGCCTGCCGCGCGGGCGGGTGGTCGAGATCTACGGGCCCGAATCCTCGGGCAAGACGACGCTGACGCTGCACGTCATCGCCGAGGCGCAGAAGAAGGGCGGCGTCTGCGCCTTCGTCGACGCCGAGCACGCGCTCGATCCCGTCTACGCCCGCAAGCTCGGCGTCAATCTCGAAGATCTGTTGATTTCCCAGCCCGACACCGGCGAGCAGGCGCTCGAAATCACCGATACGCTGGTGCGCTCGGGTGCCATCGACGTGCTGGTGATCGATTCGGTGGCCGCGCTGACGCCGCGCGCCGAAATCGAGGGCGAGATGGGCGATTCGCAGCCCGGCCTGCAGGCGCGCCTGATGAGTCAGGCGCTGCGCAAGCTCACCGCCTCGATCTCGCGCTCCAACACCATGGTGATCTTCATCAACCAGATCCGCATGAAGATCGGCGTGATGTACGGCTCGCCCGAGACCACCACGGGCGGCAACGCGCTGAAATTCTACGCTTCCGTGCGTCTCGACATCCGCCGCATCGGCGCGATCAAGGACCGCGAGGAGGTGGTGGGCAACCAGACCCGCGTCAAGGTGGTCAAGAACAAGGTGGCGCCGCCGTTCAAGCAGGTCGAATTCGACATCATGTACGGCGAGGGCATTTCCAAGAACGGCGAATTGATCGACCTCGGCGTCAAGGCCGGCGTGGTCGAGAAGTCGGGCGCCTGGTTCTCCTTCGACAGCGTGCGCCTCGGCCAGGGCCGCGAGAACGCCAAGGCCTATCTGAAGGCCAATCCGGAAGTGGCCGGCCGCATCGAAAAGTCGATCCGCGAGAACTCCGGCCTGATCGCCGAGCGCATCCTCGACGCCGTCGATCCCGCCGACACGAACGACGCCGACGTCTGAACCCTCTCCTTTGGGCGCGCGCGTCCCCCCCTTGAAAAGCGCGCCCAACCGCCGAGGACAGGGACAGCCGTCGCGCGCCGAAGCGCGCGGCCGCGCCGGCCTAGGTCGGCGCGGCCGCGTCGCACGGGACTTGCCGTGAGGCGCTGCGACTCGCGTTGGCTCCCGGGCCGGCGACATAACGCGCCGTCGACCTCTTGGAGAGCCTCTTTTTCCGACCGTCGGAATTCTTGCATCCAAGAGGTGGACGGCGGGGACTGTCGCAACCGCGCGCGACGCCGGCCGCCGGCCGGCCCGCCTCGAAACGCCGCCGTCCGCGCCGGGATTGCCTTTCCCCCGTCATGCTCTAGAACGCTGCGGTCGAAGTCCAGCCCCGAGGCCTAGCGTTCATGAGCGGCGTCAACGAGATCCGATCGAGTTTCCTGCAGTTCTTCGCCAGGAACGGCCACGAGATCGTGCCGTCGAGCTCGCTCGTGCCGCGCAACGATCCGACGTTGATGTTCACCAACGCCGGCATGGTGCAGTTCAAGAACGTCTTCACCGGCGTCGAGCGGCGGCCCTACCACCGCGCCACTACGGCGCAGAAATGCGTGCGCGCCGGCGGCAAGCACAACGATCTCGACAACGTCGGCTACACCGCGCGCCATCACACCTTCTTCGAGATGCTCGGCAACTTCTCGTTCGGCGACTATTTCAAGCCGCTCGCCATCGAGCTCGCGTGGACGCTGATCACCAAGGAGTTCGGCCTGCCCAGGGACCGCCTCTGGGTGACCGTCTACCACGACGACGACGACGCCTTCGATCTCTGGAAGCGCGTCGCCGGCCTTCCCGATTCGCGCATCGTGCGCATCGCCACTTCCGACAATTTCTGGGCGATGGGCGACACCGGCCCCTGCGGTCCGTGCTCGGAAATCTTCTTCGACCACGGCGATTCGATCCCCGGCGGCCCGCCCGGCTCGGCGGAGGCGGACGGCGACCGCTACATCGAGATCTGGAACCTGGTGTTCATGCAGTTCGAGTCGCTGCCCGGCGGCGAGCGGGTGGCGCTGCCGCGCCCCTCGATCGACACCGGCATGGGGCTCGAGCGCGTCGCCGCGGTGCTGCAAGGCAAGCACGACAACTACGACATCGATCTGATGCGCGCGCTCATCCGCGCCAGCGCCGAGGCGAGCGGCGTCGATCCCGACGGGCCGCACAAGGTCTCGCACCGCGTCATCGCCGATCATCTGCGCGCCGCCGCGTTCCTGGTCGCCGACGGCGTGCTGCCGTCCAACGAGGGGCGCGGCTACGTGCTGCGCCGCATCATGCGCCGCGCCATGCGCCACGCCCAGCAGATCGGCGCGCGCGAGCCGCTGATGTGGCGCCTGGTGCCGGCGCTGACGCGCGAAATGGGGCCGGCCTATCCCGAGCTGCTCAGCGCCGAGGCGCTGATCACGGAAACTCTGAAGCTCGAGGAGAAGCGGTTCGGCGCCACGCTGGCGCGCGGCCTGGCGATCCTCGAGGAGGAGACGCGCGATCTGAAAGCCGGCGCCAAGCTCGCCGGCGAAGTCGCCTTCAAGCTCTACGACACCTACGGCTTTCCCATCGATCTGACCCAGGACGCGCTGCGCGCGCGCGGCATGGGCGTCGACGTCGGCGGCTTCGCCGCCGCCATGGAGCGCCAGCGCGCCGAGGCGCGCAAGGCCTGGGCCGGCTCGGGCGAGGCGGCGACCGAGACCATCTGGTTCGCGCTGCGCGAGCGCGTCGGGGCGAGCGAGTTCCTCGGCTACGAGACCGAAAGCGCCGAGGGCGTCGCCGAGGCGCTGTTGCGCGACGGCGCCGAGGTCGCTTCGCTCGGGGTCGGAGAGAAGGGCTGGCTCGTCCTCAATCAGACGCCGTTCTACGGCGAGTCGGGCGGCCAGGTCGGCGACGTCGGCTCAATCGCCGCGGCGGGGCTTCGCGCGCGGGTGCTCGACACCAAGAAGAAGCTCGGCGACCTCGTCGTCCACGAGGTCGAGGTGGAGGAGGGGACGCTTCAAGTCGGCATGGCGCTGGAGCTGAAGGTCGACCACGAAGCGCGCTCGGCCACGCGCGCCAATCACTCCGCCACTCATCTGCTGCACGAGGCGCTACGCATCGTGCTCGGCGACCACGTCGCGCAGAAAGGCTCGCTGGTCTCGCCCGAGCGGCTGCGTTTCGACATCGCCCATCCCAAGCCGATCACGCCGCAAGAGATCGCCGCGGTCGAGGACATCGCCAATCGCGTCGTCATCGCCAACGAGCCCGTCGTCACCCGCCTGATGGGCGTCGAGGAGGCGCGCGAGTCGGGTGCGCGCGCCCTGTTCGGCGAGAAATACGGCGACGAGGTGCGCGTCGTCTCGATGGGGACGTTCGCGGGCGGCGACAACGGGACGCGCCCCTATTCCGTCGAATTGTGCGGCGGCACGCACGTCGCGCGCACCGGCGACATCGGCCTGGTCTCGATCGTCGGCGAAAGCGCGGTCGCCGCGGGCGTGCGCCGCATCGAGGCCAAGACCCGCGAAGAAGCGCGCAAGCGCCTGACCGAAGATTCGCGCGGCCTCGCCGATCTCGCCGCGCTGCTGCGCGCGCCGCCTTCCGAAGCCGCCGAACGGCTCGAGGCGCTCATCGAAGACAAGAAGAAACTGGAGCGCGAACTCGCCGACGCGCGCCGCAAGCTGGCGATGGGCGGCGGAGCCTCCGGCGGCGCCGACGCCGTGCGGGACGTCGGCGGCGTCAAGTTTTACGCGCGCGAGGTCGCCGGCGTCGAAATGAAAGACCTCAAGTCGCTCGCCGACGAAGCCAAAGCGAGCGTCGGCTCGGGCGTCGTGGCGATCGTCGCCGCGAGCGAGGACGGCAAGGCGAGCCTGGTCGTCGCGGTGACGAGCGACCTGACCGCCCGCTTCAACGCCGTCGACCTCGTGCGCCTCGGCTCGGCGGCGCTGGGCGGCAAGGGCGGCGGTGGGCGCCCCGACATGGCCCAGGCCGGCGGGCCGGACGGCGCCAAGGCGCGCGAGGCGCTGGCGGCGGTGGAGCAGGGGATCAGGGAGAAGGCGGCGGGATGACGCGCGCCCCTTCCCCCTCTTGGGGCACGGCTGTCCGGGGAACCAAAATCGATTGCAGGGCAGGAAGTCTTTGCAACCTCCGCGCGTCATGGCCGGGCTCGTCCCGGCCATCCACGCGGCTCCGCCGCAAGAAACTTTCGAGATTGTGCGGAGGTTGTACAGATATAAAGTCGACTCGCGTTCCGTGCGCATCTTCGTTTCCCCGGACGGCCGTGCGCCAAGCGGGGAGAGGCTGGGTGAGGGGCCGGGCGATTAGCCGCAAGCTTCGCCGAGATGTGTGCATGCCGTAGCGCTTTGCGGGCAGAGGAGAAGATAGGGCGTCGCGATCGCGCGCGAAGGCGGTTGCGCCGGCTCGCCGCCGCGCGCTAGCATCGCGCCATGTTCCTCTCCTTCTTCGCCGCGTTGCGGCAGGCCCATGTTCCCGTGACGCCGCGCGAGTATCTCGACCTGATGCGCGCGCTCGAGGCGGATCTGGCGGACAAGTCCGTCGACGACTTCTATCGCCTGTCGCGCGCGCTGCTGGTCAAGGACGAGCGCAATCTCGACAAGTTCGACGTCGTCTTCGCCGCGTCCTTCAAGGGCGTGTCGTCGCTCTCGCAGGCGGTCGAAAGGGAAGATATCCCCGAGGAGTGGCTGCGCAAGCTCGCCGAGCGCTATCTCAGCCCCAAGGAGCGCGCCGAGATCGAAAAGCTCGGCTTCGACAAACTGATGGAGACCCTGCGCCAGCGTCTCGCCGAACAGAAAGAGCGCCATCAGGGCGGCTCGAAATGGATCGGCACGGGGGGGACTTCGCCCTTCGGCGCCTACGGCGACCATCCCGAGGGCGTGCGCATCGGCCAGGACCGGGGGCGGCGCGGCAGCGCGGTCAAGGTCTGGGACCGGCGCGAGTTCAAGGATCTTTCCGGCGACGAGGAGCTGGGGCCGCGCAACATCCGCATCGCGTTGCGCCGGCTGCGCCGTTTCGCGCGCGAGGGCGCGGCCGAGGAGCTCGACCTCGACGGCACGGTGCGCTCGACCGCCGACAAGGGCTATATCGACCTGCGCCTCAGGCCCGAGCGGCGCAACGCGGTCAAGGTGCTGCTGTTCCTCGACGTCGGCGGATCGATGGACTGGCACGTCGAGGCGGCGGAAAACCTGTTCGCGGCGGCGCGCCTGCAATTCAAGCGGCTCGAGCACTTCTATTTCCACAACTGCCTCTACGAGAGCGTGTGGAAGAACAACCGCCGGCGCTTCGAGGAACGCACGCCGACGATGAACCTTCTCAACGCCTATGGCCGCGACCATCGCGTCATCTTCGTCGGCGACGCGGCGATGAGCCCGCACGAAATCCTCGCGCCGGGCGGCTCGGTGGAGCAACTCAATCCGGAGCCCGGCGAGGTCTGGCTGAGGCGCGTCGCCGCGGCCTGGCCGCGCAGCGTCTGGATCAACCCGACCCCGCCGGAGCAATGGCCGTACTCGCAATCGACGCGGTTGATCTCCGCCCTGTTCGAGCATCGCATGTTCGCCTTGACGCCCGACGGCATCGAAGCGGCGATGCGCGCCTTGACCCATTGATCATTCGCGCACGACCAGCACCGAGCACTGCGCGTGGCGCACGATGGTCTTGGCGTTCGAGCCCAGGAGATAATCGGACATGACCGGCCGGTGCGAGCCCACGACGATGAGGTCGGCGCGCCATTCGGCGGCGTCCCTGAGCAGTTCGTGATAGACGCCGCCGCTGAGGACGGCCGCCGAGACGCGCTCCTTGGGCAAAGGGAGTTTCGCGGCGATGTCGGCGAGCGCGCCCTGCGCGCGCTTTTCCTGCTCTTCGTCGAAATCGGCGGGCACGTATTCCATGAAGGTGGCCGGCAGGAGCGGCTGGACGTTGACCAGCCGCAGCTCCCCGCCGCTCTGGGTCGCGAGCTCCAGCCCCTGATCGAGTCCCTTCGGGGTCAGGGCGGAATCGGCGAGATCGACGGCGACGACAATCCGATGGAACATAGCTTCCTCCTGCGTTCAGGCCCGGCGCAGACGGGCGGCGCGCGTCGTTTCCATAAGCCGGCGCGCCGCCCGCCGACAATGCGGGGCGTCAAATTCCGCGTTCGCGTCCCGCGCCCGCGAGTAGTCATTGTTCCGTGACATCGACACCGCTATAAGGGCGCCGAGTTCACCTGGGAACCGAGAATCATGGGCATAGTCGGCGTCATCGAAGACGGCTACAAACCCTCTGAGAACGAGCCGTTCATGAACGAACGGCAGAAGGAGTACTTCCGCCGCAAACTCATCGTTTGGCGCGAATCGATACTCGCCGAAAGCAAGGAAACCCTCGCTGCGCTGCAAAACGAAAGCGAGAACCATCCCGACATCGCCGACCGCGCCTCTTCCGAGACGGACCGCGCCATCGAGCTGCGCGCGCGCGATCGGCAGCGCAAGCTGATCGCCAAGATCGAAGCCGCGCTGGCGCGGATCGACGACGGAACCTACGGTTTTTGCATCGAGACGGGCGATCCGATTTCGCTGCGTCGTCTCGACGCGCGGCCGATCGCGACGCTGTCGGTCGAAGCCCAGGAGCGCCACGAACGGCGCGAGAAGATCTATCGCGACGAATAGCGGCGCGCCGGACGGGCGAAGCCGCGCTCGGCGCTAGAGCCGATCCCGTTTCGTTGGAATCGGGATCGGCTCTAAGTTCTTCGTGGAGCGCGTCTTTATCGGAAAACCGGTTCCCACTTTTCTTAAGACGCGCTCTAGCGATCGGCAGCGCTCAGACGTCTCGCCCGAGAAGACGCGCCATTTCCGCCTCCAGCGACTCGAGGTCGGCGAACGGGTCGTCGGCCGCCGGCTTGTTCGCCGGTTCCGGCGGCGCGATCGGCCCGACCGGCGTGGGCGGCGCGAACGGCGGAGGCGGTCCCTTGATCGGCGGCGGCGCGGCGGCCGGCGCCGGATGCGGGGCCGGGGCTTCGTGCAGGGGCGGAGGAACCGGCGTCGCGCGCGCCTTGGCCGACGGCGCGACGGTGATCGGCGGCGGCAGCGGCGGCCGCACGTAGGGCGCGGGGCGCGGCGGGGGCGCCGGCGGCGGCGCGGCGGGCTTGGCCGGCGGCGCGACCTCCGGCTTGAATGCGGGCGGTTCGGGCTTGGCCGGCGGCGCGACCGCCGGCTTGAATGCGGGCGGTTCGGGCTTGGCCGACGGCGCGAGCGCCGGCTTGAATGCGGGCGGTTCGAGCTTCGCGGGCGGCGCGACCGCCGGCGTGACTGCGGGCGGCGCCGGCCTGGCCGGCGCCGGCGCGACGCTTGCAGGCGGGGCGACCCGGACCGCCGGGCGCGCCGGCGGGGGCGCGGGCGGCTCCGGCGGTCTGACGGCGGGCGCCTCGACGCGCGGCGGCGGCGCGGGTTCGCTGGGCGGCGGCGCCTCGATCGCGACCGTCGGCGCGCCGGCGACCGCGCGGATCGGCAGCGCCTTGACCGCAGCGGCGTCTCTTTCGCGCGCTAGAGGCGAAGCGGCGGCGCGAATGATCTGCGATTCGACGACGACATCGTTCGGCCCACCGATCATGATGAGATGTTCGACGTTGTCGCGGCGCACCAGGACCAGTTGGCGCTGTCCGTCCAGAGAAAAGGCGTCGACCAGCCCCAGACGCGGCTGGCGCGTGCGGCTGCTTCCGGGAACGCGCAGCCGACGGCCGAACGCGATCCGATAAACGACGACGAGAATCAGCGCGATGGCGACCACCACTCCGGCGATCACCACGATCTTCAACGCTCCATTGTCGGGGGACAACAAATTGCTAATCCATTGCATGCGATATCCAGACGTCGGCGACCGCGCGCCTTTCCAGTATCCGTTCCTTGTCGCCAACGGCGACGAAAAAAGTCAGTATCAGACCGCACGGTTTTGTGCGACTCAGGGGATTGGGCGTTCGTATCAAATCGCGTGGGCCATGAAAACAGCGGAATATTCGCAAGATGCGCACGGTTGAGGCAAGGCTGCGCGCGGCGCCGAGCCGGTCGTCGCCGATCGAGGCGGCGCGAGGCGCCCTGGCGGCGTCTCTAATTCGGCGCCGTCGCGAGGGGAAAGCCGGGCGAAGCGCGCTTCCCCGGGGGCGACGCGGAAGGATCGGCTCGACATGACCCCTGCGCCGAGGCCGGCCGCGGTTGACCGCGTCGATCGAGCCGCCAACCCTGGACTCCTGCTGGTGCTCGTCGTCTGCCTCTGCGGCGCCGTGGCGTCGTTCCTGCTGCTGCCGGGAGAATTCGGCGTCAAAGCCGTGTCCTGGACCATCGCCGGGCTGGCGATCTTCGGCGTGTTCTCCATTCTGCTCTACGCGTTCGGTCAGTTGCAGTTCGCCAGCCGCGCCGGCCGTTACGACACCACCAAGGCCATCGCCGACTCCAACAGCGACGGGCTGGTCGTCACCGACGCCGATTCGCGCATCATCTACGCCAATGACGCCTATCGCGCCCTCTCGGGCGCCGAGGGCGCGGCCGATCTCAAGCTCGTCGAACGGCTGTTCACCGGCGCCCCGGAAGTCTCCGAAGCGGTCTACCGGCTGGCGCAGGCGGCCCGCGCAGGCAAACGCGCGAGCGAAGAATTGCGCATGGCCCCGCCGCTGACCGGCGACGGCGCGGCCGCCTGGTACCGCATCCGCGTCCGCCCGCTCGAGGGGATCGCCAAGTCGGGCGTCACGCTGTGGACGGTCGCCGACATCACGCGCGAGCGCGAACGGCACGAAAGCTTCTTTCGGGACCTACAGCACGCCATCGACTATCTCGACCACGCGCCGGCCGGCTTTTTCTCCGCCGAGCCGGACGGCTCGATCGCCCACATGAACGCCACCCTCGCCAACTGGCTCGATTACGACATCGCGCAGTTCGCCGCCGGCCAGCTCAAGCTGTCCGATATCGTGGCGGCCGACGGCGCGGCGCTGCTCAGCGTCGTCTCCGGCCGTCCCGGGGAAGTGACGACCGAGCGCTTCGACGTCGATCTCAAGCGGCGGCAGGGGCAATTCCTGCCGGTCCGCCTGCTGCATCGCGTCGCCTTTTCCAGCGCCGGGCTTCCCGGCGCCTCGCGCACGCTGGTGCTCAACCGCGCGCCCGGGGAAGACAAGGGCGAAGATCTGCGCGCCGCCGAAGTCCGGTTCGCGCGGTTCTTCAATTCGACGCCGATGGCGATCGCTTCGGTCGACCTGAACGGCGTCGTCCTGCGCGCCAACGGCGCCTTCGCGCGGCTGGCGCCGCTGGCTCTCAAGGCGAGCGCCGGCGAAAGCCGTCCCTCGATCTATCGCGGTCTGGCCGAGCGCGACCACGCCGCCTTGCGCGAAGCGATCGCGGCGGCGGGCGAAGGCAAGGGCGACATCGCGCCCCTCGACGTCGCGTTGGAGGGCGAAGGCGCCCGCTCGGCGCGCTTCTTCGTCTCCGCCGCCGATCCGCAGGGCGACCAGGGCGCCAGCGCCATCGTCTTCGCGCTCGACACCACCGAACAGCGCACGCTGCAAGAGAATTTCGTCCAGAGCCAGAAGATGCAGGCGATCGGCCAGCTCGCCGGCGGCATCGCGCACGACTTCAACAACGTGCTGACCGCGATCATCGGTTATTCCGATCTCCTGCTCGCCAACCACCGGCCGACCGATCCGTCCTTCCAGGACATCATGCAGATCAAGCAGAACGCCAACCGGGCCGCCGGCCTGGTGCGTCAGTTGCTCGCCTTTTCGCGCCGGCAGACCCTGCGCCCGCAGACGCTGCAGCTCGGCGAGGTGTTGTCGGAATTGCAGATGCTGCTGCGCCGGCTGGTGGGCGAGACGATCGAGCTCGACGTCGTGCACGGCCGCGACCTGTGGCTGGTGAAGGCCGACCTCAATCAGTTCGAGCAGGTCATCGTCAATCTCGTCGTCAACGCCCGCGACGCGATGAGCGAGGGCGGCCACATCACGCTGCGCACGCGCAACGTCGCCGCGGCGGAATGCGCGGCGTTCAACGAGAAGTCGCTGGCGCCGGGCGAATACGTGCTGATCGAGGTCGAGGACGACGGCCACGGCATTCCCCCCGAGGTGCGCGGCAAGATTTTCGAGCCCTTCTTCACCACCAAGGAGGTCGGCAAGGGCACCGGCCTCGGGCTTTCCATGGTCTACGGCATCGTCAAGCAGACCGGCGGCTTCGTCTTTTGCGAAAGCGAGCCGGGCGTCGGCACGACGTTCCGCATTCTGCTGCCGCGCCACATTCCCGAAGCGGTCGTCGAGCCGCCTAAGAAGGAAGTCGCCAAGCCCACCGCCGACCTCACCGGGCACGGCGCGATTCTGCTCGTCGAGGACGAAGAGGCGGTGCGCGCCTTCGCCTCGCGCGCGCTCGCCTCGCGCGGCTACACCGTGCTCGAAGCCGAATCGGGCGCGGACGCGCTGCGCGTCGTCGAATCGGCCGGCGGCAAGATCGATCTGATCGTTTCCGACGTCATCATGCCGGAAATGGACGGTCCGAGCATGCTGACCGAGTTGCGCCGGCGCGGGCTCAACGCCAAGATCATTTTCGTATCCGGCTACGCCGACGACGCCTTCGCCAAGAATCTGCCGGAGGGCCAGGAATTCCTCTTCCTGCCGAAGCCGTTCTCGCTGAAGCAATTGATCGAAACCGTGAAAAGCGCGATGAGTTGACGCTTGGGCCCGGCCGACCGGCTCGGCGCCCGCGCGTTTTGTTGTCATTTCGAGGCGAGCATGAGATTCGAAGGCACGGCCACCTATATCGCCAGCGACGAGCTGAAGACGGCGGTGAACGCGGCGATTCGGCTGGAGCGGCCTTTGCTCATCAAGGGCGAGCCAGGCACCGGCAAAACGCTGCTGGCGCAGGAGATCGCCGACGCGATCGGCGCGCCGCTCATCGCCTGGCACATCAAGTCGACGACGCGCGCCCAGCAGGGGCTCTACGAATACGACGCCGTGTCGCGCCTGCGCGACTCCCAGCTCGGCGACGTGCGCGTCTCCGACATCCGCAACTACATCCGGCACGGCAAATTGTGGGAGGCCTTCACCGCGCCCGAGCGCCCCGTGCTGTTGATCGACGAGATCGACAAGGCCGACATCGAGTTTCCCAACGATCTCCTGCTCGAGCTCGACCGCATGGAATTCCACGTCTACGAGACCGGCGAGATGGTGCGCGCGGCGCGCCGGCCGATCGTCGTCATCACCTCGAACAACGAGAAGGAATTGCCCGACGCTTTCTTGAGGCGGTGCTTCTTCCACTACATCCGCTTTCCCGACTCCGAGACGATGCGCGCGATCGTCGAGGCGCATTATCCCGGCATCAAGCCGCGGCTGATCGAGGAGGCGCTGCGCACGTTCTTCTCGCTGCGCGAGACGCCCGGCCTGAAGAAGAAGCCGACCACCTCCGAACTGTTGGATTGGCTGAAGCTGCTGCTCAGCGACGACATATCGGCCGAAACGTTGCGCGAGCGCGACCCCAAGAAGCTCATCCCGCCGCTGCACGGCGCCCTTCTCAAGAACGAGCAGGACGTGCACTTGTTCGAGCGCCTCGCCTTTCTCAATCGCCGCGAACGCACGTCGTAGCGCGCCCCGCGCTTCGGCTCGGCCCGAATTCGAGTTCGCCCATGCGCCGCCTGCTGCTGCTGCGACACGCCAAAGCGATCCCCGCCACGGGGCGCAACGATTACGAGCGCGCGCTCATCGAGCGCGGGCGGCGCGACGCCGGAGCGATCGGCGCCTTGGTCGCCGAGATCGGCCTGATTCCGGACCTGGTGATCCATTCGGGCGCGGAGCGCACGCGGGAGACGGCGGCAATCGCCATGAAGGCGTGGCCGCGCCGGATCGAGGCGCGCGCCGAGCCGGGCCTCTACGACGCGACGCGGCCGGCGCTGCTCGCGATCGTGCGCGCGCTTCCCGATGCGGCGGCGAGCGTCATGCTGGTCGGCCATAATCCGGGCCTCGCCGATCTCGCCAATCATTTGGTCGGCGACGGCGCCAAGAGCGACATCGCGCGCATGGCCGCCAAATTCCCGACCGCCGGCCTGGCGGCGCTCGAATTCGACGTGAAGCGCTGGCGCGACGCCGCGCCCGGCGCGGCGCAGCTGGCGCGTTTCGCCACGCCGGACGACGCAGCGGAGCGGAGCGGGTGACGCGGTTTGGGCGCGCAGAGGCGCCGGGGCCGCGCTGGCGGGAGAAGCGACGGCGCCGACT
Organism: Roseiarcus sp.; assembly: GCA_050010035.1. GTDB lineage: Bacteria > Pseudomonadota > Alphaproteobacteria > Rhizobiales > Beijerinckiaceae > Roseiarcus. The sequence goes on from JBEKLU010000067.1 coordinate 36,862, forward strand.
GGCCGCGCGCCCCTTCCCCCCCTCGTGCACGGCGTTCCGACGCCGAGATGTGCGATTGTCCTAGCCGCTCCAGCCGGGGCTCGGGAATTCGCCCATGTCCGTCGTCCTCGACCGCCACGCCTTCGCCCTGCCGCGCTCCGCCGCGCCCGGCGTCGAGATCTTCGCCATCGGCGACATTCACGGGCGCGCCGATCTCTTGGGCGCGCTTCTCGACGAGGCCGCGCGCGAGCCTCGCCGTGCGCCGAGCCGCGTCATCGTCTTCCTGGGCGACCTCATCGACCGCGGCCCCGACAGCCTGGGCGCGATCGATCTGGCGATCGGCGCGGCGCGGCGCATCGGCGCCGACGAGACGATCGCGCTGATGGGCAATCACGAGACGATGATGCGCCTCGCCCTCGATCCCGCGACGAAGCGCGAGGACGCGATCGACGCGCTGGAGACCTGGGGGGCCAACGGCGGCTACCGCGTCGTCGCTCAGTTCGTCGACGCGAGCGCGCCGCCGCAGACCCTGCTCGAGGCGATCCGCCGGGCGCTGCCGCCCCGTTTCGCGCGGTGGCTGGAGACCTTGCGGCCGCATTGGCGCTCGGGCGAAATCCTGTTCGTCCACGCCGGCGTCAATCCGCGCCTCGATATCGAGGCGTTTCTCGCCACGCCGTGGAACGCGCCGCTCAGGACCCTCGACGAGGACCGGCACTGGGCGTGGGTGCGCTGGCCCTTCCTCGATCATGCGCCGGGCCCCGAGGGGTGGAGCGGGTTCTTCGTCGTGCACGGCCACACGCCCAACGACGCGCGGCCCGACGCGACGCACGAGGCCCAGATCCGATGCTTCCGCCTCAACCTCGACGCCGGCTCCGGCCTCACCGGCGTCGCCGAAATGGCGATCATCCGGGGCGCCGAAGCGGAAGTCGTCGCGGCGCGCGGGCCGACCAACCGGATGCTGAGGCTCTAGGCGGCGCGCGTCACATCCCGTCGATGAGCCGCGCCACCAGCGCGTCGATCGCCTCGGCGAGGCCCGCCTCCTTCAGCGCCGCGCGCACCAGCGAACGTGCCCGCTGGAACTTGACCCCCTCGGGCAAGGCGACGGCGGCGGCGACGCGCTCGGCCTTGGCGGCGGCCTCGGCGAGGTCGCGGTGGAGCTTGATCTTGGAGTCGTAGCGGGGGATGGGGAGATTGAAGACGACCTTGTCGAAATGGCGAGCGCCCCACTGGCCGCGCGCCTGATATTTCGCCGTGCGTTCACGCGCGGTCTCGCTGTTGAGGATGGCGGCGAGATAGCGTGCTTCGCCAGCGCTTGAAGCGGGCGCCCAGTAAAGGATGTGCTCAACTACGGCATTCGAGTCACGTAATACGCAGGCTGCGGGCACAGTTCCAGAGGCGGCGTAAACGACGCGCAAAGGAGCGATGGGAAACTGGGACGTAAGTTTGCCATAGTAATCGAATTGCTCCGTTAGCGTGAGGTCGGCGGCGCGATGTTCATTCCTTGCCTATCCGGTTGTTACCCACACCCACTAAATGTGGGGTGGACCCATTCCCCGGAGTACAGCCCGTCAAAGGTCGGCGCGGCTGCCCCGCCAGCGATTCCGAGCAGCGAGCGGAAC
>JBEKLU010000068.1:0-28534 GCA_050010035.1 Roseiarcus sp.
CGAAGCCTTCATCGCATACTTCAACCGTACTCTCGCCAAACCCTTCAAGTGGACCATGACTGGCAAGCCGCTTGCCGCATGAACGCGAAACGGAGTTCGATCTTCCGGCGGCGTGTACTAGTCAGGCCCGTGAAGCGATTCGGCTCCTCAATGAACCAATTCGTGCAGCGCATCCCGGCGGATGTTCGAGCACGTGCGGTCGGCCTAAGGCTCGCCATCCCACTCGGCGACTTCACCCAGATTCACGCCATCACGGCCAAGGCCCAGAGCGTCCGCTTCTCACTGCGAACCCGCGATCCCGCCGAGACCAAACTTCGACAAGCTGCGGCGACCGCGCATCTTGAGACGGTCTGGCAATCCCTACGCGCGACCACGCCAATCTCTCTCTCCCATAAGCAGGCGACGGCTTTAGCTGGCGACTTTTACCGGGCATGGGCAAACGGCGAGGAACGCGAGCAAACTTTGGGCATCACCTGGACGCCGCAAGGATGGGCGCCTCATCGCGCGACGCCAGAGGAAGAGGCGGGAGCCTTCAAGTCAGTCGAGATCGAGCTGCTTCCGATAGATGCACCGCAGCATCGACTTCGTGCCTTCACGATAGCCCCCAGAATGCTCGCCGACCTCTCAGCCGATATCAGCCGGGATGCTTCGACGCAGCGACGGAATGCGAATGCCAAACTTCATAGCGCCTTAATTCCAGTTTAGACTTCTAAGGAGAGGAGGCTCCAATGTCTCCGACCCGCATTGATTCAAGTGACCCCTGTCACACGACCGCGGTGCATCCGTTTGATTTGTGGGTCCAGCTCAAGGTAACTCTGACTCAACCGCGCTCCTGGGACGCGTTAGGCCCCGAAGCGCATGGCCTTGAAGCGATGGCATTTTGGCATTTCCGCGAACAGCCGGCTTGCATTCGCTACGATTCGAAGCGCAATTTGATGGATGACAATCCAACGTCAGGATGAGCCGGCGAAGCCCGGTCCAAGTTCTTCAGCGCCGCCGGCGGGCCAATCCTGAAACAGCCAGTCGGGTGCGTCATTTCGCATTCGAGTCTCGCCAGCGGCCTCACACTCGCGATCCCCTGCCGCGTTCGCGAGGAATCAGGGAGGTGCGCGACGAGCAACCCATCTTCGGCATCGAAACGGTGACACGAAACTGTGTTACAAATGTCTTGATGGATCAATGAAACATCAATAATATCAAGAACATCGTCGGTTGGAAGCGTAATCCTTTCCTGGGCGCCATCGCCTCATTGATCCCTGACATATCAATAAGGTGAGCCTTATCAAGGGATTGCGCTAGCCCCTCGGTGTTACGGGGGTGCGCGACGATGCGCTTCCGGCTGGTAAGGCCCGGGAAGCGATTTGGCTCCACAATGAACGACTTCGTGTGGCGAGTCGCCGCGACTTCGTTTGGTCGTCCGACGCGCTAAGGCTTCGTAGATTCAGTCTCTGACGCGCTAAATTGCACGGCGGCCTGCGTGCGGTTCGTCGCGTGCAGCTTTCGCATGATGTTGCGCAGATGCACTTTGACCGTGCTTTCGGATATCTGGAGGTCGGAGGCGATATATTTGTTCGCTTGACCGGCGCCCAGGCTTCTGAGAACTTCGCGTTCACGCGCCGTGAGACTGCGATAGAGCGGCGGTATATCGTTCGGGCGCGCGATCGCTTGCGGAACGACCTCCTTCGGCGAGAACTCCGCTAGGCGGGCGTCAACGTCCCTTTCTTCCCGCATATTCGTTAGTGTGGGGGGCAGACAGGTTCCGCCGGCCGCCATGAGCCTGACGGAAGCGACGGCGATTTCCACGCTCGCGTCGGGCAACACGATTCCGGCGACGCCGAGAGTCGCCAACAAGCTCACGACGGCCGCGTTGTGCGCGTGCAGATAAGCGCCGATCGGCGATCCGTCGCCGAGACGCTGCAACGTTTGAACGGTCTCACGCAGTTGCGCAGGTTCGCATCCGGAGCGGGGATCGAGGCCGATCAACAGGAGTTTGGCCGGTCCCGGAGCGACTTCGTCAGCAGAATTCACGCCCTCGATCGACGCGCCGGGGAGGAACATCATGAGCGCGTACGCCAAACAATCACGAAGCCACTCTCGCGACTCGATCAAGACAATGCGCGCCGCCTTCGATTCTCCGTGTGGCGTAGCAAGCTCAGGTCGGGTCCGTCGACCCGCACGTGCGGCGGTTTGATCGTCATCGCTCATGGCTCAAGTCGCGTTTCGCGATCCTGCTCGAGACAATTCATTTCCAAATCAGGGACAGCGACCTTGGCGCGGTGTCCAACCCTGGGTTCGATCTCCTCGACTGCGCCGGTGGCGCTTTGCAGTCCCTCGCATGCTGTGATTTACGGGACGAAAGCTATTTACCCGAGGACATTTGGCGTCGGCGGCGCCCGCCGATCTCTCAAGTCGCCGCACCCTGACTTGCATCGGGCGAGACCTCGGCGGAGCACGCGCAGAGCGGTTCACGGCAAACCCGCCAGAGCATTGCCCGCGCCTGGACGTTGAGGCCGTCCAATGTCGTGGCGGCTGTCATTTCGATGCTGTTCGCCAGTTGCGCCGTAGCCGCCCGCGCCGCTCGTGCGGCCGCTTCCGCCTCCGGCGAGTTGAGCCTTCTCAGGGTGATGAACGTCGACATCTCGTGAGCCCAGGCGGCCTCGAAGGCCTCGCCTTCTTCAAGGAGCTTGGCGTCCAAATGCTGCGGGGCCAGCGTTACCGCGCCAGACCGGGCGGCATGAGGTCTGTTGACGTAACGTTCCACACGCCTGACAAAGGCGGGGTGGTTTGTTTCTTCGCAACCTGGTGAAGATAAGAGCGTATAGGAGCGGCTCTGAAAAAGCGCAGCAAGCGAGAGCTTACTCATGACGCTGTTCCTCCCGTTAACGCTAACAGCGAAAGCTTTATCGATAGTTGTGGTATGTCAACGAAATCTAGTACTATGACACCATACTTTTGACTGATACGAAAAGATAGCGGCGAATGTTTGTCCAATTCAACGCTGATAGTTGCATAAAATTGTATTAGTATTTCGCGACGATCGCTTGAATTTGCGAGCGCAGGGAGGGACAATTCTCTTTTGATGGCTTCATACACCCGCCACCGCCTTTTCGGCGCCCGCTCGGGGCTCAAATGCGACCGTAACGTTCACCCTTCGGCTCTCCGGTGAGGCGCACAGGCATTATGCAAATCTCTCCACCGCCAAAATATAGCTGTTATAAAACAATGACGTAATGTTCGGCGACGGGTAAGAGGGGCAAGAGTCCAGGCGGGTTTGTAGACGCGGGCGTCGACCGCGTCAGTTCCGCTTGGACGAGGCGTGCGAAAAGAGGCGCTTGCGCGCCGGCCGCGCTCGGCGCGCGCGGCTACAGAAAGGCGCCGCCCGGACTTTTGCCCCTGTTACTCGGGGGTTTCGGTGGCGGTGCGCGTTTTCGCACGGCCTCCCGGGACAGCGAAAATAGCGCTCGGCGAATCGCGCGAAGGGTCCTATCGCTTCGTTTCCGCGGGCTCGTTCGATCGCGCCGGTCCGTCTCGCCCGAAGCGCCCGGCTTTGTTATCTAACGGTTCGACCGGGCTCGACCCGGCGGACCTTCGAGGGAAATCGCTTAATGAACATCGAGGACCTTGTCGCCATCGACGTGCACACCCACGCCGAAGTGTCGTGCCGGCAGCCGGTGGACGCGATGTGGGAGCCGTTCGAAGCGGCGACGAGCAAGTATTTCAAGACCGGCAAGCGCCCGACGATCGCCGAGACGCTCGCCTATTATCGCGAGCGTAAGATCGGCCTGGTGATGTTCACGGTCGATTCGGAATTCGAGATCGGCAATCGCCGCATTCCCAACGCCGAGGTGGTCGACGCGGCGCGCGACAACGCCGACATCATGATCGCCTTCGCCAGCATCGATCCGCACAAGGGGACGATGGGCGTGCGCGAGGCGCGCGATCTGATCGAGGGCGGCGTCGTCAAGGGATTCAAGTTCCATCCGACCTGCCAGGGCTTCTTCCCCAACGATCGCCAAGCGTACAAGCTCTACGAGGTGATCGCCGAGCACAAGCTGCCGGCGATTTTTCACACCGGCCACACCGGCATGGGCGCCGGCATGCGCGGCGGCGGCGGGCTGCGGCTGAAATATTCGCAGCCCATCCACATCGACGACGTCGCCTGCGACTTTCCCGACATGACGATCATCCTGGCGCATCCGTCCTGGCCCTGGACCGACGAGGCGCTCTCCATCGCCCTGCACAAGCCGAACGTCTATATCGACCTCTCCGGCTGGAGCCCCAAATATTTTCCGCCCCAGCTCGTGCAGAACGCCAACACGCGGTTGAAGGAGAGGATGCTGTTCGGCTCCGACTTTCCGCTGATCTCGCCCGACCGCTGGATCGCCGATTTTAAGCAGGCGGGGTTCAGGCCCGAGGTGCACGACCTCATTCTCAAGCAGAACGCGATCCGCGCGCTCGGCCTCGGCGCCAAGGCGTGAAGCGTTCGCGACGCGCCACGCTCGAGGGCGCGGCATTATCCGTTCCGAACCCGAAATCGCGCGGCGCTCGCAGCGGCGCTTCGCGACAACGCCGCGATGCGCGCTTACCCGCCATTGCGCATGAATTGGTGAGGCCAGAGCAATGACCGACGCGACCGAAATCCTCACGCCCAAAGGCCTGCTGCTCGATTTTGGCGGCGTGATCTGGGCCACTTTGTTCGAGCGCCACGCGTTCTCCGAGGCGAGACTTGGCCTCACGCCAGGCTCCCTCGACTGGCGCGGCCCGTTCGATCCCGCGGGCGACCGGCTGTGGGCCGACATGATCGCCGGCGAGATCAGCGAGCGCGACTATTGGGCGCGCCGCGCGGCGCAGGTCGGTCGCTTGATCGGCGAGGATTGGGACATGCTGACGCTGGTCCGCCGCACCGCGAGCGACGACCCCAATGCTTTTGTTCGCTCGGAGGCGCTCGCCACCGTGCGTCGCGCCAAAGCCGCCGGACTGCGCGTCGGCGTTCTCTCCAACGAGCTCGAGTTGTTCCATGGGCGCGAAGACATGGAGGCCCTCGAAATCCTGCGCACGATGGATTCGATCGTCGACGCGACCCACACGCGCATTCTCAAGCCGGACCCGCGCGCCTATGCGCTGGGCTGTGAAGCCCTGGGCGTCGCCCCGCAAAACGTCGTCTTTGTCGATGACCAGATGCGCAACGTCGAGGGCGCGCGCCGCGCCGGGCTCGACGCCGTCTGGTTCGACATCACGCGACCGGGCGCATCCTTCGCCGAGGCGGAGCGGCGCCTGGGGCTCGCCGCTGTCTCCGGATAGGCCTTGGGCCTGGACGAGGCGAAAGGGAATCGACGTCGAAAATCGTCGGCGCGCTCGTGTCTCCCCCACCCCAGCGCCTTCGTCGCTCCGCCGGCGAATTCAATCGTCGGCCCTCGCTTCCCTCGCGCAGCGCGCCGCGGGTCAGAGCGAATAGTCCTGCTGGGTCGCGGCGTAAGCGACGAACGAGTCGAGCGTCCTCGGATCGGCCATCGCGTTGCGGTTGAGCACCGCGTTGGGCGAGGCGCCCATCAGGATCCGGCGCACGGGCACCTCCATTTTCTTTCCCGTGAGCGTGTAAGGGATCTCCGCGACCGCGATGATGCGATCGGGAATATGACGGGGCGTATAGGCGCCGCGCAACGCATCGACGATTCGTTTCCGCAACGCGTCGTCGAGTTCGACGCCGGGCTTGAGCTTGACGAACAGCGGCATGAAGAAACGGCCGCCCGGCAGGTCCAGGTTGACGATGAGGCTGTCGGCGATCGCGTCGATCGCATCGAGCGTGCGATAGATCTCCGCCGTGCCGATGCGGATTCCGTGGCGATTGAGCGTCGCGTCGGAGCGGCCGAGCACGAAACAGCCGCCGCGCGCGTTGATGCGCAAGAGATCGCCGTGCCGCCAGACGCCGGGGAAGACGTCGAAATAGGCCTCGCGATACCGTTCGCCCGACTCGTCTCCCCAGAAGAAGATCGGCATCGAGGGCAGCGGCTTGACGATCACCAGCTCGCCGACCCCGTCGACGACGCTCGCGCCATTCTCGTCGAACGCCTCGACGGCGGCGCCGAGCTGGCGGGCCTGAATTTCGCCGGCGTAGACCGGCAGCGTCGGCACGCCGCCGACGAGGCCCGAACAGACGTCGGTGCCCCCGCTGCCGGTCGCCACCCACAAGTCGGACTTGACGTTGCTGTAGAACCACGCGGTGCACTCGGCCGAGACCGGTGAGCCCGCCGGCATGATCGCGCGCAGGCGCGAAAGCGCGTATCTCTCTTTGGGGACGATGCCCGCCTTGCGCATGATGTCGACGTAACTCGGGCTCGCGCCGAAGAAGGAGACTTCGCAAACGTCGGCCATGCGCCAGAGCGCGTCGACGTCCGGGTAGGCCGGATGGCCGTCGTAGAGAACCGGGCAAGCGCCCGTCATCGGCATGCTGGCGACGACGTTCCACATCATCCAGCCCGTGGTGGAGTAGAAGAACGCGCGTTCTCCCGGATGGATGTCCATGTGGAAGCTGAGGGTCTTGAAGACCTCGATGAGGATGCCGCCGTGGCCGTGCACGATCGGTTTCGGCAGTCCTGTGGTTCCCGACGAAAACAGGATCCAGAGCGGATGATCGAACGGGACCTGCTCGAAGGCGAAGCCATTCGCCGACACGGGCGGATGGTCGATCAGGCTCTCGAAGGTGCGCGTTTCGATGCCGGTGACGAGCCGACCGGGCGAGCCGAGATGAGATATCTCGACGACGAGCTCGAGGCCGTTCAGCCCGGCGGCGACGCCGCTGAGCTCGTCGCGCCGATCGAAAGTCTTGCCGCCGTAGCGATAGCCGTCGACGCAGAAGAGCACCTTGGGCCGCAATTGGGCAAAGCGATCGAGCACGCCGCGAGACCCGAAGTCGGGCGAACAACTGGCCCAGATCGCGCCGATCGCGGTGGTCGCGAGCATCGCGATCATGGTCTGCGGAATGTTCGGGGCGTAGGAGGCGACGCGATCGCCCGGCTTGACGCCGAGCGCGCGCAACTGCGTCGCCAGGATGCGCACGGCGCCGGCGAAATCCTCCCAGCGAACGCCGACCGGCGCCGCGCCTTCCGCGACGAACAGCACGGCGTCGGCGCCCGCCCGCTCGCGCCGCAGGACGTGCTCGGCGTAGTTGAGCCGGGCGCCCGGAAACCATTTCGCGCCGGGCATCTTGGCCGAAGCGAGGACGCGCTCGTAGGGCGCCGACGACTTGATGTCGAAATAGTCCCACAGCGCGCCCCAAAACGCCTCGGTCTCTTTGACCGACCAACGCCGGAGCGACTCATAGTCGGGGAACGACAATCCGCGCCGCTCGCCGAGCCATTGCGTGAATTTCGTGATGTTGGCGTTGGCGATCCAATCGGCGCTGGGCGTCCACAGCAGTTCACCTTCATGGATCATGGCGCACCAAAGCCGACGAAAGACTTGACGAGGCCCTCGCGGCGTCCTCGGCCGACGACGATAGTCCCCGCCCGCGCCGCGAGAACCTATCCAAGGGTAGGTCGGCGCGCGCCCGCGCGCGGCGGACGCGACGCCTCATACGGCGACGACGACCTTGCCGAAATGGCTCCCCGATTGCAGACGCGCGTAGGCCTCGCGCGCCCTCTCGAAGGGAAAGACGCTGTCGATGACCGGCTTCAGCCGGCTCGCGGCGATCGCGGCGTTCATCGCGGCGAACATGTCCCGCGAGCCGACGAAGAGGCCCTGAAGCCGCACCGCTCGGGAGATCAGCGGACGCGGATCGATCTGCCCCGAGCCGGAAACGACGCCGATCATCGCCACCGTCCCGCCGACGCGCGTCGAACGGATCGATCGCTCCAACGTGCCGGGCCCGCCGACTTCGACGACCAGATCGACGCCGCGTCCGTCGGTGAGATCCGCGACCCGCTTGTCCCAATCCGGCGTCTGCCGATAGTTGATGGTCTCGTCGGCGCCGAGTTCGCGCGCGCGCGCCAACTTGGCGTCGCTGCTGGAGGTCAGCAGAACGCGCGCGCCGTGCAGCTTGGCGAACTGCAGCGCGAACAGCGACACGCCGCCCGTGCCCAGCAGCAGCACGGTCTCGCCCGCCCTGATCCTCGCCGTCTCGACGACGGCGTTCCAGGCGGTCAGAGCGGCGCAGGGAAGCGTCGCCGCTTCCTCGAAACTCAGGCGCTCGGGAAAGCGAACCGCGCCCGTCTCGGGCAGGACGACATATTCGGCCAGCATGCCGTCGAGCGAACCGCCGCGCGCGCGCGCCACGCGCTCGCCGGCGATCGCGCCCCCCGTCCAGTCGGGAAAGAAAGCGCCGACGACCCGCTCGCCGACCGTAAACCGCGACGCGCCGGGGCCGACGGCGACGACCTCGCCGGCGCCGTCGGAGAGGGGGATGACGTTGGGCTTCGATCCGCCGCGGTAGGCGCCCTTGGCGACCATCAGGTCGCGATAGTTGAGCGAGGCGGCGCGGACGCGGACCTTGATCTCGCCCCAGCCGGCATCCGGCGTCGGCCGCTCCGTATTGAGAACGACGCCCTCGACGCCCGCGGCGTCCTTGATCTCGTATGCCCTCATGACGGCTCGATCCCTTATGCTACGCCCTGAATGCGTCGCTCGGCGGCGCGCTCAGACGACCCCGAATTTGCGCGCCTTGAGCACCGCGACGGAGCGCCGGCGCACGTTCAACTTGGTGAAGATGCCTTGCAGATACCATTTGACCGAACCTTCGGTGAGGCCGAGCCGACTGCCGATCTCGCGATTGGAAAGACCGAGCGAGACCAGCTTGACGACCTCGATCTCCCGCGCGTTCAGCGGTTCCGGCAGCGTCATCTCTTTCGCGGGCGACGGCGCATCGGTCGGGGTCGGTTCCTCGCCGGCTTCGCCGTCGCGGCCTGCGAAGACGCGGATGAGCTCGAGCCCGAACGCCGTGGTCGGGCCGAGCACGGCGTCGGCGCCGGAGAACAACTTGGCCAGCATGGCCTCGACGATCTGTCCTTCGTCGACGAAGCTGCGGATGAAACGCGGCCGGGCCGCCTTCTTCACGGCTTCGCGGATGCAGCGCAGCGCTTCGCCCTCGCGTCGATCGTGGGCGAGGACCACCGCCAGGACGATGAGCAGCCGCACTTCCGATTTCAGGGCGCCGCGACTGCTGGTGAAGGCGATCCAGCGCCGCAGGACGCGCGTCGCCTCCGCGAATTCGCCGAGCGCGCAATTGGCTCGGCTCCAGGCGATCGCCAGGGGCTCGTCGCGCGTGGTGGAGTGCGGCCCGGGATTGAGCGCGCGATCGAGGTCTCCCTGAGCCAGGCTTTCCTTGAGCCGCCGCACGGCTTCGAGGTTCGCGTCGGCGATCGCTCGCCGCATCTCCTCGTGCAGCACGAAATTTTCCAGGCGCGCGAAACCATGGCGCGCGGCCGACAGATGCCCCTCGCGAATGGCCGCGCTCGCCGCCTCCTCGTCGCCCTGCGACATCGCCAGGCGCGCGCGCGTGACGTAGTAGGCGACCAGGTGATCGACGAAGCCTTGCTTCTCGGCCTCGGACCCGTAGGTTCGAATCAGTTCGGCCGCCCGCGCGCATTCGTTGCGCTCGTAGTGGATGTCCGCCAGCAGCAGCGCGGGCATGGCGACGAGGGGGGAGATTTCGCCGTCGATCCTTTCGGCCGTGCGCATCGCCGTTTCTAGCGATCGCTGCGCCATCTGGACGTCGCCGCTCAGATAGTAGGTCGGCCCCAGCACCGCCTCGTGCCAAACCGCGACGAACAGGCTTCCCGCCTTCTCGTAATAGTCGCGCGCGTGCACGTCCATGCGCTCGACGTTGTTGAGCCGGTATTTCTCGCGCCGGGCATAGATCAGGCACGTTTCGAGGTTGCCGCGCAGATAGGGATCGACGTCGGGGAAATCGTTGATCGTGTCGTTGATGAGGCGTTCAGTGTTCGGCGTGTCGTCCATGAAATGGTAGAGCATCAACTTGCGATGCGAGACGATGTGGCGGATGTCGAGACCGCCGTCGTGACGCGGCTGCGTTGGCGATCCGCCGTCCGTCCCGACGCCCGCATCGCCGGCGGCGAGGTCCGATTCGACCTCGGCGATGATCCGCGCGGCGGCGCTGAATCGCCACGCCAAGATCAAGGAAAAGGCCGCTTGCAGGCGGACGCGCGGGTAGGGCCGCAACGCGGCGGGCGGCAACCGATCCGCCCAGCGCAAGACCGTCGACAGGCGTCCGTTGTAGAGCAGCCGATCGCACGCTTCGTCGAGGATCGCGGCGGCGCGGTCCATGTCGCCCGCCTCGATGGCGTGGCCGAAGGCTTCGTCGACCAATCCGTTGCGCGAGAACCAGTCGCAGGCGCGGCGATGCAGCAGCGGCGCCTGCGAGGGCTGCTGTTCCAACAGGCGTCGATGCAACACGCTGGCGAACAAATGATGGTAGCGATACCAGGTGCGCTCCGCGTCGAGCGAGCTGAGGAATAGGCTCTGGCGCTCCAGTTCGTCGAGTTGCGCGCGGGCGTCGTTCAGGCCGGTCACCGCGTCGCACAGATCCGGACAGAGCCGAGAAAGAATCGAGGTCTTCGAGAGAAAATCGACGGTCGCCGCGGGCAGGCGGTCGATCACGTCGTCGGTCAGATATTCCGAGAGATGGCGATGCCGGCCGGTGAGGAGCGAAAAGAGCGCGTTGTGGTCGGGATCTTGCGCGAGAAGAATCGCCGCGAGCTGGATGCCGGCCGGCCAGCCCTCGGTTCGCGAGACGAGCGTGTCGATCTCGGTCAGCGAGAGATTGCCGTGTCCGGCGGTGCGTAAGAATTCGGCCGCTTCCTGATTGTCGAAACGGAGCTGGCCGCTGTCGATCTCGACCACGGCGCCTTTGGCGCGATGACGCGAAAGCGGGAACGGCAACGAGTGGCGCGACGAGATGATTACGTGCACGTTCGCCGCCGGCCGCTCGAGCATCGCCTTGACCGCGGCGACGACGTCGGCGTCGGCGGCCAGATGAAAATCGTCGATGAAGAGAAACACCTCCTCGCTTAAGGCCCCGAGGGCGTTCATCACCGTCGCCGTCACGCCGGCGACCGAGGGGCGCGCCGCCGAGCCGAACAGCAGGTCGAGCCGCCGGCCGAATTCGGGGCGCGCGACCTGCAGCGCGCCGACGAGATGCTGGATGAAGCCCATGAGATCGTCGGGCGACGGATCGAGGCTCAGCCATGCGGCGGCGGCGTCGTCCTGGCGGAACTGATCGAACCATTGGCCGAGCAGGCTGGACTTGCCGTAGCCGGCCGGGGCCTTGACGACCGTCAGCGCGCGCCGGCGGAATTCCTCGCCGTAGCGGTCGAGACGATGACGATAGACCGTGCCGGCGGCGCGAATCGGCGGGCTCAGGCGCGTGCGAACCAGCACGCCACGCCCGTCGCCCCAACCGGTCGCCGTTGTGGCCGCAGGCGTCTCGATGGCCAGTGCCGCCGCCGTCATCCCGCCGCCTCGCGATGAAGACGAACGAATTCGTCGACGGCGACGCGCGCGAATTCCGGCGTGTAGAGATTGAGGTCCACTTCCTTGATGGCGTCCTTGCGATCCAGCTTTTCGCGCAGCCGCGCGACGAACGCGGCATCGGCCGCGGGGTCGTGCATCGGCCGGCCTTCGCAGTCGATGGACGACCAGCCGCGCAAGGGAACGAGAAACGTGAAAGCTCCCTTCGACTGATTGAGGCGCGCGGCGACGACGTCGGCGGCCTGCCTCAGTTCGCCGGCGGTGCTGCGCACCTGGATGCGAAACGAGTCCTGGACGTAGCGAGCGCGGCCCTCGGTCGCCTGCAACTTGTCGGGACGCCCGCCATAGCTGAGGAAGTCGAGGCCGCAGGGGGCGAGGACGGCGGGAATGCCTCGCCGCGCGGCCGCCGTCAGGCGATCCGGGCCGGGATCGCGGTTGCCGCCGCAGAGGTGCTCGATGACGCCGCCGGTGCACAGATCGATGACGCCCTGGAACAGACCGTCGTCGATCATCTCTTCCATCGCCTTGTCGCCCTTGCCCTGGGCGTGGCAGACCACGGGGATGAAGCCGGCGCCCTCCAGCATGCCGACCGCCGCCTGCGCCGCCATCTCGGCGAAGCCGAAGGACGAGATCGCGACCACCGGGCGGTCGAACGAAAAGTCCGTTCCCAGCGTCATCTCGACCATGCCGCAGATGGCGCCCACCGCGTTGACGATCTGCGCCTTTAGGAGCGGGTTCATCTTGACGATGTCGAGCACGGTGTTGTGCATGGTGACGTCGCGTGTGCCGACACCGATTTCGACATAGCGCGGATGTCCCGCCATCGGCGTCGCCATCAACTTGGGCATGCCGAAAGGCAGCTTTTGCATGACGGCGGTCGACACCAGCGTCGACGTCGCGCCGCCGATGCCGATCACGCCGTGCACGCGTCCCTGTTTCAACAGATCGGCGACGACGGCGCTGACGCCGGCGATCTGATTGTTGGTCGCCGCCTCGCGGTTGCTGCGGTAGTATTGTCGCACCGTCTCGATCGGCAGGCCGCCGCGTAAAGCCACCTCCTCGCAGGTGACGTCGCCGGCCAGCGGCGGCGGCTCCTCCATGCTGAAATCGACCAGGATCGCCTCATGGCCGCGGGAGCGGATCAGGTCCTTGACGAAAACGATGTCCTCGCCGCGCGTGTCGAGGTTGCAGATGACGACGACGCCTTTTCGACCTCCGCTCGCCCCGACCATCAGTTTCCTCCCTCTTCTTCTTGCGACATTACTCCGAACCAGCGCGACGCGGGTAGGCCGTCTTCCGCCGTCGGTTCGCGCCGGCGCGCTTGCGGCTCATCGGCGCCCGGCGCCGTCGGAAGGCTGCGGCTTCGCGCCGACGACGCGCCGCAGCCCCCTTAAGATCGCTTCCGTCGCCGGCGGCGGCAGGAGGCCGATGGCCCGCTCCGCCGCGGCGCCGAGCGCGAGGAGAGCCGCGTCGGCGCCCGCCCGCCCGTCGAGCTCCAGCCCGACGGGCAGGCCCGCCTCGGTCAGTCCGGCGGGCAGGCTGACGCCGGGCGCGCCGATGGCGCCGGTCATGCCGGTGTTTCGGATCAGCACGCCGACCTTGTTGACGGTCTTGCCGACGACGACGACTTCGTCCTCGAATCGATCGCCGTCCGATGGGATCAGCGGCGCGGTCAGCGGTTCGGTCGGATAGGCGATCGCGTCGAGCCCATTGTCGCGGAAGATCTCGGCGTATTGCGCTTGAACCCGTTCGCGCGAGGCCCCGCGCGCCGCCGCGATCGCCTGCGGCGCGAAATCGGCTTCGCGCGCCATGTCGAACAGTCGCTTGGTGTCGCGGCTCTCGATGCGGCCGATCACCTCGGCGGCGTCGAACTGCGGCGCATGGCGGGCGAAATAGATCGCCAGATCGCTCTTGAAGCCGTTGACCAGCAGGGTCTCGAAAACGGGCTGCGCCGCGCTCGCGAAGGCGGAAAAATCGACGTCGATCAGGACCGCGCCGGCCTCGCGCAATCGCGCCGTCGCCGCCTCGGCGACCCTACGCACGTCGTCGTCGAGCGCTTCCCAGTGATGGCCGCGCGGCAGGCCGATGCGAACGCCCTTCAATTCCTTCGTCGGGACGGATTGGCCCGATATCGCCTCGTGCAGCAGCGCCACGTCGGCGATCGTGCGCGCCATCGGGCCGATGGTGTCGAGATCGGCGGCGAGCGGCACGACGCCGTCGTCCGAATAGAGCTTGCGCGCGCCCGCTATCGAAGGCCGCAGCGCCGCCGTGCCGCAAAAGGCCGAGGGAATGCGCACCGAGCCCGCCGTGTCCGAACCGAGGCCGGCCGCGACGATGCGGGCCGCCAACGCCGCCGCCGTTCCGCCGCTGGAGCCGCCCGGCGTGCGCGCCGGGTCGTGCGGATTGCGCACGAAGCCGAAGGCGGGGTTCGACGACGTGCCGCCGCCCGCCAGCTCGTGCATGTTGGCCTTGCCGAACAGAATCGCGCCGGCGCGCCACAGCGCCGCGGCGACCGGGGCGTCGGTCTTGGGCGTCAGCGACTTCAGGCTGGCCGTCCCGGCCGAGGTCGGGAAACCGAGCGTGTCGATGTTGTCCTTGACCGCGACCGGCAGGCCGCCGAGCGGTCCCAGCGTCTCGCCGCGCCGGCGGGCCCTATCGACGCGATGCGCGGCCTCGAGAAGACGATCCTCGTCCGTCCAGACGATCGCGTTGAGCGAGTCGAGCGCGCGGGCGCGCTCGATCAGCCGCGCCGCGTAGGCCTCGGCCTTCATCGCGCCGTCGCGAATGTGCGCGACGGCTTCGCGGGCGGAAAGGTCGATCGCGTCCGACACGTCGCGCTCCCCTGGGTTTCTCGGCGTCGTCGCGCCGCGCGGCGTGAACGGCGCGCCCCTTCTGCCCGCATAGCCCGTCTTTCGGCGGGCTATGCGGGGAGAGGGGGCGCTCACACCGAAAAGCAGGACGCTCTCGGGGACCGCACAGTTCCTGCGGACCCCGGCGGAGCGCCCGCGAGAACGCTCGCCGGCCGTTGCGGTCCTCTCCGGCTCAACCGCCGTAAGGCAGCAATTGCGCGCCGATCGGAACGTTCTTGTCGTTGACGTTCTCGGTGATGACGAGGTCGAGCTTGAACTTGCTGCCCGCCTTCGCCTTCACCCATTGGGTGCCGATGATCGGCGTGTTGAAGCAGTTCGGCACCGGCCCCTTGGTGAAATCGACGACCCCGACGGTCGTGTCGGCCTTGAGCGTCGAGATCGCCTTGGCGACGCCCGCCTTGTCGTTGGGAGCGCCGCTCGCCTTCAGCGCCGCGATCCCAGCGTCGAACAGCGACTGGGTCGCTCCCAACTGCTGGCTCCACTGCTTGCCCGTGTCCTTTTCGTAGGTGTCGGCGATGTCCTTCGAGGCCATGCCGGTGACCGGCGACTTGTAGGGGAATGTGGGGTGCCAGTAGCAGGCGCTGGCGATATTGGGCGCGAGCGAACCGAGCGCCTCCATCGTCGAGGCGAACAGGCCCGTCTTGGCGACCTGGACGATCTTGAAGTTCTTGGCGAGGCCCTGCTGCGCCGCCTGCCGCCAGAAGGTGGCGAAGTCGGGCGGGATCGGGAAGGTGTTGAAGATCTCGCACTGCTCGGCCTTGAACTTGGCGATCTGCGCCGAATAGTCCGTCGTTCCGTCCTCGTACGGGCCGGGGTCGACGATCGTGAAGCCGGCCTTGGCGAGAGCCGGCGCCAAATGCTCGCGGATCCCGTTGCCGTCGGCGTCGTTGGGATAGAGCACGCCCACCTTCTTGTTGGTCTTCACCGGGCCGTTCCATTGCGAAACATAGCAATTGAGGAAGTCGTGCGCGCCGAAGCTGAAGAGGTAGCTCCACTTGAAGGGGGAAGGCTGGCCCGGCTTGGCGCCGCGGCCGAAATAGAACGCCTCCCACGGCATGACCGTCGACAGCGAGGGGACGCCCGCGGCCTCGCAGGCGTCGGCGACGGGATTGACCGTCTCCGGCGTCGACGTCGACAGCATCAGGTCGACCTTGTCGCGATTGATCAGCTCCTTGGCGAGCTGGCCGGAGCGCGCCGGATCGGACTGGGTGTCCCGGTCGAGGATCTCGACGCCGTAGGTCTTGCCGCCGATGGAGAGGCCGCCCGCCAGGGCCTTGCGAACCTGTTTCAAGATGAAGGGATCGCTCTCGCCGAAACTCCCCAGCGGGCCGGTGAGCGGACTGATGAAGCCGACCTTGATGGTGGCGCCCGCGGCGATCGCCGGGGTCGCCAACGACAAAGGTCCGGCCAAAGCGAGCCCGCCCGCCCCGAGTCCCGTCGCTTTTATGAACGCGCGCCGGGTGATCGCAGCCTCGTTCTCGCCGCCCAGACGCGTGAATTTCGCTTTGCTCATTTCTTCCTCCCTTTGTTCAGGAAGAAACGGAAGCCCCGAAGCGCAATCCAGCCGACGCCGCCGAAAACAACGTCTCGCGCCCGACTCGCACCGTTGTCCGTTCCCCCAGATTTTCTTAACGATAACGTCCCGGAACGCTAGGCGTCGCCGGGTTTCTTCTGTCGTGTCCGCGCAAGGCGACCAACTCTGACGTATGGCTTCGAGCCGAAGATAGACCCCGCGAGAACCGGCGCTGAGTTCGACGCCCCCTTCACCGTACAGGCATTAGGGCGCGCCGTCATCCGCCACTCACCTATCGAAAGATTGTCGCCGGAGAAATAGCGGGATTTTCGGCAGGCCCCGCGCTCGACCGGCCGCTCGCCTTGCAATCGCGCCGGTTCGTTCATGCGCAAACGCTATTCACTGTCGTTCCAGGGGTCTGCGCCCGGCGTTCGCCGGTCAGCTCCAGATGGAACCCCGGTTTGTCGACGACGACCCGCGACGCATCGGACCGTCGGGTGAGCTCCCGCAGCAGCTTGATCACCGGCCGCGTGTCCGGGTTGTAACGCCGGCGGGCCGGCCCGGCGGCTTTGACCGCGTCCACCTGGTCGGCGGGCATGGTGGCGCGCAGCAGGAATTCCTCGTCGGACAGCGAGGGCGAAAACCGCCGCCGCAATTCGGCGAGCGAAGGCGGCGGCGGCTCCTTCTTGATCTCCTCGGCTCGCGGGCGGGCGAGAATGCGGTCCATGACGTTCGGGTCCACGGGGCGCGCCGGCCGGCCGAAACGGCCGAGCACATAGCGGATCACCTGGTCGGGAACGGTGGCGTAGCGCTCCTTGCCCATCACGTTGAACATCGCCTGGGTGCAGACGATCTGCGGGAACGGCGTCACCATGATGGGATAGCCGAGCTCGGCGCGAACGCGGTCGACCTCGATCATAACCTGCGGGAACAGATGGCCGAGCTTGACCTCCTCGAGCTGCCGCTTGGTCGTGGTCATCACCCCGCCAGCGACCTGATGATGGAAGAAGCGCGCGTCGAACTCGCGCGGCTGGCCGAACGGCAGGCCTTCGGCGCGCGCCAGGCGAACGAGGTAGTCGTTCATGCGCGCCAGCGCGTCGTCGTCGACCTCGACGGTATGGCCGAGTTCGCGCAGATTCGCGACAGTCTGCAACGCCTGGGGCAACGACGTGCCGCCGCCCAACGGGCCGACGCCGACGTGCAGGACGTCGACGCCGAGATCGGCGGCGACGCAATAGGTGTAGGGCGCCATGCCGATCGTGCAGTGCGAATGCAGTTCGAGCGGCAGCCGGCCTTTCGCCGCCTGCACGGCGGGAATGAGCGTGCGCGCGCGGTCGGCGGCCAGGAGGCCCGACGGGTCCTTGATGTAGAGCCGATCGAAGTCCGGCGATTTGGCGAGCGCGGCCGCCAGATTGGCGTAGAAGCGATCGTCGTGCGCGTCGCTCAGCGTATAGGTGAGGGCGCCGATGATCTCGCCGCCGCCTTCCTCGCGGATCATGCGCGCGGTGGCGAGCATCGCCTCGAGGTCGTGCATCGGCTCGAGCACGACGAAACGGGTGACGCCGTTGCGCGCCAGGCAACGGTAGACGAGCCGCATGACCTCGGCGTCGAGCGTCTCCCACGAGATGAAGCGGAAGCCGACGCCGATGAATTGCAGCGGCGTGTCGGGCGTCGCCCGGCGCATCAGGCGGATGCGCTCCCAAGGGTCCTCGCGATAGTACTTGACCGCGACGCCCATGTGCGTGCTGGCGATGAAGTCGATGGCGCGAAAGCCGACCCGGTTCATGACGGGCGCGATCTCGAGGCATTGCGGCGTGTTGAGGCCGGTGGCGCCCCAGGCGCTCTGGTTGCCGTCGCGGATCGAAACGTCGACCAGTCGGATGCTCGCCATGACGGGCGTTCCTCTAGAGCGGGTTGCGCGCCGCGGATGGCGCGGACCCGCGTCGTTCCAGAAAACGATTGAAATAGGCGGTGTCGACGCCGCCGGCCGCGAATTCCGCGTCATCGAGCAGCGCAAGATGCATGTCGCGGTTGGTCGACACGCCGCGCACGTCGCAAGCGCTGAGCGCCGATTTCATGCGGTCGACGGCGTCGCCCCGCTCGGCGGCGCGGACGATGATCTTGGCGAGCAGCGAATCGTAAAAGGGGGGAACGCTCGATCCCGCTTCGATGTGCGTGTCGACGCGAACGTTCGGCCCCGCCGGAAAAACCGCGGCCTCGATCCTTCCCGGCGTCGGCCGGAAGTCGCGCGTCCAATCCTCGGCGTTGAGTCGGCATTCGATGGCGCAGCCCTCGAAGCGGATGTCCTCTTGGGCGAGGCGCAGCGTCCTGCCTTCGGCGATGGCGATCTGCTCGGCCACCAGATCGAGCCCGGTGATCGCTTCGGTGACGGGATGTTCGACCTGGATGCGGGCGTTCATTTCCAGGAAATAGAACTCCTCGCGGTTGCGATCGTAGAGGAACTCGACGGTGCCGAGGCCGAGGTACTTCAAATGCCGACCGAATGCGACCGCCGCTTGGCGCATCCCCGAGCGGGCGCGCTCGGGAAGGCAAGGCGCCGGCGCCTCCTCGACCAGCTTCTGGTAGCGGCGCTGGACGGAGCAGTCGCGATCGCCGAGATGGATGACGCTTTCGCCGTCGCCGACGATCTGCACCTCGACATGGCGGCCCGAGGCGACGAACCGCTCGAGATAGACGCGCGAATCGGCGAACGCCGCGCCCGCTTCGGCCTTCGCCAGCTCGACGGTCTCGGCGAGGCGCGAGGGCTCGCTCACCAGTTTCAAGCCGCGCCCGCCGCCGCCGCCGACCGCCTTGACCAGCAAGGGCCAGCCGATCCGTTCGGCGAGCGCCATGGCTTGCCCGGTCGAGTCGACCGGGCCGCCCGCCGCCAACGGCAGGCCGGCCTCCACGGCGTGGCGTCGCGCGCGCAACTTGTCGCCGACGGCCTCCAAGTTCGCCTCGCTAGGGCCGATGAAGACGAGGCCGCGCGCCCGGCAGGCGCGGGCGAGACGGACGTTCTCGGATAGGAAGCCGTATCCCGGATGGATGGCGTCCGCTTTCGTCCGCACCGCCGCTTCGACGATCGCCTCGACGTTCAGGTAGCTGTCGCTCGATCGGGGCGGCCCGATGCAGATCGTTCGATCGGCGAGCCGCGCGGGCACGGCGTCGAGGTCGGCTTCCGACGCCGCGACGATCGTCTCGACGCCGAGGCTGCGACAGGCGCGGATGATGCGAACGGCGATCTCGCCGCGGTTGGCGATGAAGACCCGGCGGATGTTCATGCGCCGGACCGCCGGATCCGCATCAGGACCTGCTCGGCTTCGACGAGGCGGCCGTCCGGGACGCGGATCTCGATGACCGTGCCGACGACGCCGGCGCTGATCGAGTTCATCAGCTTCATCGTCTCGATGATGCCGATGACCGTATGTTCGCCGACCTCGTCGCCGACCTCGACGAAGGGCGGCGCGCCGGGCTTGGGCGCGCGATAGAACGCGCCGCCCATCGGCGTGCGCACCGCCGTCACGCCGTCGATTTCCGCCTCGACCGGCTCGGCCGCCTTGGCCGCGGCGATCGTCGGCGCCGCCTCGGCGCCGGCCTCGCCGATCATGTGGGGCGGGGAGAGCGTATGCGTCTCCTGCGTCCAGCCGGCGGGCGAACGCCTGAGATAGAGGTCGAACGTGTCGGTCTTGATGCGAAGCTCGTCGTAAAAGGAGGAGTCGAGAATGCGAATGATGTCGTCGACGTCGTCGCTGGTCAGGATCATGACTTCTTGGCTCCGCCGAGCAGCGCGAAGACATGCGCGTAGGCGTTCGCCTTCGGGGCCGCCGCCGGCTTGGCCTCCTTGTTCGCCCAAATGGTTTCCGGCCGGCTCTGCAGGAGATAGAGGCGTTCGCCGCCGTCTCCGTCGGGCGCGAAAGCCCATTCGATGTCCTGCGGGCAACGATAATGCGCCTCGACGCGCTTGCCGATCCCAGCCAGTTCGGCAATCTGCGCCTCGTCGAGGCAGGGCGCGTCTCGGCGCTCTTCCGGGACGGGAATTTCCCGCACGCCGCCGGCCGCCAGATCGGGGACGTGCTCGACGGTCTTGTGGGACACCGTTCGCTTGACGATTTCGCCGGTGACCTTGCTCAAGACGTACTTGTCCGGGGTGACGACGCCGCTGACGACCGACGAGCCGAGCCCCCAACTGCTTTCGATCGCGATGACCGACCGGTCGCCGGTCAGCGGGCTGCGCGTGAACATCACGCCCGAGCAGCGCGAGTTGACCATGCGCTGGACCACCACGCCCATGGCCAACCCGCCCTCCGGCAATTTGAGCCGAAGCCGGTAACTGACGGATTCGGCGCTGTAGAGACTGGCCCAGCAATCGCGCACCGCGTGGAGGACGCGTTCGCCGCCGCGAATCCAGAGATAGGTGTCCTGAAGGCCGGCGAAACTCGCCTCAGCTCCGTCTTCGCTCGTGGCCGACGAGCGCACGGCGACGGGCTCATCGCCCGCGCCCGCGCAGAGGTCCGCGTAGCCCGCCAGGATCGCCTGCGCGAGATCGTCCGGCATCGGGGCGCCGGCGATCCGCGCCCGCACGCCTTCGGCGACCTCGGCGATGACAGGCAGATCGCCGACGCCGAGCCCCTCGATCGCGCGCCGGATCGAGCCTTGCGGGTCGATTTCGGCGAGAAAGCGTTCGAAGGCCGCGGTCGAGACGACGAACCCCGGGGGCACGCGAATTCCGGCTCGGGTCAATTCGCCCAGACTGGCGCCTTTGCCGCCGACCGTCGGACGGTCGGCGACGCCGACGTCGCGAAAGTTCAGGGTGACGCCCGCGCCTGTTTGCGTCATGCCGGCTCTTCCTCAGCTCAGGATGGTGACGACGCCGCTGTTGCCGTCGACGCGCACGCGCTGCCCGGTCTTGATGCGCTTCGTCGCGCCGCCGGTCCCGACCACGGCGGGCATGCCGTATTCGCGCGCGACGATGGCGGCGTGCGACATGGTGCCGCCGATGTCGGACACGGTCGCCCTGATCTTGCCGAACACCGGCCCCCAGCTCGGATTGGTGACCGGGCAGATCAGAATTTCCCCGTCCTGCATCTGACCGATGTCGTTGGCGTTCATCAGCACGCGCGCGACGCCCTCGGCTATCCCCGGCGAGGCGGCGAAGCCGTGCAGCTCGTGCTCATGGCCGGCGTCGGGCTTGCGAGCCCAGGCGGCGAGGGTTTCCGAGGTGATGCCCCAGAGCATCTGCAACGCGGGATCGGCGATATCCTCGGGAATGGGCCCGAGCGCGGGCGGGGGCGACCACTCCTTGAGCTTCTCCCAGATGCGCTTGCGCTCAGTAAGGATCGGCTTCCAATAGCCGCGACCGGCGGGCGCCGAGCCCGCCGCCCAGGCGAGGCTGACTTCCTGCAAGGCGAGATCGGCTTCCGTGTGATGCAGGTGGAAGAAATCTTCCGTCTCGGCGATCACGCCCCAACGCGCCAGCAGCGCCCCGAATTCGCGCAGCTTGTTGAACCAGATGGTGGTGAACCAGTGCTCGCAATAGAACTTGTGGTCCTCGACGAAGGGGAAGACGAGGTGACAGAGCCCGAGCATCTGATCGAAGGCGCCGCGCTCCTCGTCGCTCGACAGCAGGGCGCGGTATTCGGCGATGATGCGCTCGCGTTCCTTCTTCAGCGCCGCGGTCGGCCGCTCGATCGACTTGCCCGCCTTGAGCATTTCGGCGTAACGCGCGATCGCCGAAAACGGGATCGACAGGTCGTCGTTCCAACTGCGATGATGATGGTAGAACCCGTCGCCGGTCGACATCAGGAACCAGGGATGACGCGCCTTCTCCAACGCATCCAGCCATTTGCGGCCGGGTTCGCCCATCTGTTCGAGGGCGGCGAGGATATCGGCGGGATTGGAGCCGTCGCCCAGCTTGCCGTCGATTTTGAGCTCGACCGCCAGACGGGCGAGCTTCTTCAGTTCTTCGTCGGGGCGGAACATGAAGACGTCGATCCCCGCCACCATGCGCGCGACGGTCTGGTCGGCGATCTCCGGGAACGCCTTCTTGCAAAACTCGAAAAACACGAGATAGGCGCCGTAGCCCAGCATGAGGAACTCGAAGTGGTAGTGCCACATCTTCGAGAACGCCTCGACGCAACGGTGGTAGGTCTCGCGCACGTAATGGTTCTGCCCGATGCCGCGGCCCGAGGTCACCACCTCGATGTCGTCGAATTCCGGCAACGTCGGCACCTTGATGTCCTCCACCTCCTTGATGAGGGCGAGCATCCGCTGTTTCCATTCGTCGTAGAGCCGGTTCCAGTTCTGGTAGTAGAAGCCGGCGCGCTCCTGGAACAACGCCAGGCGCCGGCCGATCTCCGAGGGATCGGTGACCGGATAGGCGGTGATGTAGACGCGGCCGTTGACGATGCGATGATCGATGCCGAGGGTCGTCGGAAACGAGAAGACGCGGGTGGTGAAAGCGCCCAGACCCTGATAGGGAATTTCCGCCGTCAGGACGTCGAACGCCGGCATCGGCTCGGGGAAATGCATCGCGTTGTAGAACCAGAAGACCTTGTCGTCCTCGGGCCGGAAACGCGTGAAGTAGGGATACATGGACTCCCAGCCTTCGGTTCCCGGGAGGTCGCGGATTTCAGAGGGCAGCAGGAAAGCGCGCGCGTTGGCTGACATCCTATGTCTCCTCCCTATCTCTAATTTTGACGGATTCTTGCCGTCGTTTTGTGCGAAAAGCGGGCGCCGCTCGGGAGTGGCCGAGATCGCTAGCCTGCGAATTTAGAGGCGCGTCTGTCGAACCGGCACCTATCCAAAGATAGATGGACTTATCCCCCAGCCGGGGGGCCAAATCGTGACGGGAAGGCCCATCGCGACATAGACGGGTCGTTGTCCCCTCCCATCGTGCTGCGCCACGCTCGGGCCGCCATCTTTCGCAACGCGTCCCCGGGAGCGATGGTTGTCGCCGACATAAGCATATCCGCCGTTCGACGGCGACGATCGCGTCCGCTACGCTCGCCGGCGACGGCGCACTCAGCGGGGCGGAACGACAGGTGATGACTCGAGAGCTCGGCGAAGGCCCGCGCCGCTGGAACGGATGGGGCGGCGAACGAACGGAATTTCCGCTGAAGCCCAAGGCGTTGGCGTTTCTCGCCCAAGCGTTGAACGGGCCCGGCGCGCGACTGCCCGACGCCAGTCTGGCTTTGGTGATCGCCAAAACGCCGCCGTCGCGTCTGCCGCCGCATCCCCTCGTGTCGACCGACGCGGAGGTTCGCATCCGCCATGCGCGCGGCCAGAGCTTTCCCGATTGGCTCGCCATGCGCTCGGGAAACTTCGGGCGTTTCCCGGACGGCGTGGCGCTGCCGACGACCAGCGACGAGGCTGGCGAAGTTCTGCGCTGGGCCTATGGCCAGGGCTGCCTCGTCATCGTTTACGGCGGCGGCACGTCGGTTGCCGGGCACGTCAACGTCCCGCCGTCCGACGCGCCCGTGCTGACGCTGTCGCTGGAGCGCATGGATCGCCTGCTGGCGCTCGACGAAGAAAGTCAGATCGCTGTGTTCGGCGCGGGAACGCCCGGCCCGGCGCTGGAGCGGCAGCTCAGGGAAAAGGGTTTTGTGCTCGGCCATTTTCCGCAATCCTGGGAATTGTCCACCGTCGGCGGCTGGGTCGCCAGCCGTTCGTCGGGTCAGCAATCGCTGCGCTACGGCCGCATCGAGCAGATGTTCGCCGGAGCGCGGATCGAAACGCCGCGCGGGACGATGACGATACCCGACTTTCCCGCTTCGGCGGCGGGGCCGGACCTGCGGGAGATCGCGCTTGGCAGCGAAGGGCGCATCGGCGCAATCACCGAGGTCAAGCTGCGCGTCACGCCTCTGCCCGAGCATGAATCGTTTCACGTCGCCTTCGCTCCCGATTGGGAGGCCGGGGTGAGGCTGGTCAGACGCCTGGCGCAGGCCAAGACGCCGTTGTCGATGATGCGTCTCTCGACGCCGAGAGAAACCTCGGCGCATCTGGCGCTGGCCGGCGATCATCCGCTGCTCGGCCTTTACGATCGCGCCGTCGGCCTGATGGGCTGCAAGGCGGGGAAACGCTGCATGTTCACGTACGGCGTCACCGGCGGCGCTCGGCAAGTCCGCCTCGCACGAAACGAAGTCCGCCGCGCGTTGCGCCAAGCCGGCGGCGTGGCGCTCGCCGGCGGCTTCATGGGCAAGATCTGGCGGCATTCGCGGTTTCGCTCGCCCTACTTCCGCAACTCCCTGTGGGAGCGCGGCTACTCTGTCGACACGTTCGAAACCGCGATCAACTGGAGCAAGGCGACGGCGACGATGGAGGCGATGGAGCAGGCGATCCAACGGGCGAGCCAGGGCGAGCCGGTGCTGGTGTTTTCGCATCTCTCGCACGTCTACGCCCAGGGGTGCAGCATCTACACGACCTATATTTTCAAGAACGCGGCGAGCTACGACGCGCTGCTCGAGCGCTGGCGCGCATACAAGACCGCCGCGTGCGAGGCCGTTGTCAAAATGGGCGGCACGATCAGCCATCAGCACGGCGTCGGCCGCGACCACGCGCCCTGGCTCAAATGCGAGAAGGGCGAGCAGGGCATGGCGGCGCTCAAGGCGCTGACCGGCTATTTCGATCCCGAGGCGCGGCTCAACCCCGGTTGTCTGTTGGAGGAATGAATGCTCGGCGTCCGGCCCGCTCTCGAAACGCTCGCGCAAACCCGCTGGGATTTGATCGTCATCGGCGGCGGCGTCACCGGCGCCGGCGTCGCGCTCGAAGCGGCGCGGCGCGCCAAGACCGTTCTCTTGCTGGAACAGAAGGATTTCGCCTGGGGCGCGTCGAGCCGCTCGTCGAAGATGGTGCACGGCGGCCTGCGCTATCTCGCCGAGGGGCGCTTCCGGCTGACCCGCGACGCCTTACGCGAGCGCGAGCGCATGGCGCGCGAATTGCCCGATCTGGTGATCCGGCAGCCCTACGCCTTCGTGGTGCGAGCGGGAGAGTTCCCCGGACGCTGGCCGATGAAAGCGGCGCTGTGGCTGTACGATTTTCTCGCCGGCATCCGCGATCATCGCTGGCTGGATCGCGAGCGGCTGCTCGAACGCATTCCGGGCCTTGCGCCGGGCGGCTTGCGCGGAGCGATGATCTACACCGACGCGCTCACCGACGACGCGCGGCTGGTGTTGCGGATCTTGCACGAAGCGGCGGCGGAAGGCGCTCGTCTGGGAAATTATATCCGCGTGGAGTCGGTCACGCGCCAAGGCGAGGCGTTTTCGCTAATCGCGCGCGACGAAATCGGCGGCGGCGATGCGACGTTGACGGCTCTGTCGGTCATCGACGCTGCAGGCGCGGCGGCCGGCGAGCTGTCGGGCGAGCCGAAAAAGATCAGACCGCTGCGCGGCAGCCATCTCCTCATCCGGCGCGATCGTCTGCCGGTGGACGATTGCGTGACGGCGCTGCACCCGCGGGACAAGCGCCCGGTCTTCATCTACCCCTGGCTGGGCATGACCTGCGTGGGCACGACCGATCTCGATCATTCCGCGCCGCTTTCCGAAGAACCGCGCTGCACGGCGCAGGAAGCCGATTACCTCATCGAGGCGATCGGCGGCCAGTTTCCGCAAGCGGCGATCACGGGCGCCGACGTGGTGTCGAGCATGGCGGGAGTGCGCCCGGTGATCGCCTCGGGCAAGGGGTTGAATCCCTCGCAGGAGAGCCGCGAACATTCGGTCTGGCGTCACGACGGCATGGTCTGCGTGGCGGGCGGCAAACTGACGACCTTCCGCCTGATCGCGCTCGACGCGTTGCGCGCCGCCGATCTGATCGACCAACAGGAGCTCGTCGCGGCAAGGGCGACGGCCGAACCGCAGTTCCGCTCGCCGGTGAAGTTCCCTTATCGCCTCGGCCATCCCACGGCGGCGCTGCCCGACGGCGAGGCGCTGATCGAAACGCTAGCCTGGGCGCTCGACAACGAAATGGTCGCTCGCCTCGACGATCTCCTGCTGCGCCGCGTGCGCGTCGGCAACACGAGGCCGGCCGGCGCGCGCGACCTCTTGCCGCAAATTCGCGCGCTGTGCCAAAGCCGTCTAGGGTGGGACGACGCGCGCTGGGCCGGCGAGGCGGCGCGTTATCTCGAGATCATCGCGCGCGCCTACAGCCCGCCGGGCGCCGGGGGGACGCCGTGAGCCAAGCCCAAGACCTGCTGCTCGCCATCGATCAGGGGACGCAGAGCGTCCGGGCGATGATTTTCGATCTGCGCGGCGAGCTCATCGCCAAGTCGCAGGTCCACATCGTCCCCTACTACTCCCGCCAGCCGGGCTGGGCGGAGCAGGACTGCGATTACTATTGGGCCAATTTGAGCGCGGCCTGCCGGAACCTCTGGCGGAGCCATCCTGAGTTCCGGGCGCGCGTGGTCGCCATGTCGGTCACTACGCAGCGCGCGGTCGCCGTCTGCCTCGACGAAAACAAGGCGCCGTTGCGCCCGGCGATCGGCTGGCTGGACCAGCGGCGCACCAATCGCTATCCGGCCTTGCCGCTGTGGCTGGAGCTCGGCGTTCGCGCCGCCGGGCAGAAGAAGACGATCCACTATTTTCAGTCCAAGGCGGAATGCAACTGGCTCGCCGTCGACGACCCCGAAGTGTGGCGCCGGACAAGACACTTCGTGTTCCTGTCGGGCTATCTCAATCTCAAGCTGACGGGGCGGCTGTGCGACGCGGTCGGCGCGCAAGTCGGCTATGTGCCCTTCGACAGCAAGCGCCAGCAATGGGCCGGGCCGCGCGACTTCAAATGGAAGCTGTTCGCCGTCACGCGCGACCTCCTGCCGGAATTAGTCGCCGCTGGAAAATCGATGGGGCGGGTGAGCGCTCAGGCGGCCGAGGAGACGGGAATCCCTCAGGGGCTGCCCGTCTACGCCTCCGGCGCCGACAAGGCCTGCGAGGTGCTCGCCGCGGGCGCGTGGACGCCCGACGTCGCGGTGCTCAGCTACGGCACCACGGCGACCGTCAACACCTGCAACGATCGTTATGTCGAACCGATTCCGTTCGTCCCCGCTTATCCCGCCGCCGCGCCGGGGCGCTACAACAGCGAACTGATGGTCCAGCGCGGCTACTGGATGGTCAATTGGTTCAAGGAGCACTTCGCCGCCAAGGAAATGATCGAGGCGGAGGAAAAAGGCGTCGCGCCGGAACTGCTGTTCGAGAGGATGCTGGAGGAGACTCCGGTGGGAAACATGGGCCTCATCCTTCAGCCCTTCTGGAATCCCGGCGTCAAGATTCCCGGCCCCGAGGCCAAGGGCGCGATGATCGGCTTCGGCGACGTGCACAACCGCTCGCACATGTACCGCGCCATCATCGAAGGCATCGCTTATGCGCTACGAGAGGCGGCGGCGAGGCTGGAGCGGCGCAACGGCGTGAAGATCCGCCGTCTGAAAGTGTCCGGCGGCGGCTCGCAGAGCGACGGCGTCATGCAATTGACCGCTGACGTTTTCGGCATGGCCGTCGAACGGCCGCACACTTTCGAAACCTCCGGTCTGGGCGCCGCGATCAACGCCGCCGTCGGCGCGGGATTGTACCCCGACCACGCCGCGGCGCAGGCGCAAATGAGCCGAGCCGGCCGCATCTTCACGCCAATTGCGCAGAACGCCCGGCTTTATGACCGCCTGTATTCGGAAGTGTACGTGCGCATGTACCCGCGCCTGGCGCGGCTCTATCATAGCATTCGGCGCATCACGAATTATCCGAGGTTGAATTGAGCGCGCCGTCACGCCAGCACGAGACTTATCGGCGCATCGGTCGACGCTCGACCGTGATGAAATGAGGATGGCGGCGGACGCAGTCCGCGCGAACCGGTCTCGGCGAGAGAATTCCCTGGTATCAGGGAATTTATCAGGGAATTTCGCCAATACGCGGAAGCCAGACCGTTCCCACCGCCCCTATAGCACTGATTTAGCGAGGATTTATCAATCGAGAGTCGAAAATTCCCTAAAGCGTGGAACAGGGAATTACAGGGAATCCGCCTCCGCAGGCCCGGAGCCGCGGACGTGGCGGGCTGATCGCCCCGCGGCTATCCGAAACTCCGTCGAAGACCGCTGCGACCGCTAAGAAAGCCTGCCAGTCCTGCGACGACAGCGATGCGGGAAAGTCGGGGGCCATTTAGCCCATCGGGCATACATGGAAATCGAATATCGTCAGTCTACCTTCAAATCTTCAGCTCGGCCGGGGCGTCCCGGCCGAGCTGAAGATTTGAAGGTAGTTTGCACCCACAGCAGACCTCGTCAAGAGATTTTTTTTGCCGTGGTACAAGTTTGACGCCACTAGACTTGCGGCCGACGGTTGGCCCGTTATCCGACGCTTGCATACACTTACGGGTTGGTGTAAATGGCAACTTATTGGACTGCTTCCGGCCCAGAGTGCGCGGAGCGGTCCCGGCGAGCTTTGCAGAGTTAAGCAGGAGGCTTTCTCGATCTTGCCTGAACATCGATAGCCGTTCTCCTCGCGAGAGCGGCGCCTTTGATGATTTGGGCGTGATCGCGTGGGCTTCGCTTGGACTGCACCTCAGCCTCCGGGACGGACGTCGTCCATCCCTGGAGGCCATTCAAATGACCAATCGAGCTTCGAAGAAGTGGGCGCCCGTCGCGCCCGAAGGCTTGTCGGCAGTGATTGCCGACAAGTCGCGCAAGCGTCGTCAAGTG
>JBEKLU010000069.1:0-28367 GCA_050010035.1 Roseiarcus sp.
CGAGGCCTTGGCCGTAGGGGGTCTTGTCGTGGACGATGGCGATCTTGGCGTCCTTGAGCTTGGTCAGGGCGAGGTCGGCCCACAGCTTGCCCTGCTGGTCGTCGCGGCCGCAGGTGCGGAACGCGTCCCACAGGCCGCGATCGGTGACCTTCGGGTTGGTGGCGGAGGGGGTGATGAACAGCACGCCGTTGTCGGCGTAGACTTCGGAGGCGGGAATGGTCACGCCGGAATTGAAGTGGCCGACAACGTACTTGACGCCGTCGCCGACGAACTTGTTGGCGACCGAGACGCCCTGCTTGGGATCGGAGACGTCGTCGCCTTGTTCGACCGTGATTTGCTGGCCGAGAATGCCGCCGGCGGCGTTGATGTCGGCGGCGGCTTGCGCGACGCCCTCGGTCAATTGCGCGCCGAACGAAGCGTTGGCGCCGGTGATCGGACCGGCGACGCCGATCTTGAGTTGCGCTTGCGCCGCGCCGGCGAAGACAAGCGCGGCGACGAGGGGTAGAGTTTTGACGAGGATCGATCTCATGTTAACCTCCTAAACCGAGATAATCGGTTATGATGGCGAAGCTACCGAGAACGCCATAACCTGTAAAGGTCGTAATGCCGGTTATTTTGCCTGCGCCGCCGGACTCCCGCGCCGGCTCCCTGCCGCTGATCGGCGGCGTCCTCGCCCTCGATTTCGCCAATACCGAATCCGGCCGCGGCTTCCCGACCCATCGCGACCACTTGCCCGAAGCCCGGCACGTCGCCGACTGGCTCGAGCACGCCGGCGCGCTCGCCCCCGAAGACGCGGATCGGCTGCGCGCCGAGGCCGCTGCGAGGCCCGAATTCGCCGCCGAGCTGCTCGCCCGCGCGAAGACGCTGCGCGAAGACGTCGGCGAGATTTTCCGCGCCGTCGCGGCGGGCGCGGCCCCGCCGGCGCGCGCGACGTCCGAACTCACGGAGTTTCACGCGTGCGCGCTCGCCCACAGCGCGCTCACCCCCTCGCACGATCACTATGCATGGCGCTGGACGCTCAGCGCCTCCCCGCTCGAAGCCGCGCTCGGGCCGATCGCGCTTTCCGCCGTCGCGCTGCTGACGCAAGCCGATCTCACGCGCATCAAGCAATGCGGCGGCGTCGCCTGCGGTTGGCTGTTCTACGACGAAACGAAGAACAAGCGCCGGCGCTGGTGCGAGATGGAGGTGTGCGGCAACCGCGCCAAGCAGCGGCGCCACGCCGCGCGCGGTCGGCCCGCGTGAGTCGCACCCTTGTCATGGCGTTCGTCGCGATCGCAGCCGTCGGGCTTGCCGGCTGCGCCAAGCTCGTCGAAACCGATCAGGCGCGTCTTTGCCGCATGGCGCTGCCGGCGCTGGCGCCGCCCGGCGCGATGATCGCCATCCTCGAGCAGCGCGAATTCCCCGACGGGCGCGGCGTGCGCGTCGATTATCGCCTGAGCGGCCTCGGCGCGCCGGCTGAGACGCGCTTCGCCGAATGCCGCTTCAAGGCGCCGGGACGCCCGGAGCGCTCCGAGGACATGGTGGGGCTGACGACCGACGACGGGCCTCTGTCGGACGCGCGCCTCTACGTGCTGATCCGCTACTGGCTGGCGACGCCCGAGGCGCGCGCCGCCGATCCGGCGCCGCTCGGCGACGTCCACGCCCTGCCGACGCTGCCGCGGGGCCTCGCCTACGCCTTGCAGCAGGCGATCAACGGCCTGCCGCTGGCGGCGGTCTACGCCCTGCTCGCGGCCGCCTATTCGCTGGTCTATGGCCTCATCGGCCGCATCAACCTCGCCTTCGGCGGCATCGCCGCGGCGGGCGGCTACGCCGCGGCGCTCGGCGCGATGCTCACCTTGACGCAAGCGCCCGCGACGATCCTCGCCGTGGCGCTGATCTTCGGGGCGTCGGCCGCGGCGTTCTGGGGCGTCGCTTCGAGCCGCTGGGTGTTCCAGCCGCTGCATCGCGCGAGCGGCCAGCAGGCGCTGATCGCCTCGATCGGCCTGGCGCTGTTCATGCAGGAATTCCTTCGCCTGACGCAGGGCGATCGGCCCTATTGGGTCGACCCGATCCTCAACGCGCCCTTCGGCGTGGCGCGCGCCGGCGATTTTCTCGTCACGACGGCGCCCAACGCGCTGCTCGCCGGGGCCTTCGCGCTCACCGCCGGCTTCGTCCTGGTCTCCGTCATGCAGAGGACCCGCTTCGGCCGCCGCTGGCGCGCCTACGCCGACGATCCGCTCGGGGCGCAGCTCCTGGGCGTCAGCCCGCGGGCGATCTTCGCTCAGACCTTCGCGTTGGCGAGCGCCTTCGCCGGCCTCTCCGGCTACGTCATGACCATGTACTACGGCTCGGTCGGTTACGGCGCGGCGACGGCGCTCGGGCTCAAGGCGCTGATCGCCGCCATTCTCGGCGGCGTCGGCTCGATCCCCGGCGCCTTCCTCGGCGGCTTCATCGTCGGCGCCGTCGAGGCGGTGTGGTCGACCTATTTCGCCATCGATTATCGCGACGTGGCGATATACAGCCTGCTCGCCATCGTCCTGGTGCTGCGGCCGGGAGGCATCCTGGGCGTGCGCCCTTGACTTGGCCGGCGGGCGCCCCACATCGTGGCGAGCGCGTTCGCCAAAAGGCTCGAGGAGGCCCGCCATGACCCATGTTCTGAACGCCCCGGCGCTGCGCGCCGACGCGTTTTCGGGCGTGCGCACGCGCCGCATCCTCGCGCTCGCCGTCGACCTCATCCTGGTCAGCTTCCTGGCCGGGCTCATTTGGCTCGCGCTGTTGATCCTGACGCTGGGACTGTCGCTCTTCTTCCTGCCGCCGCTCTTCCCGCTCGTCGCGTTCTTCTACAACGGCCTCAGCGTCTCCGGCGCGAAGATGGCGACGCCGGGCATGCGGGCGATGGACCTGGAGATGCGCATGCACAAGACCGGCGCGCGCGTCCCCTTCATCAACGCCGCGGCGCAGGCGCTGTTCTTCTACCTGAGCTGGTTCTTCCCGCCGGTTTTCCTGGTTTCGCTGGTCGATGCGGAGAAGCGCTGCCTGCACGACATCCTCGCCGACGTGGTGCTGCTGCGCCGGCTGTAGTTTTCGACGAGAAATTTTTTTGCCCCCACCCATTCCCGTCGGGCGCGATCCGATTTAGCCTTACGTCGCCTTGCCGCGCCTCCAGGAGTGCGAAGCCGTGACGCGGGAATTGCGGGACGCCCCCCAGTTCTATCTGACCGCCCCCTCCCCATGCCCCTATCTGCCGGGCATGCTGGAGCGCAAGGTGTTCACGCACCTCGTCGGCAAGCGCGCGATCGCGCTCAACGACACGCTGACCCAGACCGGGTTCCGCCGCTCGCAGACGATCGCCTACCGTCCGGCCTGCGAAAACTGTCGCGCCTGCGTTTCCGTGCGCGTGCTGGTCGACGAGTTCGTCCCGAGCGCGAGCCAGCGGCGCGTGCTGCGCGCCAACGCCGACATCGTCGGCGCCGTGACGCCGGCCAAGCCGACCGGCGAGCAATACGCGCTGTTTCGCGACTATCTCGACGCCCGCCATCCCGACGGCGGCATGGCCGACATGTCGCTGCTCGATTATTCCATGATGGTCGAGGACAGCCACATCGACAGCGTGCTCGCCGAATACCGCCGGCGCGGCGAGGGAGCGCTCCTCGCCGCCTGCCTCACCGATCGGCTCGCCGACGGGCTTTCGCTGGTCTATTCGTTCTATGCCCCCGAGGCGTCGCGCCGCTCGCTCGGCGCCTTCATGATCCTCGACCACATCGACAAGGCGCGCCGCCTCGGCCTACCGCACGTCTATCTCGGCTATTGGGTCGAGGGCTCGCGCAAAATGGCCTACAAGGCCGCCTATCTCCCGCAGGAGCGGCTCGGGCTGAACGGATGGGTGCGGGTGGAGCGGGGTTAGCGCGGAAAGTCTGATCGCGAGCGCCGACGATATCGAGCGAGAGCGCGTTCCGACGCGCGCGCGACGGGCCGATGCAAATTCACGTCCTCGGGCGAGGCGAGGCAGCCGAGCTTCGCGGCCGTTCACGAGAGGGCGACTATGAAAATCGAATTGCAGCCCGGCGAACGGATCGCGAGAGACGGAGGGGCCAACTTGCAGAGGCGGTGGGAGACCGTCGGCGGGTGGTTATGGCTGACGAACCAGAGGCTTTTTTTTCGCGACGCACATCCGCAACGTTCAGCGCGGCCCGACCGAGATCGCGCTGTCCGACATACAATCCGTGCAGCCTTGCTGGACGAAGTTTCTGGGAATCCTCCCCGCGTTCCCGAACTCTCTGGCGGTTCTCACGAGAGACCGAAACGAATATCGGTTTGTCCTTTACGATCGACGCGCTTGGGCCGACGCGATTGAGGCGCAAAGGGCCGAAGCTTAGCGCGCGCCGCATCGGATGCGTTTGGCCGCGCGTCCCGCGCTAAGCCGACGCATTGCACGTTGCATCGGCGACGCTCCGCCGCGGCTTGCCTGCGTAACTCGTGGAGCTTCCGCTCCCTCAACACTCGACGAAATTCACCGCCAGCCCGCCGAGCGAAGTCTCCTTGTATTTCGACTGCATGTCGGCGCCGGTCTGGCGCATCGTCGCGACGACGCTGTCGAGCGAGACCTTGTGGCGCCCGTCGCCGTGCAGCGCCAGCGAGGCGGCGGCGATCGCCTTGATCGCGCCGAAGGCGTTGCGCTCGATGCAGGGAATCTGCACCAGGCCGCCGACGGGATCGCAGGTCATGCCGAGGTGATGCTCCACGGCGATTTCGGCGGCGTTCTCGACTTGCGCGTTGGAGCCGCCGAGCGCGGCGCACAGCCCCGCCGCCGCCATCGACGAGGCGACGCCGACTTCGCCCTGGCAGCCGACCTCGGCGCCGGAAATCGAGGCGTTCATCTTGAACAGCGCCCCGATCGCCGTCGCCGTCAGGATGATCGTGCGCAGTCCTTCGGGCGTCGCCCCGGCGCAATGGTCGCGGTAATAGCGCAGCACCGCCGGGACGACGCCCGCCGCGCCGTTGGTCGGCGCCGTGACGACGCGCCCGCCGGCGGCGTTCTCCTCGTTGACCGCCATCGCGTAGGCGCCGACGTAGTCCATGATCTCGTGGGCGGCGCGCGCGTTGCGCCCGGCGTTGGCGACGAGACGCTGGTAGATCGCCTTGGCGCGCCGCGTGACCTTCAGCGCGCCCGGCAGAGGACCCTCGCGCGAAAGACCGCGATCGAGCGAGGCGAACATCGCGCCGATCACCGCGTCGAGTTGGGCGTCGACCTCGGCGCGCGGGCGTGTCGCCGCCTCGTTGGCGCGCACCAGTTCGCCGATCGCCAGACCGCTCTCTTCAGCAACCGCGAGCAGCTCGGCGGCGTCGCGAAACGGATGGGGATAAGCGGCGTCCGCGGCGTCCGCCGCCGGCTCTTCGTCCTCGCGAAC
Organism: Roseiarcus sp.; assembly: GCA_050010035.1. GTDB lineage: Bacteria > Pseudomonadota > Alphaproteobacteria > Rhizobiales > Beijerinckiaceae > Roseiarcus. The sequence continues at coordinate 5,388 of JBEKLU010000069.1, forward strand.
GACAAACCCGCCGCCCACCGACAGCCAAACCTCCTCGCTGACGATTCGCCCCTCCGCGTCGCGCGCTTGGAACGCCAGCGTGTTGGGATGGCGCTTGGGCGCCGTCACATAATCGAAGCGGATGTCGATCTGAGGATCGAAACGAACGGCGCGCCGCCCGCAAAGGACGATCGATTTACGCGCCGCGACGTCGGCGACCAGCGCCTCGGCGCGATCGGGGTCGATCGTATCAGGCCTTTCCCCGCTGAGGCCGAGAACCACCGCCTTGTCGGTGGCGTGGCCCTTGCCGGTGAAGGCGAGCGAGCCGTAAAGGGTGACGACGACGCTGTCGACGCGTTCGATCGCGCCGCTCAGCGCCAGCCCCTCGGCGAAGGCCGCCGCCGCCTTCATCGGCCCGACGGTGTGCGAGGACGACGGCCCGATGCCGACCTTGAAGAGTTCGAGGACCCGGATCAGGCGCCGCTCCCTGGCTCGAATCGCCTCAACACAGCTCCTGATCGCGCGCCGAAGCATCGAGAACGGCGGCGACGTAAGGGCCGAACGAGCGCCCGGTCTCGACGCGGAAGCGCTCCGCGCCGCGCCGCCACAGCCCGATCTCGGCTTTCAGCAGCAGCGTCCGCGCCACCATGCCAACCGGAAAAACCGCAAGGTCGAGGTCCAACGGAACGCCGGCGTTGAGGAGCCGCGCCGCGCCGGCGCCGCTCACTTCGATCGCGCAGTGCCGATGCGAGACGTCGACGAGCGAGTGCGGGACGCCGGCCAGCGCCGCCTCGAGCTTCGCGCCGAGCCCCGCCTCGTCGTCGTCGGCGATCAGCAGCCATTCGTCCGGGCCCATCCACAGCGCGGCGCGCGGTCCCTCGCAGGCGGCGCGCAACGGCTGCAACGGCGGGCTCGCGCCGAACGCGGCGCTCAAGGGGCCGGCGACGTCCGGCCCGCCGCGCAACGCGAAGCGCGTCGCGAACGGCAAGGCGACGGCCCTGACCTTGCCGGCGTCGGGCAAGGCGCGCCCCTGGAGACTCGAGCGGCGCTCGGCTTGCGGCATAGCGGCGTCAGGCGTCAAGGCGCAGCCCTTCCCTGTCGTAGAAGATCGGCTCGACGAGCTTGACCGGCGCCGCGGCCGCATTCGTCGTGGCGAAGAGCGTCTCGCCGAGCCGCGCGCGGCCGTTGGCCACCAGAGCGAGCGCGAAGCTGCGTCCCAGCGTGGCGCTCATGTAGGAGGACGAGACGTGGCCGAGCGCGGGCGTTCCGGTCGGCGGCGCCGCGTCGGCGACGATCTGCGCGCCCTCATCTATTCTGAAGTTCGGGTCGACCGGCAGCAGCCCCACCAGTTGCTTACGGCCCTCGCGCTTCATCTCGGGCAGCGTCAGCGAGCGCTTGCCGATGAAGTCGGGCTTAGAGAAGGCGACCATCCTGCCCATGCCGACATCGTCCGGCGTCATCGTGCCGTCAGTGTCCTGGCCGACGACGATGAAGCCTTTTTCGGCCCGCAGGATATGCAGCGTCTCCAGGCCGTAGACGACGGCGTCGACCTTCTCGCCTTCGGCCCAGATCGCCTCGACGACGCTCTCGCCGAAGTCGGCGGGCACGTTGACCTCGAAGCCGAGCTCGCCGGTGTAGCTGACACGGGCGAGGCGCGTCGGCGCGCCGCAAATCAAGCCTTCGCGCACGCTCATGTGCGGGAACGCGGCGTTGGCAAGATCGATCCCGCTCACCAGCGGCGCGAGGATCTTGCGCGCGTTGGGGCCGTTGATCGCGATCGTGGCGAATTGCTCGGTGATCGAGGTGAACCAGACCTTCAGATCGCTCCATTCGGTCTGAGAATAGTCCTCCATCACCGCGAACACGCGCGCGGCGCCCGAACTCGTCGTGGTGATGTGAAAGCGGTCGGCGGCGAGGCGCATGACGACGCCGTCGTCGTAGATATAGCCGGCCTCGGTGAGCATCAGGCCGTAGCGGCAGCGCCCGACCCCGAGCTTGCCGAACGAATTGATGTAGAGTCGATTGAGGAATTCGGCGGCGTCGGGGCCGACCACCTCGATCTTGCCGAGCGTCGAGGCGTCCATGATTCCGGCGCTGGCGCGGGTCCCTAAGCATTCGCGCCGCACGGTGTCGTCGAGGCTCTCGCCGCTCCTGGCGAAATAGGAGGCGCGCTTCCACAGGCCCGCGTCCTCGAACTCGGCGCCCTTGCGGGTCGACCACGCGTGCAGCGGCGTCTGGCGGATCGGATCGAACATGTCGCGGCGCGCGAGGCCTGCGAAGGCGCCGAAGGTCACCGGCGTATACGGCGGGCGGAACGTCGTTAGGCCGACTTCGGCGATCGGCTTGCCCAGAGCCTCGGCGGCGATGGCGAGCGCGTTCAGGTTGGAGTTCTTGCCCTGATCGGTCGCCATGCCGGTGGTGGTGAAGCGCTTGATGTGCTCGATCGAGCGCATGCCCTCGCGCGTCGCCAGTTGGATGTCGCGCACGGTGACGTCGTTCTGGAAATCGACGAAAGCCTTGGCGCGCTCCTTACCGTCCGCTCCGGCCACGAAACCGAGCGCGCCGCCCGTCGCCGCGAGCGCGCCTTCGACGCGCGGCGGCGCGCTCGACGCGACGCCCGCCGCCGCGGCGCCCGCGTCCGCCCCGTCGGCGAGGACGCCCTCGAGGTCGAAGACGCCGCGGCACGCGCCCGCCGAGCGCTGATCCGGCACGGCGGCGCCGGGGAGAAAATTCTGCGTCGCTTCGTCGAAGACGACTTTGCCGCGCGATTGCGAAAAGAGGCTGACGTTCGGCGTCCAGCCGCCGCTCATCGCGACGACGTCGCAGGCGACCGGCTCGCTTTTGCCGGGCCTCCCGTCGCCCCAGCGCTTGGCGACGAGCGCGTGCGTGACGCGCCGGCTTCCGTAGGAGCCGACGATCGCCGCATTGGCCTCGACGCGCAGGCCGGCCCGGCGCGCGGCCTCGGGAAGCGGACCTGAGGCCTCGGCGCGCAGATCGGCGATCATCGCGATCTCGCAGCCGGCTTCGGCCAGATCCAGCGCGGCGCGATAGGCCGAATCGTGCGCCGTCGCCACGACGATCCGCATCCCCGGCTTGACGCCGTAGCGCGTGGCGAGCGCGCGCGCCGCCTCGGCGAGCATGATCCCCGGACGATCGTTGTCGGCGAAGACCAGCGCGCGCTCGTGCGCGCCGGTCGCCAGCACCACTTGGCTCGCGCGCACCTGCCAGAGCCGCTCGCGCGGCATCTTAGGGTCGGGATCGGCCAGATGATCGGTCAGGCGCTGCTGTCCGGCGAGGAAGTTCTGCGCGTAATAGCCGAAGATCTGCGTGCGCGGCAGCATTTTCACGCCGGGCGAGGCGGCGAGTTCGGCGAGCGCCGCGCCGAGCCAGTCGGCCGCCTTGGCGCCGTCGATCGAGGCGCGCGTCTCGGCGAGCAGGGAACCGCCCAATTCGGCCTGTTCGTCGAACAGCATGACGCGCGCGCCGGCGCGGCTCGCCGCCAGCGCCGCCGCCAGGCCGGCCGGACCGGCGCCGACGACCGCGACGTCGCAATGCGCGTATTCGAAGGCGTAATGATCGGGATCGGGGTCGGTCGGCGCGCGCCCCATACCCGCCGCGTGGCGGATGATCGGCTCGTAGACGCTCATCCAGGCGGCCCGCGGCTGCATGAAGGTCTTGTTGTAGAAGCCGGCGGGCATGAACGGCGAGAACAGGCCGTTGACGGCGAGCGCGTCCCATTCGAGCGAGGGCCAGGCGTTCTGGCTGAACGCTCTCAGCCCCTCGTAGAGCTCGATCTGCGTCGCGCGCAAATTGGGCGTGACGCGGCCCCTGCCGGCGTCGAGCGCGACGAGCCCGTTGGCGTCGTCCGAGCCGAGCGACAGGATGCCGCGCGGCCGGTGATACTTGAACGATCGGGCGATGAGATGCACGCCATTGGCGAGAAGGGCCGAGGCGAGCGTGTCGCCGGCGCAGCCGACGTAACTCTTGCCGTCGAAGGTGAAGGAGACGGGCTTGGCCCGATCGACGCGCCCGCCCCGGCTCAGCCGAAACGCGCCGCTCATCGCTCGGCGCCCCGCGCCCCGGCGCCTGTTGAATCGGCCATGACTCTTCCCTGCCTCGACGGCCCACTCTAACGACAAGAGGTGCGCAGTGGGAACCGCTTTTTTTGACCGGGCGGCGCGAGAAAATGAGATGGCTGGACGCTCCCTTCTTCCGCTGCGCGGGAGCGGACGAATGCTGCGCATTCGCCGGGAGATGGCCCGCAGGGCCGGATGAGGGTCAGCGAAGACCCTCGCCCCTGCCCTCTCCCGCGCACGGGAGAGGGGGATTGCGCGCGCTCCGATGCGCGCCTATGTAGCGGGCCGGACACGCATTCGAGGAGCCGGCCTTGTTCATCCAGACCGAAGCCACGCCCAATCCCGCGACGCTGAAATTCCTGCCCGGCCGTCCCGTCATCGACGCCGGCACCTTCGAGGCGCGCGACCTCGCCGAAGCCGAGCGCTCGCCGCTCGCCAAAGCGCTGATGGAGCTGCCCGGCGTCGGCGGCGTGTTCCTCGCGCCCGACTTCATCTCGGTGACCAAGACCGAGGGCGAGTGGCAGCATTTGCGCCCGGCGGTGCTCGGCGTCGTCACCGAGTTCTTCCTCTCCGGCGCGCCGGCGCTGAACGGCGGCGCGCAAGCCGCCGGCGAAGAATTCTTCCACGCCGAGGACGCCGAGACCGTCGAAGCGATCAAGGAGCTGATCGAAACCCGCGTGCGCCCCGCGGTCGCCGGCGACGGCGGCGACATCGTCTTCAAGGGTTTTCGCGACGGGATCGTCTACCTCGGCATGAAAGGCGCCTGCTCGGGGTGCCCATCGTCGACGGCGACGCTGAAGCACGGGATCGAGAATTTGCTGAAGCATTTTCTGCCCGAGGCGGTGAAGGCGGTGGAGCAGGTTTGAGGCTGCTCCTCTAGACGCGTCACAACACGGGCGGCGGCCGGGGCGTCGCAAACGCGCCGCGACGGGATTGCTTCGTGCGAGAACTCTGCGATGATCGCCGCTTCTTCGCGCGAGGCCGGCCATGGCGAAGTTCGTGATCACCGTTCGCTCCGTCTCGGGCAATGCGTTCAGCGGCGACCTCGGCAAGATCCGCTATCTGATCGTACCGGACGGGGCCGCGCCCGCCCCCAACCAAGCCGTCTCGGAGCGAGTCTGGCTCGCGGCGATCCTCGCCACGTTCACGTCCAGCGGGCCTGGCCCCGCGCAGGGCGACGCGCTGTTCCTCATTCACGGCTTCAACGTCGATTCGTCGGCCGCCGCGACGTGGAGCGACACGGTCGCGGACGGTCTGGCGCGGCACGGCGGCGGGTATCGCCCAACGCTGGTCAGCTTCGACTGGCCCGCCGCCGGGACCGCCTTCGCCTATCTGCCCGATCTCGACACGGCGGCGAAGACCGCCATCGATCTCGTCAACGCCGCCGTGCGGCCGCTGCTCAAGGCGCAAACCCCGGACTGCAAGGTCAGGGTCAACGCGCTCGCCCATTCGATGGGCGCGTTCGTCCTGCGCGCCGCGCTCGGCCACGCGGACGACGGCGACGCAACCGGCGCGGATTGGATGCTCGGTCAGCTCGTCATGGTCTCAGGCGACGTCGAAGCCTCGGCTTTCGCCTCGGGTGACAAAGACACCCAGAGCATGATGGGCCACGCCTACCGTCTGACCAATTATTTCAACCGCTACGACGAAGCCCTGCTGATTTCGAACGCGAAGCGCGCCGGCGTCGAGGACCGGGTCGGCCGCATCGGCCTGCCTCCCGGCGCGCCCGCCTCGACGGTCAACGTCGACTGTTCGCTCCGCTACGAGGCGATTCCCAATCCCGATCCGCTCAATCCGATCAAGACCGCGGAATTTTCCCATAGCTGGTACTTCAGCGACGTCAATTTCTACCGCGATCTCGCGCAAACGCTTCGCGGCGCGGTCGACCGCAACGTCGTCGCCAAGCGGACCCCGGAAGCCGACGGGACTTTGGCGCTGGCGACGGCGACCTGATCCGCCCGTCCCCCTGTACCTTTCTCACGCGGTTTTCGGAAGGCGCACTGTCGGTCGCGCGAAGAGACGCGTAGCGGAACGTAGCGTGACCGACGGGCGGCGAGGCGACGGGGCTGCCTTTGGGCAGCGACCTCAGCGTCTTGAAAACCGTTCGGCGGCCTTTGGGCCGAGATTGGCGAGCGGTTCGCGCGCGCGCTTCGTCGCTTCCGCCCGGCCGAAGCCGCTGGACGGATTTCCACAGTCAGTGGTAGTCTTACATGCGTTCAGACGCCCGCGGGTCGCTCGGCTTTCGGCGCGACCAGAGGGCGTAAGAAGGCGATGGCGACATCTCACAGCGATGCGACGCCGTTCGGCGGCGGTTCCGAGCACGATCTCTACTTGTCGCCGCACTACGATGACATTTGCTTTTCGCTCGGGGCGTTCGTGAGCCGCAGGCGCGCGGGCGCGGCGATCACGTTTTTCTCGAACTCCGCGTTCGTCGTTCCGCATAATCTCGCCGAAGTCCCTCCGCACGTGGGCGCGTTCGATTATTTCTATCTCGTGAAAGTGTCCGCCGTTCGGCGCGCCGAGGATCTCGCATTCACCCGATCCGTCGGGCTGCGGCAAGTCGTCGCCGGGCTCGACGAGGCGCCGGTTCGCGGCCGCCAACCCTTCGCGAATGCCGACACGAATTCAGTCGAAGACGCCTCCCTGTTCAACGACAAGGTCATGTCCGCGATTTCCGCGGCGGGCGGGGAGCGGCCGAGCGATGTCCGGCCTTGGCTCTATTGCCCGATGGCGATCGGCGGTCACGTCGATCATCTCGTCGTCTTGCGAGTCGTATTGCGAAACTGCGCTGCATTGGCCCAAGCGTACCGCATCGCCTTCTACGAGGATTTGTATTATGCGTCGGCCATCGAAATTCGAGAAGCGGGTCTGGCTCGCTTCCATCGATTGGCCGCTGGGTTGGGAGCAAGACGATTTGCTTTTCCAATAGAAGACATAGAATTGAAGCTCGATCGGGTTGGCCTGTGCCCAAGCCAATTTGCCGCGAAGCCAGCCGATATCGCAGCCTTCACCCCCGCTTTCAATTCCGACATGGCTCCCCACGAGGCGATTTGGACCGCTGAGGCGCATTGATGGCTTTAGGAAAAATGGCGCCAAGCTCCCAGTTCTCTTCGAAAGCGTCCCCTTTCCACGCAACCCGCCTCGCCGACAGATGTGCGGGCGAGGTCAGGCGGGGCGATTTCGACCGAGACGGTCAATGAACAATTTGTCGGCGCCGGCGATCTCTTCGGCGCTATAGAGTGTCGGTCCTCAGCGTCGCGAGCAGACAGCGTCAATGACCAAGGTTCCCAAGATTCTCCACTTCATATGGGTCGGCGACGAAGGCCGGCGACCGGACAATTGCATCGACACCTGGCGGGCGAAAAACCCCGGTTATGAGGTGCGGATCTGGGGGAACAAGGAACTCTCCGATGTCGATTGGGTGAATTCCAAGCATATCAAGGCGATGTCCAGCCGAGAGCCGAACGGCGTGGCCGATCTCATGCGATACGAAGTCCTGCACGCGCATGGCGGAATCGCCCTCGACGCCGACTCGCGATGCCTGCGGCCGCTGGAGGACTGGCTGTTGGAGCCGAGCGAGTTCGCGTGCTGGGAGAACGAATTCGCCAGACCCGGACTCATCGCCGCGGGCTGTCTCGGTTCCGTTCCCGGCTCAAAGTTCTTCAAGGGGATCGTCGACGACATCAAGGCGGAAGAGACGGTGACGAATGATATGGCGTGGATAACCGTCGGACCCGCGAGGATCACCAAGGTCTGGAGAAGGCTCGCATTTCCGCTGACGATCTATCCCAGTCATTATTTCTATCCCACGCACTTGACCGGTCATCGCTATCGAGGCGACGGACATGTCTTCGCCGAACAGTTTTGGGCAAATACGCTCAAGAAATATGACACGCTCCACCTCGCCGATTTCAGCAAGGAGTCGTCTCCCGGGCAGGCCGCGCTTCGCCGCAACGCCCCGTGTCCCTGCGGCTCCGGCAAGCGATTCAAGCACTGCTGCGGATCGGCGGGTTGAGCGGCGCACGCGCGACCGAGCGCGCCGCGCCTGCGCCGCTCACCCCCTACCCCAGTTCCACCACCCGCCCCTCCCGCAGCGTCACGCGCCGGTCCATCCTTCCCGCCAGCTCCAGGTTGTGCGTCGCCACCAGCGCGGCGACGCGGCTGGCTTTCACCAGCTCGGTCAAGGTCCCGAACACGTGGTCCGCGGTCTTGGGGTCGAGGTTGCCGGTCGGCTCGTCGGCGAGCACCACGCGAGGGGCGTTGGCGACCGCTCTGGCGATGGCGACGCGCTGCTGTTCGCCCCCCGAAAGCTCGGCCGGGCGATGGTTTTCGCGCGCCGCCAGGCCGAGATAGCTCAGCAGTTCGTGGGCGCGCGCCGCCGCCTCGGCGCGCTTCAGGCCGCGGATCATCTGCGGCAGGACGATGTTCTCCAACGCCGAGAATTCCGGCAGCAGGTGATGGAACTGGTAGACGAAGCCGATCTCGACGCGGCGCAGCGCGGTGCGCCTGTCGTCCGACATCGCCGATGTCGGCGCGCCGCCGACGTGGACTTCGCCGGCGTCGGGCTTTTCCAGCAGGCCCGCCAGATGCAGCAGCGTCGACTTGCCGGCGCCCGAGGGCGCGATCAGCGCCACGGACTGGCCGGGCCACAGCGTCAGGTCCGCGCCGCTCAACACCTCGATCGTCGTTTCGCCGCGCCCGTAGCGGCGCTCGATTCCTTCCAGCCACAGCGCCGGCGTCGCCTCATTCATAGCGCAGGGCCTCGACCGGATCGAGCCGCGCGGCGCGCCAGGAGGGGTAGATCGTCGCCGCCAGCGACAGGAACAGCGTCATCGCGACGACCGCGATCACGTCGTGCGCCTCGACGCGCGAGGGCAGTTGCGAGAGGAAATAGAATTCCGAGGGGAACAGGTTGACGCCGATCAGCCAGCTCAGGCCCTGGCGGATCGGCTCGACGTTGTGCGCGACGACGAGCCCGAGCGCCAGGCCGCAGGCCGTGCCGAGGACGCCGATCGTCGCGCCGGTGATGAGGAAGATGCGCTGAATGGCGCCGCGCGTCGCGCCCATGGTGCGCAGCACCGCGATGGCGCGCGCCTTGTCCTGCACCAGCATGATCAGGCCGGAGATGATGTTTAGCGCGGCGACCAGGACGATCAGCGTCAGGATCGCGAACATCACGTTGGCCTCGACCGCCAGCACGTCGAAGAAGCTCTTGTTGAGCTGGCGCCAGTCGATGTCGATCATCGGCCGCCGCTCGGCGGCGCTGATGCGCTCGCGCATCGCGTCCATGTGGTCGGGATCGTCGACGTAGACCTCGATGACGTTGGCCTGGCCGTCGAGGTTGAAATAGGCCTGCGCCTCGGGAAGCGGCATGAAGACGAAGGAGCCGTCGAAGGTCGCCATGCCGATCTGGAAGATCGCCGCGACGGTGTAGGCCTTCATGCGCGGGGTGACGCCGAACGGCGTCTGCGCCCCGCGCGGCGCGATCAACGTGATCTTGTCGCCGATCCTGAGGCTCAAGTGCTCGGCGAGCTTGGCGCCGATCGCCACGCCCTTGCCGGCGTCGAAGCCGTCGAGCGAGCCTTGCGTGATATGCGCGCCGACGCCCGGCAGCCGCTTGAGGTCCGCTTCGCGAATGCCGCGCGCGAGCACGCCCGAGGAGCCGAACGGCGTCGAGGCGAAGGCCTGGCCCTCGACCAGCGGCAGCGCCAGCGTCACGCCGGGGACCTTGGCCACGCGCTCGGCCACCGCGTCGTAGTCGGTGAGCGGCGTGTCGACCCCTTGCAGGAACATGTGGCCGTTGAGGCCGATCATCTTCTCCATCAGGTCGTGGCGGAAGCCGTTCATCACCGCCATCACCACGATCAGCGCGGCGACGCCGAGCACGATGCCGAGGAAGGAGAAGCCGGCGATCACCGAAATCGAGCCGTGCGCGCGCCGCGCCCGCAAATAGCGCAGCGCCACCATCCACTCGAAGGCCGAGAACGGCCGGGCGCCGAGCGGCGCGGCGAGCGCGGCAGGAGCGTCGAGGGCGGCGGCGGTCATGCTATGGGCGCCATGGCGGCCAATCCCCCAAGCCCCTCACCCTGCCTCTCCCCGCTGTGCGGGGAGAGGAGCGCGCGGCGCCGTTCTTCCCCTCTCCCCGCCTGCGGGGAGAGGTAGGGTGAGGGGCTTGGGGGATCGGCCGCCATCGCTTCCCTCACGCGATCCCGCCCAGCCGCGCGATCGCGGCTTCGACGCCGACCTGTTCGCGTTCGCCGCTGCGGCGGTTCTTGATCTCGACCTTGCCCTCGGCGAGGCTCTTCGGCCCGACGATCACCTGATGGGGCAAGCCGATGAGGTCCATCGCGGCGAACTTCGCGCCGGGGCGCTCGTCGCGGTCGTCATAGAGCGCATCGACGTTCGCCTTGCCGAGCGCCGCGTAGATGCGCGCGCAGGCGCCGTCGCAAGTCGCGTCGCCGACCTTGAGATTGATCAGGCCGACCGCGAACGGCGCCGCCGCTTCGGGCCAGATCATGCCCGCTTCGTCGTGGCCCGCCTCGATCAGCGCGGCCGCGAGGCGGCTCGGGCCGATGCCGTAGGAACCCATGTGCACGCAACGCTCCTTGCCGTCGGGGCCGTTGACGACCGCCTTCATCGGCTCGGAGTACTTGGTTCCGAAGTAGAAAATATGGCCGACCTCGATGCCGCGCGCCGAAATTCGCGAATCGGGATCGATCGCCGAGAACGCCGCCGCGTCGTGCTTCTCCGAGGTCGCCGCGTAGAGCGAGGTCCATCGGTCGACGACGCCCTGCATCGCGCCGGCGCTGTCGAAGTCGATGGTCTCGGGCGGCGGCGCGAACGTCAAAAAGTCCTTGTGGCAGAACACTTCGCTCTCGCCGGTCTCGGCGAGGATGATGAATTCATGGGAGAGGTCGCCGCCGATCGGGCCGGTGTCGGCGAGCATCGGGATGGCGGTGAGGCCGAAGCGCGAAAAGGTGCGCAAATAGGCGGTGAACATCTTGTTGTAGGAATGGCGCGCGCCGTCGGCGTCGAGGTCGAAGGAATAGGCGTCCTTCATCAGGAATTCCCTCGAGCGCATCACCCCGAAGCGCGGCCGCACCTCGTCGCGGAACTTCCACTGGAGGTGATAGAGGTTGAGCGGCAGATCCTTGTACGAGCGGACGTTGGCGCGGAACATCTCGGTGACCATTTCCTCGTTGGTCGGTCCGTACAGCATGTCGCGCTCGTGGCGGTCGCGGATGCGCAGCATCTCCTTGCCGTAATCGTCGTAGCGGCCCGACTCGCGCCACAGCTCCGCCGGCTGGATCGTCGGCATCAGGAGTTCGATTGCGCCGGCGCGGTTCTGCTCCTCGCGCACGATCGCGCAGATCTTCTGCAACACCCTCAGGCCCAGCGGCAGCCAGGCGTAGATGCCCGCCGCCTCCTGGCGGATCATGCCGGCGCGCAGCATCAGCCGGTGCGAAACGATCTCCGCCTCCTTCGGCGTTTCCTTGAGGATCGGCAGGAAATAGCGGGAAAGACGCATGGGCTGTGAACTCTGATTAAGCGGCTGGGGCGGGCGAATCGACGAGACGCGCGAGCGGCCGCGCGCCGCGCGTTATGGCCCGATCGGCGCTCAAAGGGCAAGTCGGCGGCGGCGCGCCGCCCGCGCGCGGCTCACGCGTTCGTGAACGGCGCGCCGGTAACCTCGGCGCCGGCGCGGCGAAAGACCCAATGCACGGCCGAGAGGTTCGGCCGGCGGGCGCGGCGACAACCGACGCTCAACGAAAATCCTTTTCTTTTCAAAGAGGACACAACGCCCATGAACGCCAGAACCGCCTTCACCGCCGCCTCGCTCGCCGGCTCGCTCGCCGTCGCGCTGGCGCTCGCCTCCGCCGCCAAGGCGGGTCCCGCGCCGATGCAGCCGGGCGCCGACAAGTGCTACGGCATTGCGCTCGCCGGCAAGAACGATTGCGCCGCCGGCGCCGGCACGACCTGCGCCGGCACCTCGACGGTCGACTACGACCCGCATCACTGGAAATACGTCGCCAAGGGCACGTGCGAGTCGATCAAGACCCCCAACGGCCACGGCACGCTGACCCAGATGTGAGCGGCGCTTCGCGCCTTCGTCCTCTCCCGCCGAGCGGGCTACCAGATTCACACATCTGCGAAGCCTGCGGCCAATCGCCCGGCCCCTCACCCAACCTCTCCCCGCGAGCGGGGAGAGGAGCGCGCGGCGCCCTTCTTCCCCTCTCCCCGCCTGCGGGGAGAGGCAGGGTGAGCGCGCGGCGCCCTTCTTCCCCTCTCCCCGCCTGCGGGGAGAGGCAGGGTGAGGGGCGGGGCGAGTTTCCGCGCTGTCGACTAGATGTGTGAATGCCGTAGCGCCGAGCGGGAGACGATTTCGGCCTTTATGCGGGGCGAACGAATCGTGATAACCGGTTCGATCGTTCACCGCCGTCGGCCGCATGACCCCGCAAGACTTCATCCACAAATGGAAGCCGGTCGCGCTCACCGAGCGCGCGACCGCGCAGGAGCATTTTCTCGACCTCTGCCGGCTCCTCGATCACCCGACCCCGGCGGAAGACGATCCCGCCGGCGACCATTTCACTTTCGAGAAAGGCGTCTTGAAGACCGGCGGCGGCGACGGCTTCGCCGACGTCTGGAAGAAGGGTTTTTTCGCCTGGGAATACAAGAAGAAGAAGCGCGATCTCGACAAGGCGCTCGAACAGCTCACCCGCTACGCCGCGGCGCTGGAGAACCCGCCGCTGCACGTCGCCTGCGACACGCACATCTTCCGCATCGAGACGCGCTGGACCAACGAGGTTCCCGCGCAATACGAATTCGAGCTCGACGACCTCGCCGACCCGAAGAACTTCGCCATTCTTCGCGCCGTGTTCCACGATCCCGAGGCGCTTCGTTCGGGACACACGCGCGCCAAATTGACCAAGGAAGCCGCCGACAAGTTCCAGACGATTTCCGACCGCTTGCAGCACCGCAATCCCGACCGGGAGGCGGTCGCGCACTTCGTCAATCAGCTCGTCTTCTGCTTTTTCGCCGACAGCGTCGGACTGTTGCCGAACGGCGTGTGGAAGAAGCTGCTGCAAACCGCCGAGCGAAAGCCCGCCAAGGCGAAGGAATGGCTGAACAGGCTGTTCGAGGACATGAAGGACGGCGGCGACTTCAACCTCGAAGACATCGCCCCGTTCAACGGCGGCCTGTTCGACGGGCGCGCGCCGCTGGCGCTGGCGGACGGCGAAATCAGCCTGCTGTTCGCCGCCGCCAGCCTCGATTGGGGCCTCATCGATCCGACGATTTTCGGCACCCTGTTCGAGCGTTTTCTCGATCCCGACAAACGCGCGCAGATCGGCGCGCACTACACCGATCCCGAAAAAATCGCCCTCATCGTCGAGCCGGTCGTCATGCGCCCGCTCAGGCGCGAGTGGGACGCGGCGAAGGCCGAGATCGAGAAGATCATGGCGCCCGTCAACGAAGCGCAGGCCGGCGGCGGGCGCGCGGCGAGGCGCGATCTGGGCAAGAAGTACGACGCCGCGCGCGCCAAAGCGGAAGCCAAACGCGACGCCTTCATCGACCGCCTTTGCGCCCTTCGCATCCTCGATCCCGCCTGCGGCTCGGGCAATTTCCTCTATCTGGCGCTGCAGGCGGTCAAAAATCTCGAATATCGCGCCATCCTCGAATGCGAGGCGCTCGGCCTCGGCATGATCGTGCCGCGCGTCGCGCCGGAGATTCTGCACGGCATAGAGATCAACCCGTTCGCCGCGGAACTGGCGCGCACGACGATCTGGATCGGCGACATTCAGTGGCGCGTGCGCAACGGCATTTCGCATCACCCGCGTCCGGTGATGCGCAAGCTCGACTCGATCGAATGCCGCGACGCGCTGCTGACGCGGGCGGGCGAGGGCGGGTTCAAGGAGGCGGCGTGGCCGGAGGCGGATTTCATAGTCGGCAACCCGCCGTTTCTCGGCGGCAAGCTCATGCGGCGCGGGCTCGGCGACGAAACGGTCGAGGCGCTGTTTCGCGCCTACGAAGGCCGCGTGCCCGCCGAGGCCGACTTGGTTTGCTATTGGTTCGCAAAGGCGTGGGAGGCGTTGCAAGCCGGCCGCGCCAAGTGCGTCGGGCTCGTGGCGACGAACTCGATCCGCAGTGGCGCCAGTCGGAAGGTTCTTGAACCGATCGCAAAGAAGAACGCGATCTTCGAGGCGTGGAGCGATGAAGGTTGGACCGTCGAGGGCGCGGCGGTGCGGGTGTCCCTCGTGTGCTTCGCGGAAGGCGACCCAACTGAACGCCGGGTGGATGGCGCGCCCGTCGACCGGATACACGCCGACCTCGCCTCAAACGCCGCAGACCTGACGCGCGCGCAAGCTCTGCCAGAATGTCGCCGCGTATCATTCCAAGGAGTCACAAAGGGCGCGCCTTTCGAAATCAAGCGCGCGCTAGCGATTGACTGGCTATCGTGTCCGCTCAATCCGAACGCAAAAAGCAATTCCGACGTTCTCCGACCGATTGTTAGCGGGGGCGACATTGCGCAGTCACGCGAACCGGGTTGGGTGATCGATTTCACGGATCTCGATGAGCGAAGTGCAGCGCTTTACGAAGCGCCTTTTCGACATGCCGTCGAATTCGTTAAGCCGGCGAGGTCGAATAACAAGCGGAAGCTCTATCGCGAACGCTGGTGGCAGTTTGCGGAAACGCGCAGCGGGCTTCGCCACGCGATCGCGGGAAGAGCGCGATACTTAGCCACGCCAAAGGTATCCCGCCATAGATTCTTCGTTTGGCTCGAGTCGGTTGTCGTCCCCGACAACCTTGTCATCGCGATTGCACGGGACGACGATTACTTTTTTGGCCTGTTGAGTTCCAGATTTCACGAAGCTTGGTCACTTGAACGCGGTGCTTGGATCGGATCGGGTAATGATCCAACGTACACCCCGACCACCACCTTCGAAACCTTCCCTTTCCCCGAGGGCCTGACGCCGAACATTCCCGCCGCCGACTACGCCGCCGACCTGCGCGCGATCCGCATCGCCGCGGCGGCGAAGAAACTCGACGATCTCCGGCGCGCCTGGCTCAATCCGCCCGATCTCGTCGACATCGTCCCCGAGGCGACGCCGACCGCCGCGCCCGGCGAGGCGCCGCGCCGCTATCCCGACCGCATTCTGCCGAAGAGCGTCGAGGCGGCGGCCAGGCTCAAGGAGCGCACGCTGACCAACCTCTACAACCAGCGCCCGCGCTGGCTCGCCGACGCGCACGACGCGCTCGACCGCGCGGTGGCGAGCGCCTACGGCTGGCCGGAGGACATAACGACGGAAGACGCGCTGCAACGCCTGCTCGCGCTCAACCTGGAGCGCGCCGCCGCGCAAGGGAACGAAGCCCCTTCCGCCCTTGGCTAGAGGATTCACACATTTTCGAAGCCTGCGGCCAATCGCCCGGCCCCTCACCCTGCCTCTCCCCGCTTTGCGGGGAGAGGGGCGCGCGGCGCCTTCTCTTCCCCTCTCCCCGCCCTTCGCGGGGAGAGGCAGGGTGAGGGGCCAGGCGAGTTTCAGCGCTGTCGCCAAGCGATGAGCACGGAAGCGTTTCCTCGCCTCGCCATTTCAGTTCTGAAAAAACGAAAGTCGTGCTATGCTATTAATAATGTTCGTCGCCCTGCCGCCCTGCCGGCGGGACGGCGGCGCAAGCGTTCGACGGCGGGCCGGAGCAAGAAATTTGCAGGAAGACGAAAGCCGCCTTGTCCCTCCTGCAAGCCTTTGATTTCCCACAAAATGGACGAAGGAATCTTTGGAAATATTTGGAGAAAAAGGCCGCAAATTTGGAAATGTTTGGCTTCGGCGTGCAAAGCCTTGCAGGGTCCGGAGGGCGGCGAAGGAGACGGCGCCCGCCCTACCCCAGTTCGGGAAAATCTTCCACCCGAAACTCCCGCGCCGCCCGCTCGCCCTTGGCGGCGAGCGCGCCTTCGCGCTGGCGCAGTTCGACGCGGCGGATTTTTCCCGAGATCGTCTTCGGCAGCTCGGCGAATTCGATCCGCCGCACGCGCTTGTAGGGCGCGAGGCGGTCGCGCAAGTAAGCGAAGATCGACAGCGCGGTGGCGCGGTCGGGAGCGCAGCCCTCGGCCAGCGCGACATAGGCCTTGGGCGTCGTCAGGCGCTGGGCGTCGGGCGCCGGGACGACGGCGGCTTCGGCGACCGCGGGATGCTCGATCAGCGCGCTCTCCAGCTCGAATGGGCTGAGGCGATAGTCGTTCGATTTGAACAGGTCGTCGGCGCGCCCGACGTAGGTGATGTAGCCCTCGGCGTCGCGCGTCGCGACGTCGCCGGTGCGGTAGTGGTCGCCTTCGATGGCGACCAGCTCGCCCTCGTCGCTCTGATAGCCGCGCATCAGGCCGAGCGGGCGCTGGGCGAGCGGCAAGGCGATTTCGCCGTGGTCCGACTCCAGCCCGTCGGCGTCGACGAGCACGATGCGATAGCCCGGCAGCGGCCGGCCCATCGAGCCGGCGACGACTTTTTGTCCGGGCGAGTTGCCGATCATCATCGTCGTTTCGGTCTGGCCGTAGGAATCGCGCAACGTCAGGCCCCAGGCGCGGCGCACCTGCTCGATCACCTCCGGGTTGAGCGGCTCGCCCGCCGAGCTGATTTCGCGCAGCGCGACCTTCCATTGGGAGAGATCGAGCTGGACGAGCTGGCGCCACACCGTCGGCGGCGCGCAGAACGAGGCGACCTCGTGCTCGACGAGCGCGTCGAGCGCCGCGCGCGCCTCGAAGCGCCCGGCGAGCGCGAGAATGGTCGCCCCCGCGTTCCACGGCGCGAAGAAGTTCGACCAGGCGTGCTTGGCCCAGCCGGGCGAGGAAATGTTGAGATGCGCGTCGCCGGGCCTGAGGCCCAACCCGTACATCGTCGAGAGGTGGCCGATCGGGTAACTGGCGTGGCTGTGCAGCACGAGCTTGGGGCGCGCGGTGGTCCCGGAAGTGAAATAGAGCAGCAGCGGATCGTCGGCGCGCGTCGGGCCGTCCGGCTCGAAATGCGCGCTGGCTCCCAGCAGCGCGGCGTAGTCGCGCCAGCCGCTCGGCGCCGCGCCGACCGCGATGCGCAGAACATCCTCGCCGCGTCCTTCGAATTTGCCGGCGTCGGCGCCGTCGGCGAGGATGAGCCGCGCGCGGCCGCGCGCCAGCCGATCGTCGATGTCGGCGCCGGCGAGCTGCGGCGTGGCGGGGATCACCACCAGGCCGAGCTTCATCGCCGCCAGCATCGAAACCCACAGCGGCGCGACGTTGCCGAGCATCAGCAGCAGGCGATCGCCGCGCTTCGCGCCGAGCGCGCGCAGGCCGTTGGCGAGCCGCGAGGAGGCTTGCGAGAGCTCGGCGAAGGAGTAGGTCTCGGCCTGCGCCGCGAGAATCTTCAGCGCCGGCCGCGTCCCCGCTTCGCCGTGAGCGAGTTCGCCGTCGAACCAGTCGAGCGCCCAGTTGAAGCGCTCCAAGCGGGGCCAGGCGAAGCGGGCCTTGGCGGCGGGATAGTTGTCACGAAGCGCGAGCAGAAAATCGCGGGCGGATTTGAATTCCTCGATCGACATGGGCGGCTCAAATCGTCTGGTGGGTGATTTCGATCCTGTCGGGATAGAAAGCCAGATGGCCGGCGATCGACGCGACTCCCGGCTTCGGGCTCTCATAGGTCCAGACCGCGTCGGCGTCGACGTCTTCGCCCGCGCGAAGCGAAAAATAGTTGGCGCGGCCCTTGTAGGGGCACACCGTCTCCAGCGAACTGCGCTTGAAGAGGCTCATGTCGGCGTCGGCGCGAGGAATGTACAGGACCGGCGGATACGTATGTTCCCGGAGCTCCAGCGCGCGCGCCGTGTCGGCGACCGTTCGGCCGCGCCAGCGCACGACGACGCGGCCCTTCGCCGGCTTGATGGTGATCGGATGATCGTCGGACATGGCGGGGGTTCCCTTCGGGCCGCCGAATTGTGCCACACGCGCGCCGCCGCCGGAAGGGCCGCGCGACCGCTAGCCGCGCCTGCGCTTGGGCGCGTAGGGGTTCTCGCCGCCCGAGCGCATCGACAATCGGATCGGCACGCCGAAGAGGCCGAAGGTCTCGCGCAGGCCGTTGACGAGATAGCGCTTGTAGCTCTCGGGGATGCTATCGACGTGATTGCCGAACAGCACGAAGAACGGCGGGCGCGCCTTGGGCTGGGTCATGTAACGGATTTTCACCCTGCGGCCGGAGACCGCGGGCGGCGGCGTCGCGTCGACGACCGGGGCGAGCCAGCGGTTGAGCCGCCCGGTGGAGATGCGCACGTTCCAGACTTCGTGCGTGGCGATCACCGCTTCTAAGAGTTTGTCGACATGCGCGCCGGTGAGCCCCGAAACCGGAATGACGCGCGTGCCCCTGAGTTGCGGCAGCAGCCGGTCGGCCTCGGCGCGCAGCTCCTGGGCCTTGGCGCTCTTGTTCTCGACGAGGTCCCACTTGTTGAGGCCGATCACCAGCGCCCTGCCCTCGCGCTCGACGAGATCGGCGAGCGTCAGGTCCTGCTTCTCGAAGGGAATCGTCGCGTCGAGCAGGAGAACGACGACCTCGGCGAAGCGCACCGCGCGCAGCGCGTCGGCGACCGCGAGCTGTTCCAGCTTCTCGACGACCCGCGAGCGGCGGCGCAGCCCGGCAGTGTCGAAGAGCTTGAAGCGCCGGTCGCGCCAGCTCGCCTCAAGGCCGATGCTGTCGCGCGTCAGGCCGGGTTCGGGCCCGACCAGCAGGCGCTCCTCGCCGAGAATGCGGTTGAGCAGGGTCGACTTGCCGGCGTTCGGACGGCCCAGCACCGCGATGCGCAACGGCTTGGTCGGATCGGCCTCGCTGCCGTCCTCCTCCTCGCCTAGGCTCAGCGGCGCGGGCTCTTCCCCTTCGTCCGCGTCGTCCCGCGCCGCGCGCGGCAGCGCGGCGGCGAGCGCCTCGTGGAGTTCGCCCAGGCCCTCGCCGTGTTCGGCGGAAAACGCAATGGGATCGCCCAGGCCGAGGCCGAAGGCCTCGTAAGCGCCCTGACGCCCGGCGAGCCCCTCGGCCTTGTTGGCGATCAGGATGACCGGCTTGCCGGCCCGCCGCACCGCCTGGGCGAAATGCCGGTCCGAGCCCGTCACGCCGGCGCGCGCGTCGATGAGGAAGAGGATCGCGTCGCAGTCGGCGAGCGCCGCCTCGGTCTGCGCGCGCATGCGGCCGGCGAGCGAGGCGCCGTCGCCCTCCTCGAGGCCGGCGGTGTCGATGATGGTGAAGGTGAGATCGCCGAGCCGCGCCTCGCCCTCGCGCCGATCGCGGGTGACGCCGGGCTGGTCGTCGACCAGCGCCAGCTTGCGCCCGACGAGCCGATTGAACAGCGTCGACTTGCCGACGTTCGGGCGTCCGATGATGGCGACTTTGGCGCTCATGGACTTCTCAGAGACCACCGCTGCCCCTCACCCCAACCCCTCTCCCGCAAGCGGGCGAGGGGCTCAGCGGCGCGAACCCTTCTCCCGCATAGGGCGTCCGAAGGACGCCCGTCTTCGACGGGCTTTGCGGGAGAAGGTGGCCCGAAGGGCCGGATGAGGGGCTGCCCGCCATCCGCTCACGCCGAAGTCGCGTCACTTGGCCGCCGGGCGATTGGCGGCCACCAGCCCGAGCAGGCTCTCGGCGCTGCGTTTTTCCGTTTCGGGCGCTTCCGCGTCGGCGGCCACGAGGTCGAGCCATTTGCCGGCGGCCTCATAATCCCTAGCGTCCAGCGCGATGACGCCCAGGGCCAGGCGCGCGGTGTTGCGATAGACGCCACTGCTTCCCGCCAACTCCTCGAGCGCGGCCTTGGCCGCGCCGGCCTCCCCTGCGTCCAGGCGCAGCAAGGCGGCGCGCAGGCGGGCGAGCTGCTGGAACGAAGCGCCGATCGAAGCGTCGGCGGCGAGCGCGTCGTAGGCGGCGATGGCGCTCCTGGGATCGCTCTTGGCCAGGATCGCGGCCTCGGCCAGGCGCGCCAGCGTCCGGTAGCCGCGCGGCGCGTCGGCGGCGAGCTTGGCCATCGCCGCGTCCGCCTCGGCGCCCTTGCCGGCGCGATCGAGCGCCAGCGCCTGCTGAAACGCCGCGCCGGCCGCTTGTTCGGCCGCGAGGCGGCGGTTCTCGTAGAAGCGATAGCCGGCGGTCGCGAGCACGATGAGGGCCGCCGCGCCGATGATCAGGTACTGGTGCTTCTTCCAGAATTCGGCCGCCTTGTCGCGGCGGACTTCCTCGTCGACTTCCTGAAATATGTCGCTCATCGTCTTGCTCGATCGCGTCCGAACGCCTCGAGGGCGCGGCCCTCGGCGAAACGAGGCCGTTAGCACGCCGAGCCTGCGAAAGCGAGCGCAGGCGCAATCGCGATTCCTTCGGCGCGCCGCGCCGGCGCCGCGACGATTGGACGCATTTTGCTATTCCTCGATCCGGTGAATGAGTTCGCCTGCGAAAATGCAAGTGGGCGAACGCCAGTTGAGCTCGCCGCCGGATTGTGTTTTCATTACTGCAAGCTTACGCCGCACGAGAGCGTCGTCGGCGCCCCGATATCCACTTCCGTCGAAAGGAAACCATGATGAAAGACCTGAACGTCAAGAGCGTCAATCGTCGCACCGTGCTGCTCGCCGCGGCGGGCGCGGCGCCGTTGCTGGCGATGGGCGCGCGCTCCGCCATGGCGGCCGGGCTGCCGCAGTCGGCGGTCAGCTACCAGGCCTCGCCGAAGGACGGCAAACAGTGCGACGGATGCAACCTGTTCGTCGCCCCCGCTTCGTGCAAATCGGTGGCCGGGACGATCGCGCCGACCGGCTGGTGCAAGCTGTGGGTGAAGAAGGCCTGAGCCGAGTTTACGGTTCGTAAACCATGTTGCGCTTGCATGGGCGCAACAATTGAATTTAGATTTCGAATCGTGGCGCTCTTCCGCGGCGCGGGGACCGGGCGACGGCCCCCGCGCTGCGGCGAGTTTCATATCGGCGGCAGGGGTCAGAGATGGGGCGTTTGGGGCGAATTGCCGGCTCGAAGACAGAACTTGGGGCCGGGCGCGCGCCTCGCGGACTCGCATCCGCCGCCGCCGCGCTGCTGTTTTTCGCGGCACTGTCGCTGGCGTCGCTGCTGACGATCGAGCCAGCCTCGGCCGTCCCGAGCTTCGCGCGCCAGACCGGCCAGCCCTGCGCGGCGTGCCACACGGCCTTTCCCGAACTGACGCCGTTCGGCCGGCGCTTCAAGCTCGGCGGCTACACGATGCAGGGCGGCGACGCCAAGTATCCGCCCGTCGCGGTAATGGTGATGCCGACCTTCACGCACACGCAGTCGGCGTACGATCCTCCAAGCGGTACGGCTACCCCGCCCCCGGGATTAAAGGCCAACGACAACTTCGTCACGCAACAGGTGACTGGCTTCCTCGCCGGCAATATTTACGGCAATCTCGGCACGTTCATTCAGGTGACCGCCAACCCCGTTACCGGGAGCCTCGCGCTCGACGCGTCGGACGCGCGCTACGTCACCCCGTTCAAGGCGTTCGGGCAGGACGGCTTCTGGGGAATCGACGTCAACAATACGCCGACGGTGCAGGACGTCTGGAACACCACGCCGGCCTTCGGCTTCCCGCAGATCCTCTCGTCGATCGCTCCGGCCTTTTCGCCGCCGCTGACGCATATCGAGAGCGGCTGGGGGCAGCAGGTCCTCGGCGCCGGCACGTACGTATTCTGGAACGACATGCTCTATGCCGAACTGACGGGATATAGCGGCCTTTCGAAGACCGGCCTCGAGTGGCTCGGCGAGCAGCCCGGCGCGACGCCGGACCTGTTGAATGGCGTCGCGCCCTACTGGCGACTCGCCCTGGAGCCGCATTGGGGCGACCACTACCTGATGATCGGCACGTTCGGGATGTATGGGCAGGTGATCCCGGGGGAGACGTTCGGTTTCGGCTTCGACGACTACACCGACATCGGCTTCGATTCGCAGTACCAATACGACGGGGACAAATACAGCGTCACCGTGAAATTGACTGATATCATCGAGTATCAGAGGCTTAACTCGAGCGCCAACATAAATAATCCAAATCAGAGCGCGTCCAACCTCAACAACCGGTTGAACAGCTTCAAGGCCAACGCTTCGTTCGTGTGGGATCACACGTACAGCCTGTCGGCGGGCTATTTCAACGTTTCCGGAACGTCGGACGCGCTGCTCTATGGAGCCGCCTACGGAGGAAACAGCCTGAACAACAGCCCCAATGGCAACGGCCTGATCTTCGACGTCGCCTATCTGCCGTTCAGCCACGGCAGCCCATGGCCTTATTCGACCTACAACGCCCGCATAGGCCTCCAGTACACCCAGTACCTGCAACTCTACGGCGGGACGTCGAACTTCGACGGACTGATTGGAACTTCAGGCGCGGGAGGCATGCACAACGCGGCGGGCAACAACACTTTGTTCCTGTATGCTTGGCTCGTTTTCTAAAGTCGTCTCCGCGGGCCGGTGGAGGTTGCTCCGCGTGGAAACGGCGATAGGTCATTCGGGCAAATCACGATAAGGTCGTTGCAGCGGGCGTCGCGCGATCCAGGGGAGGATAGGATGTCAACTGAGGCCTATGACCAGGCGGGTTCGTTCGCTCGCAGATCTTCGTCCCCTTGCTTCCCATTCTCCCGCCTCGAAGCCCGGAGCCGGGGCGCTGGCTTGAATCGCCTCTTGCGCTCGGGCCTGGCCGCGCTCGCGATCCTCGCGCTGACGGAGACGGGGTCGATCGCGCTGGCCGACACGCTCAATTTCCAGGCCGATCTCGTCGGCGGGCAGGAAGTGCCGTCGAACGACAGCAAGGCGACCGGGCACGTCGAGGCGACGCTGGACACGAGCGCCAACACGCTGACCTGGACGGTCGTCTATTCCGGCCTTTCCGGCGCGCCGATCGGCGCGCATTTCCACGGACCGGTTTCCTATGTCGGCGCGACGTC